>JBDIAO010000256.1:0-2520 GCA_039812375.1 Phycicoccus sp. | reverse complement strand
CGGTACGACTGGTCGCCGACGCCCCGCACAAGATCATGATCGCCCTCGGCTACCCGTCGATGGCCGACGCCGCCGATGCCACCCCGGTGCTGCTGGAGTTCTCGCCGACCGCCATCGAGGGACTGGGCCGCCAGATCGTCGACGTGGTCCGGCGGACCCGCGGTGACAGCGCGGTGCCGCCGCTGCCCCGCGGCGACGGGTGGGTGTTCGTCGAGCTCGTGGGCGACGATCCCCGCGAGCTCGAGTCGCGGGCCGCCGCCCTGCTGGCTGCATCGGGCTGCCTGGAGGGTGAGGTGGTGACCGATCCGGCCAAGACCTCGGCGCTGTGGAAGATCCGCGAGGACGGCGCCGGGCTCGCCGGGGTGTCGCTGCCCGATCCGGCCTACGGCGGGTGGGAGGACGCTGCCGTCCCGCCGCCCATGCTGGGCCGCTATCTGCGCGACTTCGAGGCGCTGCTGGACTCCCACGGGCTGCTCGGCCTGCCGTACGGGCATTTCGGCGACGGCTGCGTCCACATCCGGATCAACTTCCCGCTGACCTCGGCCGACGGCCCGGCGCGTTATCGCGCCTTCGTCGAGGACGGTGCTCGGCTGGTCGCCGGGTACGGCGGCTCGATGTCGGGTGAGCACGGCGACGGCCGGGCCCGCTCGGCGCTGTTGCCGGCGATGTACTCCCCTGCCGCCATCGCGCTGTTCGGCGAGGTCAAGGCCGCCTTCGACCCCGACAATCTGCTCAACCCCGGCGTACTGGTCGATCCGCGGCCGGTCGAGGTCGACCTCCGGGCTGCGGCCCTGTCTGGCCGCGCCCCGTCCCGCTTCAGCAACGAGGTGCACCAGTGCTCCGGCGTGGGCAAGTGCCTGGCGAACACGACCGGCAGCCTCGGCGTGATGTGTCCGTCCTACCAGGCCACCCGGGACGAGAAGGACTCCACCCGTGGCCGGGCCCGGGTCCTGCAGGAGATGGTCAACGGCGAGCTCGTCCAGCTCGGCTGGAAGTCGCCCGCCGTGCACAGCGCACTGGATCTGTGCCTGTCCTGCAAGGGCTGCGCCCGCGACTGCCCGACCGGGATCGACATGGCGGCGTACAAGTCCGAGGTGCTGGACCATACGTACACCGGGAAACTCCGGCCACGTTCGCACTATGCACTCGGCTGGCTGCCGCGGTGGGGACGGCTGATCACGAAGTCCCCGGCGCTGGCGAAGCTCGTGAACCTGACCACCTCGCTGCCCGGGCTGCGCTGGGTGGTCCGCTGGACCGCGGGAGTGGACCAGCGGCGGAGTCTGCCGCGGTTCGCCGAGCGGGCAGCTCGCCAGCGAGTGTCGCTGACTGATCCGGTTGCGGCCCTGGAGTCGGCCGAGGGCCCCGTCGCCGGCACCAAGTCGGAAGCCACGCCGCAGGTCAAGCCGGTCGTGGTCTGGGTGGACTCGTTCTCCGACTGCTTCACCGGCGGCGGGGTCGAGGCCGTGGTCGAGGTGCTGCGGTCGGCCGGCTATACGCCACAGTTCCCGGATCGGACCGCGTGCTGCGGGCTGACTTGGATCTCCACCGGTCAGCGGGAGGGGGCTCGTCGGCAGCTCCGGACCAGTCTCGACGTCCTGCACCCGTACGTCGCCGCCGGCGTCCCGGTGGTCGGCCTGGAACCGTCCTGCACCGCCGTATGGCGAAGCGACGCCCGGGAGCTGCTACCCGACGACCCGCGGGTGGTCGAGGTCGCCGCTGGCGTACTCACGCTGGCCGAGCTCCTGGGACGGACCGAGGGCTGGACTCCCCCGGATCTGACCGGCGTCGAGCTCGTGGTGCAGCCGCACTGCCACCACGCCGCAGTGCTGGGCTGGCAAGCCGATGCGGCGCTGCTGAAGAGGTCCGGCGCGACCGTCACCACGCTCGGTGGCTGCTGTGGCCTGGCCGGCAACTTCGGGGTCGAGAAGGGCCACTACGAGGTGTCGGTGAAGGTGGCCGAGCACGATCTGTTGCCCGCCGTCGAGGCACATCCGGACGCCATCGTGCTCGCCGACGGATTCTCCTGCCGCACCCAGCTGGCCGAGCTCGCCGGCCGGACCGGGATCACGCTCGCCGAGCTGCTGGCTTCGCGCTGAGGGTCCGCGCTGAGGGGTCTTTTGGCGCGATACCCCCGGCTGAGGGGATATCGGACCAGCTGGTCACCGAGGACATCGCCGCCATGGACCGAGACTTCGCCGGCGACCCCCTCGAAACTGTGCTCTAGGTGACAGTCAGGCTGTCACCCGGGTGACAGCGGGGCCTCCGTTCACTGCGTACTGTCCTGAGTACAGCTTCTGGTGATCCGAAGTTCACCAGGCGGCAGTAGCAGGACCGCTGGCCGGGGGGCAGCAAACGGGTCGTCGATCTCGGGGGAGTCGATCTCGGGGGCAACCGTAGTGGGGGGGCGTCACAGGGGTCGCCGGCGATCGGGGCGCCGGCGTCCCCTGCGACGCCGTCTGCTCTCCCTCAGCCTCGAGTCAGTCGGCGGTGGGTCGCCCGATGTGGTCGCGCCGCCTCGGC
>JBDIAO010000255.1:0-2525 GCA_039812375.1 Phycicoccus sp. | reverse complement strand
AGCCGTTCATCCTCGGCAGGTCGGTGCGGGTCCACCCACTCTCGGTGATCCTCGCGATCGCCACCGGTGTCCTTCTTGCCGGAATCATCGGCGCTCTCATCGCCGTCCCAGTCGTCGCAGTCCTGAACGCGGTCGGACACCACTTGCTGGATGAGGTACCCCAGCCCGCCGACAACGACGTCGCGCCCTCTGCGGATAGCGTCGAGGGAACCGGCGCCCCACCGGGGGCCCTGCCTGAGGCCGCCGGCGAGCGTTCCAACGACGAGGACCCGCCGGGCCGGCACGTGGACGCCGTCATCGAAACGGCAGTCCCGCTCCTGGACGCGGTCGCCCCAGGACCTTCGGCTGATCCGGATCCGTCCCGGACGCCCGGCACCCTCGACTGAGACATCGCCCTGCCCTCGGCAGCACCATCGAGGCCGTATGCCGCAACGCGTCAGACCCGCGGCCGCCGGCCCGCCGTCGTCGCCGCCCGTCGACATGGCCGACGGTCACCACGGCCGCCTGGCGACATGGCGGCCCGTTGGATTGCTCAGCAGTTGAGCGGCTCAGCCTGCGACCGGTGTAGCCAGTGGACTCGCTCAGCCGTTCACTGCGCGAGGGCGCAGCGGGATCACGTCATCGTCGAGATCGGGCGCTGCCGAGGGGTCCGCCGCCCTGCACGACTCGTCGATAGGCCGGTGCTCAATACGCGCCTTGAGTGCATACGTCGGCGGCGGGATCACTCGGGGAGTCCAGGTCGTCGGGATGTCGTCGTCTTCGACGACAGGTGCAGGCTCCGCCCCCGGCCGGGTGAGGGCGACCGCGGCGACCTGGTCGACGTCGTAAGGGTCCTCGTCGACGGCCCGGAGGTCCTCGCGAGGCCCGGTAGCGCTGACCCCAGCCGCCGGTACGTATGCCGCCGCCGGTGCGTATGCCTGCTCCCGGGACTGTGCCTGCTCCCGGGACTGTGCCGGCTCCTGGGACTGTGCTGGAGCCGCAGTCCCGGGGTAGGACTGGCTCGTCGCTCCCTCGCGGCGAGTGGCGGGCCCGCCCGCGTGGCGTCGCTCAGCATCCGGGACAGGATCGCGCCTCACGGGGCGCCCGGCCCGAGCCCGGATCTCCCCGCGCACGCCGGCCCGCAGCCAGAGGAACCCGCCCAGCGCCATAAGGACCGGTAGGACGATCCCGACCGCACGGATAACCCCGGCAACCACCAAACCGACGTAGACGAGGGTCCCCAGCACCCCGATGAGCAGGGTCAGACCGCGCAGTGACCGTGCCGGGCGCATCACCACCCCCGGGACCGTCCCCGAGGCCATCCCTGGGCGCGCCGGTGGGCGCCGTGAACCGTCGGTCCTCAGGTCGGCAACACTGGGCCGCAGAGCACGAGTCGGGGACGCACCATACGAATGGTGCGTGGCACGAGACTGGGCCGCGGGAGCCGCCGGGACCGCGAGGACTCGCATCGTTTCGGAGAGTTGCTCGACCGTGCGTGCCGTCGAGATCATCTCGCGGCGCCGCATCCAGTACTGCAGGAAGAACGCAGCCCAGACCCCGAGAATGACCAGGAAGACCAGGGAGGAGGGCTGCACGACTCGACCGTAGGCGTCCGCTCCCCCCACCCCACGCAGGCTGCTCGGTGTGTCGCCAAAGTGACTGCTGTGACGCGCAAGTCAGCGGTCCAAGCGCTCGCGCACAGCCCTTCCAGCCAGGTCTTCGACGGTGAGCGCGAAGGAGAGATGGTCCCGCCACTGCCCGTCGATGTGCAGCAGCTGGCGACGCAACCCCTCCTCCCGAAACCCGAGCTTGCGCACCACCGCCAGACTCGCCACATTCTCCGGACGGATATTGACCTCGATACGGTGCAGACCCAACACGGAGAAGCAGTAGTCCACCGTGACGGCCAGGGCGGTCGGGGTGATCCCCAGACCCGCTGAGCTGCGCGCGATCCAGTAACCAGCGGTACCCGAGCGGAACGACCCGAGGACGATGTTGCCGAGCGTCAGCTGTCCGACGATCGACCCATCCCGGTCAATGACGAAGGGCAGGGCCCGGCCCGAGCGTGCATCAGCGTCGAAGAGTTCGACGAGCTCACCGAACGTGCGCGGGGTGGTTCGCGCCTCCGGCGAGGTGGCATCCCACGGACCAAGCCAGGCGGCGTTGGCTCGACGTACGGCTGTGAACTCAGCGGCATCCTCTCGGACGAGTGGGCGCAAGGTGAAGTCCACCCCGCGCGGCGTGCACCCGTGCAGAACGAGGGGCCAGCGCGGCGGTGCGGAAGTCGTCCCCTCACGGTGCCGGCCGCTGGGATGGCGTGCGCGCGTCCCACGCTCCCCGCCGGACGTCGCCACCGGGCCCACATCGGCCGCGCCGACGCTGCGGCGCCACCAGGGCATCAGTGGCCACCCCCGTCCATCAGTGCCCGCCCCCGCCCATCAGTGGTCACCCCCGGCGAGCTGGGACAGCGCGTGCTCGATCACCTCTGCCAGCACGGCGAGCCCGTCCCGCACTCCCCCGCTCGAACCTGGGAGGTTGACGACGAG
>JBDIAO010000254.1:0-2527 GCA_039812375.1 Phycicoccus sp. | reverse complement strand
GCCCCGACCAGGCAGAGAACGACCGCACCGGCAAGCACCCCCCAGAGCTCACCGGTTCGGAACATCTGCTTGGAGAAGGGCAGCACGGAGGCCACGAGCAGGGCGGCGGCGAAGCCGAAGAGCATCGACACCCCGCCCAGACGCGGGATCGGCTCACAGTGCACGTCCCGGTCCCGCACTGGCGTGAACGCCCCCAAGCGCACGGCGAGCATCCGCACGGCTGGGGTGGCGGCATACGTGATGATCGCAGCGACGAGGACGAGGAACACGTATTCGCGCATGCCCGGTCCTCACCTGCCCTTCGTCCTCGGCGCGGCTCCCGGTGACCGCGACGCCGTCAGCGAGGGTATGCCGGGAAGGCGGCGACGAGTTCGCTCACCCGCCCCCGGACCTGCCTGGAGACCTCGTGCTGCGGGTCGGCGTCACCCTTGGTGATCGCGAGGGCCATCAGGTCCGCGATCTCACGCATCTGCGGCTCTGCCATCCCCTGAGTGGTCACGCACGGCGTGCCGACCCGGATTCCGGAGGCGATGTTCGCCTTCTGCGGGTCGAACGGGATGGCGTTCTTGTTCAAGGTGATCCCCGCCGCGTCGCAGCGCTCCTCGGCCTCCGCGCCGGTGACCAGCACAGGTTGCAGGTCGTGCAGCGACAGGTGGGTGTCGGTGCCGCCGGTGGTTGGGCGGATGCCGTGCTCCCCCAACGCACCGGCCAGTGCCTGGGCGTTGGCCACGACCTGCTTGGCATAGGCGGCGTACTCGGGCGTGGCGCACTCCTTGAAGTTGACCGCCTTCGCCGCGATGACGTGCATGAGCGGCCCGCCCTGCATCATCGGGAAGACCGCCTTGTCGATTGCCGCGGCGTGCTCGGCCCGACAGACGATCGCGCCCGAGCGAGGGCCTCGAAGCACCTTGTGGGTGGTGAACGAGACCACGTCGGCGAACGGGACCGGACTGGGGATCGCCTTGCCAGCGACCAGACCGATGAAGTGGGCGGCATCCACCCAGAAGATGGCCCCGACCTCGTCGGCGATCGCCCGGAAGCGTTCGAAGTCGATCAGGCGCGGGATCGCCGAGCCACCGGCGAGGATGATCTTGGGACGGTGCTCCCTGGCCAAGCGTTCTACCTGGTCGTAGTCGATGTCCTCGGTGTCCTTGTCCACGCCATAGTGCACGGCGTTGAACCACTTGCCGGAGAAGGACACCCTCGCGCCGTGGGTCAGGTGCCCGCCGTGCGGCAGGCTCATCGCGAGCACCGTGTCCCCAGGAACGGCGAAGGCACCATAGACCGCCTGGTTGGCGCTGGCACCACTGTGCGGCTGGACATTCGCGTGGTCGGCCCCGAAGAGCGACTTGCACCGCTCGATAGCCAGGTTCTCGGCCTTGTCGACCTCGCTGCACCCGCCGTAGTAGCGCCGGCCGGGGTAGCCCTCGGCATACTTGATGCTCAACGTGGAGCCCAGGGACGTGAGCACCTGTGGGCTCATCATGTTCTCGCTCGCGATGAGCTGCAGCCCGCTGCGCAGGCGATCGAGCTCGGAGAGCAGGATCCCGGCGATCTCGGGGTCGGCGGCGTTCAGCGCGGCGAAGTCCGATCCATAGAACGTTTCGGTCATGACTGGTCGAGCTCCTTCTCGGTAGTGGGCTCGTTCTGCGTGGTGGCTTGATTCTGCGTGGTGGGTTCGTTCTGCGTGGGTTCGTTCTCGGCCGGCTGGTCCGGTCCCGGCTGCGACTCTACGGTCTGTGACGCCTCGACGTCGGCGATCTCGGCAGTGTCCGCACGATCCTCGCCCTGCGCGGCTCGATACCGCTCGGTGACGGCTCGGATCTC
Organism: Phycicoccus sp.; assembly: GCA_039812375.1. Lineage (GTDB taxonomy): Bacteria > Actinomycetota > Actinomycetes > Actinomycetales > Dermatophilaceae > JAGOME01. Next base: position 700 of record JBDIAO010000254.1, on the reverse strand, counting down.
GTCCTCACCCAGGGCCCCGCGCCGGAGGGTGACCGGCTCCGCACCGGTGCAGTCGACAATCGTCGAGGCGAGGCCGCCACGCACCGGTCCACCATCGAGGTAGTAGGTCACCGCGGCACCCAGCTGGGTCGCGGCGTCGATCACTGTGCGACTCGCCGGGTACCCGGTCCGGTTCGCGCTGCTCACCGCCATCGGGCCGACCGCGCGCAGCAGGGCAAGCGCCACCGGGTCGTCCGGCATCCGCACCGCGACCGTCCCCGCGGTGTCCCCAAGGTCCCAGGACAGGCTGTGCTGGGCATGCAGGACGATCGTGAGGGGACCGGGCCAGAACTCCTCGACGAGTGCCCGGGCATAGGCGGGCACATCCGCGGCCAGTGCGTCCAGAGTCGCGGTGTCTGCGATCAGGACCGGCGGAGGCATCTCCCGCCCGCGTCCCTTGGCGGCCAGCAGTGCCTGCACCGACGCCGGGAGGAAGGCATCGGCGCCGATGCCGTAGACGGTGTCCGTGGGCAGCACGACGAGCTCCCCCTCCTTGACCCCCTGGGCCACCTTGGGGATCGCATCAGCCAGACCCTGTGGGGTCGTGCAGTCGAAGACCGGGCTCATGGTCCCCAAGGGTATGCCGCCCACTCGTCGGCCTCGGTCAGGCCGGGTCCTCGGTCACGCCGGGTCCTCGGTCAGGCCGGGACCTCGGTCAGGC
>JBDIAO010000253.1:0-2532 GCA_039812375.1 Phycicoccus sp. | reverse complement strand
CGACCTGCTCACCGGAGAGCCGTCCTGCCCCCCCGCCACCCAGCCCGTGGCGGTACACACCGTCAAGATCGAGGGCGACGACGTCCTCGTCGCCCTCGCCAAGGAGAACTGAGCCCATGTCCACCCTGGAGATCACCGACCTCCACGCGAGCGTGGCGACCGAGCAGGACACCAAGGAGATCCTCCGAGGGGTCTCGCTGACCATCAGCAGCGGCCAGACGCACGCCATCATGGGCCCCAACGGCTCGGGCAAGTCGACGCTTGCCTACACCATCGCCGGACACCCGAAATACACCGTGACCTCCGGCTCGGTCACCCTCGACGGCGAGGACGTGCTCGCCATGAGCGTCGACGAGCGCGCTCGTGCCGGTCTCTTCCTCGCCATGCAGTATCCGGTCGAGGTCCCCGGGGTCAGCGTCTCGAACTTCCTACGCACCGCCAAGACCGCAGTGGACGGAGAGCCGCCGAAGCTGCGCACCTGGGTCAAGGACGTCCGGGAGGCCATGGCCGCGCTGCGGATCGACCCGGATTTCGCCAACCGCAACGTCAACGAGGGCTTCTCCGGTGGTGAGAAGAAGCGTCACGAGATCCTCCAACTCGAGCTGCTCCGGCCCAAGTTCGCGGTTCTCGACGAGACCGACTCCGGACTCGACATCGACGCCCTGCGGATCGTCTCCGACGGGGTCAACCGTGCTCAGGCCGAGACCGATGCCGGCATCCTGCTCATCACTCACTACACCCGGATCCTGCGCTACATCGCCCCGCAGTTCGTCCACGTCTTCGTCGACGGCCGGATCGTGCAGGAGGGCGGACCCGAGCTCGCCGAGCAGCTCGAGGCCCACGGCTACGATCGCTTCCTCAGCCCTGCAGTGTGAGTGCGTGGTCATGACTGGTCTGCTCAGCCCCACCGAAAGTGTCGCCATCCGAGCGCACTTCCCGATCCTGGCGCGCACGGTGCGCGACGGACACCGACTCGTCTACCTCGACAGCGGCGCCACTGCCCAGCGAGTCGACGTCGCGCTGCGGGCCGAGCGGGACTTCTCCGACCGGGTCAACGCCGCGGTACACCGCGGTGCCCACCAGCTGTCCGAGGAGGCGACCGACGCCTTCGAGAGGGCCCGGGCGGACATCGCCTCCTTCGTCGGCGGCCAGGCGCAAGAGGTGGTCTTCACCAAGAACGCCACCGAGTCGCTCAACCTCGCCGCCTACGCCTTCTCCAACTCGGTCGCCGGGCATCCCAAGGACCCTCGGTTGACCCTGGGTCCGGGCGATGAGGTCCTCGTCACCCAGATGGAGCACCACGCCAACCTCGTCCCTTGGCAGGAGCTGTGCCGACGCACCGGGGCGAGCCTGCGCTGGGTGCCGCTGACCGACGACGGCCGGTTGTCTATGGCAGCACTGCCCGCGCTGCTCAGCGAGCGGACGAAAGTCTTTGCCTTCACCCACGTCTCCAACGTTCTCGGCACGGTCAACCCGGTCGCCGAACTCGTCGCTGCGGCCAAGAGGGTCGGCGCCCTCACCGTCCTCGACGCCTGCCAGTCCGCTCCGCATCTCGCCCTCGACCTGCCCGCACTCGGGGTCGACCTAGCCGCCTTCTCCGGACACAAGATGTATGGCCCGACCGGTGTCGGGGTCCTCTGGGGCCGCTACGAGCTCCTCGAGGCCATGCCCCCCTTCCTCACCGGGGGCTCGATGATCGAGACGGTCTTCATGGACCACTCGACGTATGCCGCGCCACCGCAACGCTTCGAGGCGGGGTCACCGAACTCGGCCCAGGCGGTCGGGCTCGGTGCCGCCGTCACGACGCTCCGGGACTGGGGGATGGACCGGATCGCCGCGCACGAGCACGCTCTGACCGGGCAGGTCCTGGCCGGGTTGGCGCAGCGGCCGTGGGTGCGGGTCATCGGGCCGACGGAGCTGGTCGACCGGGTCGGCGCCGTCTCCTTCGTCGTCGACGGGGTGCACGCTCACGACGTCGGCCAGATCCTCGACGACCAGGGCGTTGCGGTGCGGGTCGGTCACCACTGTGCTTGGCCCTTGCACCGGCGGTTCGCGGTCGCGGCGACCTCGCGGGTGAGCCTGGCGGCATACAACACCCCGGACGAGGTCGACGCCTTCCTCGGCGCCCTCGACCGGGTCCCGGAAGTCTTCGGTGTCGATGTGGCCAAAGCAGGCTGAGCTCGTGGACCTCTATCAGGAGCTCATCCTCGAGCACTCGAAGCGGCCGCAGCATGCCGGGTTACGGGAGCCCTTCGACGCCCAGGTGCACCACGTCAACCCGACCTGCGGTGACGAGCTGACCTTGCGGATCCGCCTCGGTCCTGGCGCCGACCCGCTCGTCGAGGACGTCTCCTACGACGCAATGGGCTGTTCGATCAGCACCGCTTCGACGTCGATCCTGGCCCAGGAGATCATCGGCAGGCCCCTGTCCGAGGCGTTGACGACCTACGCTGCGATGAAGGCGATGCTCACGAGCAAGGGCGCCGATTCCGGTGACGAGGAGGTCATCGGTGACGGGGTCGCCCTCGCCGG
>JBDIAO010000252.1:0-2532 GCA_039812375.1 Phycicoccus sp. | reverse complement strand
CGACCTGCTCACCGGAGAGCCGTCCTGCCCCCCCGCCACCCAGCCCGTGGCGGTACACACCGTCAAGATCGAGGGCGACGACGTCCTCGTCGCCCTCGCCAAGGAGAACTGAGCCCATGTCTACCCTGGAGATCACCGACCTCCACGCGAGCGTGCAGACTGAGCAGGACACCAAGGAGATCCTCCGAGGGGTCTCGTTGACCATCAGCAGCGGCCAGACGCACGCCATCATGGGCCCCAACGGCTCCGGCAAGTCGACGCTCGCCTATACGATCGCCGGTCACCCGAAATACACCGTGACCTCCGGCTCGGTCACCCTCGACGGGGAGGACGTGCTCGCCATGGGCGTCGACGAGCGCGCCCGTGCCGGCCTCTTCCTCGCCATGCAGTATCCGGTCGAGGTCCCCGGGGTCAGCGTCTCGAACTTCCTGCGTACGGCCAAGACCGCTGTGGACGGAGAACCGCCGAAGCTGCGCACCTGGGTCAAGGACGTCCGGGAGGCCATGGCGGCGCTGCGGATCGACCCGGATTTCGCCAACCGCAACGTCAACGAGGGCTTCTCCGGTGGTGAGAAGAAGCGGCACGAGATCCTCCAGCTCGAACTGCTCCGGCCCAAGTTCGCGGTTCTCGACGAGACCGACTCCGGCCTCGACATCGACGCCCTGCGGATCGTCTCCGACGGGGTCAACCGCGCTCAGGCTGAGACTGATGCTGGCATCCTGCTCATCACTCACTACACCCGGATCCTGCGCTACATCGCCCCGCAGTTCGTCCATGTCTTCGTCGACGGCCGGATCGTGCAGGAGGGCGGACCCGAGCTCGCCGAGGAACTCGAGGCGCACGGCTACGACCGCTTCCTCGCTCCTGCGGTGTGAGTGCCAGGTCATGACTGGTCTGCTCAGCCCCGCCGAGAGTGTCGCCATCCGGGCCCACTTCCCGATCTTGGCGCGCACGGTGCGCGACGGACACCGACTCGTCTACCTCGACAGCGGCGCCACTGCCCAGCGAGTCGACGTCGCGCTGCGGGCCGAGCGGGACTTCTCCGACCGGGTCAACGCCGCCGTACACCGCGGTGCCCACCAGCTGTCCGAGGAGGCGACCGACGCCTTCGAGAGGGCCCGGGCGGACATCGCCTCCTTCGTCGGCGGCCAGGCGCAAGAGGTGGTCTTCACCAAGAACGCCACGGAGTCGCTCAACCTCGCCGCCTACGCCTTCTCCAACTCGGTCGCCGGGCATCCCAAGGACCCTCGGCTGACTCTGGGTCCGGGCGATGAGGTCCTCGTCACCCAGATGGAGCACCACGCCAACCTCGTCCCTTGGCAGGAGCTGTGCCGACGCACCGGGGCGAGTCTGCGCTGGGTGCCGCTGACCGACGACGGCCGGTTGTCTATGGCAGCGCTGCCGGCGCTGCTCAGCGAGCGGACGAAGGTCTTTGCCTTCACCCACATCTCCAACGTCCTCGGCACGGTCAATCCGGTCGCCGAACTCGTCGCTGCGGCCCAGAGGGTCGGCGCCCTCACCGTCCTCGACGCCTGCCAGTCCGCTCCGCATCTCGCCCTCGACCTGCCCGCACTCGGGGTCGACCTGGCCGCCTTCTCCGGACACAAGATGTATGGCCCGACCGGTGTCGGGGTCCTCTGGGGTCGCTACGAGCTCCTCGAGGCCATGCCCCCCTTCCTCACCGGGGGCTCGATGATCGAGACGGTCTTCATGGACCACTCGACGTATGCCGCGCCACCACAGCGCTTCGAGGCGGGCTCACCGAACTCGGCCCAGGCGGTCGGGCTTGGTGCTGCGGTGGCGACGCTGCGGGACTGGGGGATGGACCGCATCGCCGCGCACGAACACGCTCTGACCGGGCAGGTCCTGGCCGGGTTGGCGCAGCGGCCGTGGGTGCGCGTCATCGGGCCGACGGAGCTGGTCGACCGGGTCGGGGCCGTCTCCTTCGTCGTCGACGGGGTGCACGCCCACGACGTGGGTCAGATCCTCGATGACCGGGGCGTCGCGGTGCGGGTCGGTCACCACTGTGCTTGGCCGTTGCACCGGCGCTTTGGGGTTGCGGCGACCTCCCGGGTGAGCCTGGCGGCATACAACACCCCGGACGAGATCGAGGCATTCCTCGACGCCCTCGACCTGGTCCCGGAAGTCTTCGGCGTCGATGTGGCTAAGGCAGGCTGAGCTCGTGGACCTGTATCAGGAGCTCATCCTCGAGCACTCGAAGCGGCCGCAGCATGCCGGACTGCGGGAGCCTTTCGACGCGCAGGTGCACCATGTCAACCCCACATGCGGCGATGAGGTCACCTTGCGGATCCGCGTCGGTTCTGGCGCCGACCCGCTCGTCGAGGACGTCTCCTACGATGCGATGGGCTGCTCGATCAGCACCGCCTCGACGTCGATCCTGGCCCAGGAGGTCATCGGCAGGCCCCTGTCCGAGGCGTTGACGACCTACGCTGCGATGAAGGCGATGCTCACGAGCAAGGGCGCCGATTCCGGTGACGAGGAGGTCATCGGTGACGGGGTCGCCCTCGCCGG
>JBDIAO010000251.1:0-2534 GCA_039812375.1 Phycicoccus sp. | reverse complement strand
GCTGGAGGGCTGCGGCGAGCCGCGCGGGGAGGACGAGCTCGGACCAGGATTCGCGTTCACCGGAGCCGGGGGCGATCTGCTTGCCGGTCAGGGGCTGCCAGCCCTGGTCGGCGAGCGCTTCGAGGGCGGCGTGCTCCCACTCGGCCTCGCTGACCCCGGTGAAGGCCATGTCAGACCACGTCCTCGACGATCGTTTCGGCGTCCTTGACGCGCAGTCTGCCGGACATGAGCGCGGGCAGGAGCGCATCCCGCATCTCCGCAAGCCTCAGGGACTCCTGCTCGGCTGCCAAAGCGCGCGTCCACAAGCCGGTCATGAGCACATCGAAGCGCTGGATCGCTTCACGGCGAGGCACGGAGACCAGCTCATCGAGGTGGCGGCGCTGTATGTGACCCATCGTTGTGGCCTTGTCTGCAGCGATCGCTCGAAAGTCCTCGATCTTGCGATCCAGCGCACCCTTCACGACCCATATCGGTGCCGTTGTGGGAACCACCTTGAAGATGTGCTGGTTGACGATGCCTTCCGGTCGGAACCAGCGGTGCACCGTCAGAGAGCCCGACCATGCAAAGAGGAGGTCACCGGGCCGAGCCAGATGGTCCTCTGCAACGTCGATGTCGTTGTAGACGGTTGACCCCCCGATGCCAGAGTTGAGTTCAGCGATCCGGATGACCACTCTCCCCTTGCCGGTTGCTCCCTTGGTGAAGGCCTTGCCGTTGACGAACCGCGCAAGGCCGCTGAGCGGCACGGACTCGCCATCGGGCAGCAGGGATTCAAACGTGACGTGAAGCAGACTGTCGGCGCGACGGATGAGGGTGGCGTTGGCGGCGATCTTGTCGTCGAGCGCCCCCAACACCTCCGCAATCGCCCGCTGTTCACTCAGAGACGGAATAGGGATTCGAATTCGCGCAATATCACGGACATTCAAACTACTGAATACAGCCCCGACATTTCGAAGTCGATCAACCTCACTCCACCATTGGGGCGACCTGGTGGCCCAGGTTAAGAAGTGCTGCAGGACCTGCTTTCCGTCAGAACGAAGAAGAACTAGATTCTGACCGATGGCACAGCCATCTTGAGGGATCGGCGCCGTATCTCCAACTCGCCCTCGCCTCGTCACCAGAACGTCACCTCGACGGGGCTCTGTGCGTCGTGTCCACTCTATGAGAGAGGCATCTGAGATTCGGCGAGACGAGGACAAGTTAACACGGCCGTCCACGATGTCCGGAATTGCAATGTACGGGTGGCCCGACATGCAAGCTGTTGGCGTCTTGTGTTCGCAGTCGAGCACCGAAATACCCACTTGGGATAAGGCGCGAGTCTCGTAATCAGCCATTGATCCGCCCGAGTTGGGTGCGGACTTCCGCCTCCAGGCGCGCGCTCTCGTCGAAGGCGGCATACAGCTCCTTCGTCAGGCGCTCGATCTTCTCCTCGATGGGCTCGCCGTCGTCCTCAACCTCGGCCGCGCCGACATACCGGCCCGGGGTCAGCGCATAGTCGGAGTCCTTGATCTCCTGCAGGGTCGCGCTCTTGCAGAAGCCGGGCACGTCGGCATACTCGATCCCCTTCTCCCGCGCCGAAGCACTCCCCCGCCAGGCGTGGTAGGTGTCCGCGACCTTCGCGATGTCCTCGTCGGAGAACGCCCGCTCGGCCCGGTCGACCATGTGCCCGAGCTCCCGGGCGTCGATGAACAGGACCTGCCCGCTCCGGTCGCTCGCGGCATCCATGCTCTTCCCCTTGTCCTTGGCGAAGAACCACAGGCACACCGGGATCCCGGTGCTCCGGAAGAGCTGCGTCGGCAGCGCGACCATGCACGCCACGAGATCCGCCTCGACGATCTGGGCACGGATCTCGCCCTCCCCGCCGGAGTTGGTCGACATCGACCCGTTGGCCATGACCACCCCGGCCGACCCACCGGGGGCGAGCTTGGCGAGGATGTGCTGGATCCACGCATAGTTCGCGTTGCCGGCGGGCGGCACGCCGTAGCGCCAGCGCGGGTCGTCCTCGCGGCGGTGCCAGTCCTTGATGTTGAACGGCGGGTTCGCCAGCACGTAGTCGGCCTGCACGTCCGGGTGCAGGTCGCGCGCGAAGGTATCCCCCCAGACCGGGCCGAGGTTGCCGTTGAGGCCGTGGATCGCGAGGTTCATCCGGGCCATCCGCCAGGTGCGTTCGTTGAGCTCCTGGCCATAGATCGACAGGGCGCTCTTGTCCTGCTCGTGCGCCTCGAGGAACTTCTCCGCCTGGACGAACATGCCGCCCGAGCCGCAGCACGGGTCATAGATGCGCCCAGCCGACGGTTCGAGCACGTTGACGAGCACCCGGACCACCGACGGCGGGGTGAAGAACTCCCCGCCCCGCTTGCCCTCGGCCTGGGCGAACTTCTCGAGGAAGTACTCGTACACCTCGCCGAGCAGGTCACGCGCCCGGGCCGCGCCTTCACCGGTGAACCGGGCCGTGTTGAGGATGTCGAGCAGCTCACCGAGGCGGCGCTGGTCGACCGACTCCTTGTTGAACCCGCCCGGCACGGCCCCCTTGAGCA
>JBDIAO010000250.1:0-2538 GCA_039812375.1 Phycicoccus sp. | reverse complement strand
TACATCGCCACGGCGGTCCGGGTCTTCCAGGCCTCTGCTGCCGCGATCGGCGAGTAGTAGCGGGCCGACCAGGTGTCCCGCTCCGGCGAGCGCCACTCGGCCGGCAGTTCGTCCAACAGGCTGGCGTTGGCCTCGTACCAGTACGGTCGCTCCCAGGCCCCGCCCTCCAGGAAGTACGCGCCGAGCTCGGTCTGCCGGGCATGGAACGGGCTGACCCGCAGATTGCGCGGCGACTCCTTGGGCTGCAGGGGATGCAGGATGTCGTAGATCTCGACGAAGTTCTGCTGCGAGGTCTCCGAGACGTACGACGGCGCGTACTGGACCTCCTCGAAGCGGGACACCTCGCAGTCGGCCAGATCGATCTCCGACCGTCCGGTGGTGAGCACCTCGGCGACGGCCCGGGCGACACCGGCGGAGTGGGTGACCCAGACGGCCTCGGCGACCCAGAAGCCGTCGACCTCGGGCGACTCGCCGACGATCGAGCCGCCGTCGGGGGTGAAGGAGAAGATGCCGTTGAAGCCGTCGGCGATCGTCGCGTTGCGCAGGTCGGGCAGCAGCCGCTGCGACTCCTTCCAGGCCGGGGCGAAGTCCTCGGGGGTGAAGTCCAGCCGGGACGGCATGTTGTCCTCGTCGACGTGCTCGGGGGTGAGCCCCAAGGACGCGGCCACGATGGGCATCGGGCGGTGGCCGTAGTAGCCGATCCCGTACCGGTCGCCGTGCTCGCGATAGTAGAGGTCCTGGTCCTGATGCCGCAGGATCGGCAGCGTGGCGCCGTTGGGCAGCTCGCTGCGACCCTCCAGGCCCGCGACGGCGGTGGTCTTGACGTACTGATGCCCCAGCGGCAGCAGCGGCACCGACATGCCGGCCATGGCCCCGACCTCGACACCCCAGAAGCCGGCGCAGGACACGACGATGTCGGCGGGCACGATCCCGTCCGGCGTCTGCACACCGGTGACTCGACCCTTGTCGGTCTCGATGCCGGTGGCTGGGGTCGAGGCCAGGTAGGTGACGCCGGCTGCCTGGGTGCGCTTGATCAGGAGCTGTACGCAGCGTGCGGCAAGGGCTAGCCCGTCGCTGGGGATGTGCAGACCGGCGAGAACGACTTCGCGATCGAGCAGCGGATAGAGCTGGACGCACTCATCGGCATCGATGAGCCGCGTCTCGACTCCCCAGGAGGTGGCCCAGCCGTGCTTGCGCTTCAGCTCCTCGACCCGCTCCGGGGTGGTCGCGACCTCGAGCCCGCCGACCTGGTTGAAGCACGACTGGCCGTCCTCGACGAGACCGAGCAGCTTCTCCACGGTGTATTTCGCGAACAGCGTCATGGTCTTCGAGGGGTTGGTCTGGAACACCAGCCCGGGAGCGTGGGAGGTCGAGCCGCCCGGCAGGTCCAGCGGACCTTGCTCGACGACAGTGACGTTGCTCCAGCCGCGGGACACCAGTTCGTCGGCGAGGTTGACCCCGACGATGCCGGCGCCGATGATCACGACGCGCTGGGTGGCAGGCTCTTGGTTGACGGACATGAGGGAGATTGCCTCTCGGATCGTTCGGGTGGTCGGCGTTCGGGTGGTCAGCGGAAGACGACGGTGCTGGCGCCGTGCAGGAGGACGCGGTGTTCGCAGTGCCAGCGCACTGCGCGGGACAGAGCGAGGCACTCCGCATCCTGCCCCACGGTGGACAGGGTGCGGGGATGGTAGGTGTGGTCGACCCGGATCACCTCCTGCTCGATGATCGGACCCTCGTCCAGATCCGCGGTCACGTAGTGCGCGGTGGCGCCCACCAGCTTCACCCCGCGGTGGTACGCCTGGTGATAGGGCTTGGCGCCCTTGAAGCCGGGCAGGAACGAGTGGTGGATGTTGATCGCTCGGCCCTCCAGCGAGCGGCACAGATCGTCCGACAGCACCTGCATGTAGCGGGCCAGCACGACCAGGTCGATGTCGTGCTCGTCCACCAGTTCCAGCAGTCGGGCCTCGGCTTCGGGCTTGCTGTCGGGGGTCACCGGAACGTGGAGGTACGGGAGTCCGGCGGCCTCGGCCATCGGGCGCATGTTCTCGTGGTTGGAGACGACGAGGGCGATCTCGCCGCCCAGGGTGCCGGCCCGCCAGCGAAAGATCAGGTCATTCAGGCAGTGCCCGAACTTCGACACCATGACCAGTAGGCGCGGCTTCGTCTCGTCGTAGAAGGAGAAGGACATGTCGAACTGCTCCGCGGTCTCGGCGAACGCAGCAGTGAGCTGCTCGAGGTCGAGCGGACCTTGGGTCGCGAACGCAGTCCGCAAGAAAAGGGCCTGACGCTCGCTGTCGTCGAACTGATGGTGCTCGACGATGTCCAGGTCGTGCACCAGCAGGAAGCTCGTGACCGCTTGGACGATGCCCGGACGCTCTGGGCAGGACAGGGTGAGAACCCCACGAGACCGCGCGGCCGGCTGCTCTGTGGTGGGTGCCCGGAGGGTCTGAGGGTCGCTCGCCGAGACGGCCATGGACATCCTGCTTCCTGATGGATGAGTCGTATCGAAGTGATATATCAGCGGAACGTACAGGT
>JBDIAO010000249.1:0-2579 GCA_039812375.1 Phycicoccus sp. | reverse complement strand
CCCGGGCGCGGCGGCAGCGGCGGGCGGGGTCACCGCGGGTGCCGGGCGCGCAGGGGCGGCAGGGGTTGCCGCTCCCCCAGAAGGACGCGCCGGGACGGCCGGCTCCGCGGCTGAGGCCGATGCGCTCGTCTGGGCGTACTTCTCCTTCACGCGCCGGACCACCGGCGCCTCGACCGACGAACTCGCGCTCTTGACGTACTCGCCCATCTCGTTGAGTCGCTCGAGGAGGACCTTGCTGGTCACTCCGAGCTCCTTGGCGAGCGCGCTCACACGGACCTTCGACACGTTTCTCCTGTCCTGGTCCGTGCCGGACAGGCGCGGACCGTCGTTACTGCGGGGAGGTGCTCATTGCTGAGTACTCATCGGGTGCTCATTGCCGTTCGTCCCGTTCTCTTCATCCCGGGTGGGTGACGGTTTTTTGGATGCTGGCCCCTGCGGGGTGGGCCGTGAGCCATGCTGCCACAGCGTCGGCCCCCAGCCGGCCCTCCACCCGGAGGGCCCGTCCGAAGGCTCGGCGCCGCACAGCGAGCTCAAGGCAGCGGACATCGGGGTGGAGCCAGGCTCCACGGCCCTGCAGCCTGCGTCGCGGATCCGGGACGAGCCGGACCTCGTCAGCCGAGGACCCAACTGCACCCGGGTCGACGACCACTCGCAGAAGCACCGACCGACTATCCCTCCGACGACATCCGACGCAGGTACGCACCGGATGCCGGCTCGGCGATCCAGTCCGGTCGGCGCTGTCCATTCTAGCCCTTCGGAGCCGTCCCCGGCACCGGGGCGCCCGGGCGTCCGCCGCTGTCCGGTGCGGTGTCGGACCGGATGTCGATCCGCCACCCGGTGAGCTTGGCCGCGAGCCGGGCGTTTTGCCCTTCCCGCCCGATCGCCAGCGAGAGCTGATAGTCGGGGACGATCACCCGCGCCCCACGCAGCTGGGTGTCCACGATCTCGACCGCGCTGACTCGGCTCGGACTCAGCGCGGCGGCGATGAAGGTCGCGGGGTCGTCACTGAAGTCGACGATGTCGATCTTCTCCCCCTGCAGCTCGGTCATGACGGCACGCACCCGAGCGCCCATGGGACCGATGCAGGCGCCTTTGGCGTTGACCCCGGAGACCTTGGACCGCACCGCCACCTTTGACCGGTGGCCGGCCTCACGTGCAAGCGCGACTATCTCGACGGTCCCGTCAGCGATCTCGGGCACCTCGAGGGCGAAGAGCTTGCGCACCAGGTTCGGGTGAGTGCGGGAGAGGAGGATCTGTGGCCCGCGTGGGCCGCGTTTGACCGAGACGACGAAGGCCCTCAGTCGGGACCCGTGCGGATAGGTCTCGCCGGGCACCTGCTCAGCCGAGGGCATGATCCCCTCGACACTGCCGAAGTCCACTGTGACGTGCCGTGGATCAGGAGACTGCTGGACGATGCCGGAGACGATGTCGCCTTCACGGCCCTTGAAGTCGCCGAGGATCGCCTCGTCCTCGATGTCGCGCAGCCGTTGGACGATGACCTGGCGTGCCGTCGTCGCCGCGACCCGGCCGAATCCGCTCGGGGTGTCGTCGAACTCGGGGCCGAGCGCTCGGCGCGTTCCCGGCTCGTCCTCGTCCCTGCCCGGTTCGGACAGCTCCGCGTCGACGGGCACTTCGTGGACCTCCCGGGCCCAGATGATCACGCGCCCGGTCTTGCGGTCGAGCTCTGCACGAGCGTTCCGCTGAGCTCCCTCGGTGCGGTGGTAGGCCAGCACGAGGGCCTGCTCGATCGCAGGGACGAGCACGTCGAAAGAGACGCCCCGTTCTCGTTCGAGGGCGCGCAGGGCCGACAGGTCGATGTCCATACTGCTCAGCTCTCCTTCGACGTCTCGGCGCTACTGACGCCCGTGGCCTCGTCCGGCACCGCCGCGAACTCGACCTGGACCTCACCCTTGAGGAGATCGGCATACGCATATGTTCCGGTCAGCGGAGCAGCGCCCTTGGCCCCGATGACCTGAAGGGTCAGGTCGGAGCGTCCAGCCCGCAACAGCCGACCGCTGACCGGGCCCCCCACTCTGGGGGTCAGTCGGACCAGACGGGTAACTGCGCGCTGGTAATGCTGCCGCAGCCGCAGCGGGCGGCCCACTCCCGGCGAGGACACCTCCAGGGTGTAGGGCTGCTCACCGAGGACGTCTGTGTCATCGAGGACATCCGCGACCACACGGGTGGCATCGGCGATGTCATCGAGGGTCATGGCCCGCACCGGGCCGGTGACCTCGTCGGCGTCGGGGAGTTCGGTGTCCACAATGACCCGCACGACCCGTCGGCGTCCGGCCGGGGTGATGATGACGTCCTCGAGATGGACTCCCACGGCTCGTAGTGGAGGGGTGAGGACGTCGGTGACAGCTGAGGCAATGGTCATCTGTGGTCCTCTCTGGAGTTCTCGACGCGGCGCGAACGGCCGACAGCACCACTCTAGGTCGCGACGTCGCAGCGGCCAACCGTGCGAGGATCCCCCCATGTCCTCTCCCCCGCCCTCGTCGGCGTCGCCGGCCGCGGTGACGCCGACGGCCACAGTGACGCCGACGGCCACAGTGACGCCGACGGCCACAGTGACGCCG
>JBDIAO010000248.1:0-2603 GCA_039812375.1 Phycicoccus sp. | reverse complement strand
GCTGCCGCGGCGCGGACGGCGCGGCCGCCGCCGCCCAGAGCCGTGGGCACGAGGTAGCCGAGCGCGCCCAGAAGTACCTGGGCTGCGAATCCCGCCGCCAGGAACGGGACCAACCAATCGAGCCGCCCAAGCACCTCCTCCGCAGTTCCACCTCGCGCAAGGAGCACCGCCCACGCCACCAAGCACCCACCCAGCCACACCAGACCAGCACCCACCGACCACGTCGGATGGCTCGACGGAGGCTTGCGCCGAGCCGCGTCAAGCAGAGGCCGGGCAATGATCAGCGCGCCCACGACGTAGAACACGAGCCCCGCAGCCGCCAGGGGCCAGAGGCCGGCGAGGCACGCACCGGCGGTCGTGAGGACCCCGACAAGAAGCACAGGCAGCGCTCGACGTACCGCGCTGTCAGATCCCTCGCCGAGGCGGGTACGCAGCATCGTCGGCCACAGCGTCAGCGCTGTGCCTGCCACGGTCATCCCGACCCAACCCAGCAGGTTGACCACGACATGCGCCAGCAGCAGACGACTGTGCCACGGATCCGGGAGGCCCCGGGCGAGAAGAACGCCCAGCGCCGCGCCGATCGGGAGCACCAGCGCGGCGGCCAGGTAGTAGTGGATGACTCCCGCGAACCGGCCGGGAAGGGCTCTCCGCAGCTGCCCCGCCAGTCGCACCGCGTGCCAGACCACTGCCCCAACCACCGACGTGGCACCCACCAAGGTCACCGGCCACAGCGATGTCTGTGTTCCGACCATCACGGCCAACGCACCCAGTGCGAGCATCGCCAGCAGTTGCGGACGCGGAGTAGATGCGACATGGAGCAGGGCGTCTGCGAAGTGCTGGCTCCAGACCACGATGGAATGTGTGACGGCACCCAGCAGGAGGAGGTGGAGCAGCAGCCATCGAGGCTCAGGCAGCCACGGGTGAGCCACCGCCACCAACGGGATCGCCATCAGCCACACCAACGCCGGCAGGTCCCGCCACGGAGAGAACCCCCTCCTCATCGCCGGCCCCCTGCCACGACACGGCCAGCGGCCAGTCCCAGGAACGACAGCAGTGCGACGATGTTGAGTACCGCTCCCAGCCGCCATGCGTGCGGCACGTCGAGTCCGTCGCCGAGCCAGACCCGCATCAGCAGCGAAACGTGCAGCAGCCCGACCGGGACGTACAGACTCGGGTGGTACGGCAGGTCCCTCCCGACCACCGCCGGAAAGATCACCGGCGCGTGCGCCATGATCATGGAAAGGGTGAACCCCAGGAACACTGCGTGCACGACGGCGTCGTAGGCGCCATCACCGTCGGCCGGGCTCGATGTCAGCCAGACCCCGGCAGCCACGGCCGCCCAGCCGTAGGCGGTCAGCATGCACACCGCCATGTAGCGAGGCAGTCCGGAACTGCGGATCGTCCGCCTCGCCACGTCATGAGCGGCGAGCCAGGCCACCAGGACGGCGAGCGTGACACCCAGGAAAGCGGATCCGGGTTGCGGTGCCAGCAGTGATGCGACGACACCGACGGCGACGCACACCGCGAGCAGCACGAGGACCGCTCCGGCGTTCGGTCCCATACCCAGCCGCGCGAGCTCAAGACGCTCACCGGCGATCGTGAGAACCACGAAGGCAACCAGCCACGGCAGCAGCACCGGCACATCCACTCCACCGGCCCACAGCCCGGCCGCCCCGGCGGCCAGCACCGCACCCAGTGCCTGCACCAGGACCGCCTCGTCCGCTTGGCGTCGCCAGAGCGGGACGTAGACGGCGACCAGACTCAACGCGCCCGCAACGAGTGCGAGCTGACCCACCAGAAGCGGCGACGGGGCGAGCGTCAGCAACCCTCCCAGGCCGAGCAGAGCGGGGGCCATCACACCCCACCTCGTACCGAGGGCAATCGCTCGCTCTAAGGCGATCAGGGTGCCGACGAAGCCCAGGACCAGCACGAACCCATGGACCTCGGGCAGCCGGTCCGCGTCGACCGGAGCCGGCAGATCCAGCAGTATCAGCGCCGCGTCCAGACCGGCCAGCAGGCTGAGACCTGCCGGGACGAGGAGCATCGGACGCCAAGCACCGGAGCGGACCGGCGCGTCGAGGACGGTCACGACGTCCCCTGGAGTCGCAGCACACATGCACCCGGCTCCGCGAACGGCAGCAACTGCACCCCGTCGGACGCCGTGCCGAACTCCTCCAGGGCACCCTCGGCGATCCCTTGATGCACCGAGCACACGATGTCCGGAGCCTGGTGCGCTGCCTCGAGCAGCGGACAGCGCGTCAAGCGCACGACTCGTGCACTCCGGTCAGGCGCTGCGGCGAACCCCATCTGGTCGAAGAGGTCGCTCACCGCCTGGCGGGAAGACCGGGGCTTTGCCGCCGCGGAATCCGCCAACGCACCCCGTGCGAGCTCTCGTCCCCACTGGACGCCCGCCTCCCGGGCTGCCTCTGCAGGCGCAGGACTGGTGCGCGAGACCACCGAGGCGAGCGCGATGGCGAGACCTGCGTACTCCGGCCGCGGGTCGTCATGGCTCCGTTCAGTCGCCTCATACAGCCAACCTGGGCGTCCCCGTCCCGACACAGGTGCTGCAGACCGCCGAACCAGGCCCGCGCCTCGCAGCCCCT
>JBDIAO010000247.1:0-2606 GCA_039812375.1 Phycicoccus sp. | reverse complement strand
GCAGACGTCATCGTCGCCAAGCACCGCAACGGGCCGACAAAGGATCTCGTGCTGGCCTTCCAGGGGCACTACAGCCGGTTCAACAATATGGCCCGTGACGGTGGCTTCTGATGTCGAGATGGGTCCTACTTTTCATAAACCGCCACCTATGTTTCATAGGGGGGTTCACGGCGTGTCTTCTTGTCAGATCGTGATTTCTGCGCTACCCGGCGCGAGAGGGGAAGGTCTACGCTCAACGCACTAGACAAACGTCGAGGGCGCCCCGTTCCAGCGGAGCGCCCTCGTAAGACAAGTACCTGATCCGGGTGAGGAGACAGGAGGTGTCGTCATGCCCAGTGTAGGGCTACGGCCCGTCGGTGCCCAAGTGGGTGAAGCGACGTGGTCGTTTCGGTGTGCTGGGCGTTCGCGATCCGAGTGGTCATGGGTCGCGGGGCCGCCCGATCCACGCAGCTTGCAGCCGGTGCGGGAGACGAAGTCTGGCCGGCTCTCCAGGAACATCCCGGTTCAGGCGATGTCGACGACGACGGGTGGGTGGCTGTTTCTCGAGTCTGGTCTTGAGCACGAGCTCGCGACGTGGTTGGACCGGCAGCCGGATGTGGCGTGGCTGGTCGGACAACCCGTGTTGTTGCGCTGGGAGGACGGAACGAAGCACTTCCCAGACGTGTTGAGCGCGCACCGGGATGGTTCGGTGGCGATCTGGGACGTCCGAGCCCCGGAAGAACGCGACGACACGTTCATGGTGATGTCGACGCGTACTCGGGCAGCCTGCGCGAAGGTCGGCTGGCGTTACGAGCTGTTCGGCGGTCTCGACCCGGTGGCGTCGTTGAACCTCCGCTGGATCGCGTCGGCGCGCAGAGCCCCGGAATGGCTCACGTCTGCCAAGGCGATCCTGCAGCGTGTCCTGGCCGACGGTGGCAGTGTTGGCGATGTCATCGCGGCCGACGACGATCGAGGGTTCCTGACGTCAGCCATGTGGCACCTGGTCTGGTCCGGTGAGATCGAGATGGACCTCAACGCCCCGTGGGATCAGCGCTCGCGCCTCGCGTGGGCCACCAATGCGGTGCGGACATGAACGCCCGAGTGACGCTGTACGAGGGCGCCAACATCCTCTTCCCGGAGGGACCTCGAATCGTGGTCGCGGTCGTCCCGTTTGGGTACACGGTCCGCGATGTCACCGGCGGAGTCCACGAGGTGTCGTGGACCGACGTCCAACCGGCACGCGCCATTGTCGACGGACGGGTGGACGCGGTGGCCGAGTCATTGATGGCCGTCTTGTCCGGGCTGAGCGACGACGCTCTCCAAGAGTCGCTGGACAAGCTGGAGGTCGTTCTGACCATGCGCACGGGCTTCGCTCTCGGGCACCCCGCTCTCGCGCGGCCTGGAGAGCCGTACTCGCTATTCAACCCGGCCCGAAAGGTTTCGGACAGCAAGAAGTGCGAGGCGATGGCCAAGATCCTTGCCCGGGAGGCTCTGCTCGATCGGCGTCGTCAACGCAACTTGGAGGCGGGCAAAGCCTCGCCTCGGGCGAGGGTTGGCGCGGTCTCGCAGCGTCAGTTGATGAACTGGCTGGCCGACTTCGACCGGCCGATCAACGGTGGGCTCCTGGCCTTGGTGGACAAGCGTCGTGTTCGCCGGCATTCCGCCTTCGGAGGTCTCGATCCTGAGGTGCGACGAGTCGCCGACGACATCGCCGCCCGCATCGATGGAACCCAGGCGGTTCGCTCGATTGATGAGCTTCTGCGCCGCACGCTGTTGGCGCTAAAGGCCGAGGGGTTGGACTCGCTCGACCCTCCGGAGTCGACCCTGAGGACCTACCTGACGCAGGCTGCTCAAGCCGCCGGGCGCACAACTCGTTCCCACACGACGAAGAAGTTGCGCGGTGTCCTGGCCTTGACCGCCTACCCCGCCCTTCGGCCGGGCCAAGTCGTCGCGATCGACGTGACCCGCAGTGACACGTTCTGCGTCGACCCCTGGACTGGCAAACCTATCTCGGTGGAGATCATCACCGCCTTGGACGTGTGTACGCGTGTCGTCCTGGCCCTTCGGGTCGTGCCCCGCAGCGCAAACGCGATCGAGGCCGGCTTGATCCTCTATGACGTGCTGCGCCCGTTCAGCCAGGTCGTCGAACCCGGCCAGGTCCACGACTGGCGTTGGGCCGGGGTGCCCGAAGTCATCGGCTCGATCGATGATGCGGTCGCCGAGGCCGAGCGCCTCTCCGGCCGACCCCTGCTGGGCGAGCACGCGATCCCCGGACTGCTCCCGGATGCGATCCGCGCTGACAAGGGCAGCATCTTCACCGGCCGATACTTCCGCGCAGTGTGCGCCCTTTTGGGAATCCACCTGCTGCTCTCCCGGGGGAAGAAGCCCACGGACAATGCATTTGTGGAGCGCTGGCACGAGACGCTGCAGCGCTGTTTGCTGCAGTTGTCCGGCCACAAGGGCCGCAACGTGTCCCAGCGGGGCAGCGACGCCGGCAAGATCGTCATCGACAAGAAGGGTCGCGCCGTCTTCAAGGGTGACGGGCCCGGTCTGACGCCGCGCGAGCTCGAACTCCGGTTGCGAGAGTTCATCTGCACCGACTACCACCGCACCCGCCACGGCGGTCT
>JBDIAO010000246.1:0-2610 GCA_039812375.1 Phycicoccus sp. | reverse complement strand
GTCGCGGTCAAAGTCTGTCCGCGGTCCGTGTTCACTGGGGAGTTGAATAGCGAGCAGTTCGTTCGCGAGGTGAACATCAACGCGTCGCTTCACCCGCATCCGTACCTGCTCTCACCCACAAGCATCGAGGAGCTCGACGGGTTTGCGGTGTTCATGGAGTTCGTTCCAGATGCTAGTTTCCGTGCGGTCATGGCCCGAGGGATCGAATCAGAGGCTCTAACCCTGCTGCGGCAAGCTTGTGTGGCACTCTCGTTTCTTCACGAGAACTACGGGATTCATCACCGCGACCTCAAACCAGAGAATCTCCTGGTCGACCACTCACGCGTTCGCGTGGCAGATTTTGGCCTGTCCATTTTCACGCGATCAAACCGAGCCCTCGCAGAGTCAGGATGGAACGCCGATATCAGCGGCACACCTCGGTACATGTCGCCAGAGCATTTTCGAACGGAGGCGTTTGACTCGCGGTCGGACATCTATAGCTTGGGCGTCGTGCTCTATGAACTCCTCGCCAGGAGGCCGCCGTTCGTGGGCTCGTACCACGCGCTGCGCAGGGCTCACGAGACCCAAACCCCCGCCAAGATCACCGGTGCGCCCCCAGGGCTGTGGGAAGTTGCACGTCGATGCTTGGCGAAGGATCCGACTGATCGGTTCGAGTCATTCGCGGCGCTGGAGGCAGCTCTCGAAGAGGGTGCCTCGGGCGCTGGGCTGCCAGCGCCAGTGATTGAAAGACCTGCGCTGGCAGAAATCGAGGAGGGAATGACAGCGGCCCAATGGTCCGCCAGGGGATATCGGCTCACGCGCGTCGGCGACACGTTCGGAGCACTGGCTGCACATCAACGTTCGTACGACCTTGAGCCCGAGGGCTTCGGTGCGAACATAAACTTGGGAGCTGCTCTGACTCGAGTCGGGCGGCTCGAAGAGGGATTGCGGCATGCGGAGCAGGAGGTTACGCTCTTCCCGGATGCGCCAATGAGCCATATCGCGCTAGGTCGCGCCTACCAGAGCCGGAATCAGCACCGCGATGCGGCTACGTGTTATCGGCGCGCTATCGAGTTGGACCCGTCGGAACTAGCGGCCCGGCGCGACCTGTTCTTCTGCCTCGTTGCCGTGGGCGACCGGGACGGAGCGGTTGATGTGGTCGCAAACTCAGTGCTTGCTATCCGTACGCTCTGCTATTCGGAGAGCAGCGTCAGGATGAATGCCCCAGACACTTGGATCAACGAGGGCCTCATGTACTTGGAGCAGGGATTCCCAGCTGTCGCGGTTCCCTTCTTCAGTGAGTGCATCGCCACGTTCCCAGAGGAAGCTGTCGCATGGCACGATCTGAGCGTGGCGTTCCTTTTCTGCGGCGAAATTGCCAGGGCCCGAGATGCAGCCCGGATGGCCCTAGAAGCTCATGAACACCCAGCGACGTATTACCTCCTTGGTGCGATCGGACTTGCTGGCGCGGGTGATTGCAAGCCGTTCGAGTCCTTGGCTCGTAAGTACCCAACTAGTCGGTTCTCACCAGTTGCTGAGTCGTTATGCGCCGCCAGAGGTGATGCGCTGGGATACCTGAAGCGCGTGTTCCTTGAAACCATGAAACCTAACGTTTTCACACTTCGCGATTATGGCGAGCAGTCTGAGGCCGAGTGATCGGCCCTGAACGGCCAACCGCGGACTCGATTTCCAGTTCATTGACGAGGCGGGGCAGTGTCATAGCGTCGAAGCAACACGCCTGGTGGTGGGCGGGCTGGCCTGGAGGGTGTTCGTGGCTGGGACTCGTAGGTTGTTGAGCGCGGCGGATCGGGCGGAGATCGCGACCGGGATCAAGGCGGGGTGGTCGTTGCGTCGGATCGCGGCCGGGATCGGGCGTGACGTGTCGGTGCTCTCGCGGGAGGTGGCGCGCAACTCGACCAAGACCCGGGGGTATCGGATGGTGTCGGCGGATGTGGCTGCGCAGCGACGGCGGGCCCGCCCGCAGGAGGGGAAGGTCGCCCATGACCCGGTTCTGAAGGCGCGGGTGCTGGCTGATCTGAAACAGTCCCGCACGCCTCGGCAGATCGCGGGCCGGTTGACCTTGGAAGCCGACGACGAGAGCGTGGAGCTCATGAAGGGTTCCACGCCGGCCGAGGGCAAGACCGTCTCGCACGAGGCGATCTACCAGTTCATCTACGCGATGCCCCGTGGGGACCTGGTCCGGCACGGGATCTTCCTGCGCCGCAAGCAGACCCGGCGCCGTCCACGCAGCACAGGCAGACGTCCTGGCCCGATCGTGGGGATGATCTCCATCGACGAACGCGACCCAGCCGTGGCCGACCGGCGCGTGCCGGGACACTGGGAAGGGGATCTGATCATCGGCAAGAACGGCGCCTCCGCCGCAGCCACCCTGGTCGAACGCACCTCCCGCTACACCGTCATCCTCGCCCTGCCCGAGGGCAAGGACAGCGCCGGCGTCGCCGACGCCCTCATCGACCACACCCGTGAGCTGCCGGCGATGATGCGCAAGTCGGTGACCTGGGACCAAGGATCCGAGATGGCCCGCCACGCTGCTCTGACCCTGGCCACCGACCTGAAGGTCTACTTCGCTCACCCCCACTCCCCCTGGCAGCGGCCCAGCAACGAGCACAC
>JBDIAO010000245.1:0-2611 GCA_039812375.1 Phycicoccus sp. | reverse complement strand
AGGTTCGCGGCCGTGGTGCAGCGATCGGAAGTGCTCGGCGCGCAATACCTCGAACCGGTGGAAGAACGGAAGGGGGTGCTCACCAGAGGGTGCGCAGGCCGGGGAGGCCCTCGAAGGCCGGGTCCCTGGTCACCAGGATGAGCGCCTGCGTCATCGCCTGGGCGGCCAGCATCCGGTCGAAGGGGTCCCGGTGGCCCCAGTCGAGGCGGCCGGCGAGCAGCGCGTGCTCGTCGGTGATTGCCAGGGAGGCCACGCCGAGCCGATCGAGGTGTCGGGCGTAGCCGGCGAGCAGCACGTCCGCCTGGGGAAGGCGGCCGAGGCGCTGTTTCGCGGCGATCTCCCACGCGCTCGCGGCCGACACCACGAGCCGGCTTCCCCGCGATCGGATGAGGTCAAGCGCGCCCTGTCCGAGCGATCCCGGGTCGGTCAGCGCCCACAGGAGAGTGTGGGTGTCGAGCAGGTGGGTGCCCGGCTCACGCGTCACGGGGCGCCCGCCCGGTGGGTGCGTCACCGGGCGCCCTGCCAGTGCTCGAGCTCATCGTCCGGCAGTTCGTCGAAGAAAGTCTCGGGTACGACATAGGGGACGAAGCCGAGTTCCCGCTCGCCGGTTGCGCGGACGGACACCAGCCGGGCGACGTCGGTGTCCCCACGCGCGATGATCACCTCTTCGCCCCCTTCGACGGCCGCGAGCAGGGCAGACAGATGTGTCTTCGCGTACTGCACCTTCACTCGGGTCATGGGGCAAGACTAGGTTGGTCAACCAGGTTGGTCAATTTGGATTGCCATCATGATCGTCGCCGACCCCGAGGTGATCCGCGGGATCGGCGGGGACGAGGCTGCCGGCGAGAATGGCGGAGTCAGACCCCGGGGGCCCCGGGTGCGGCCGGCTGGAAGCCAGGCAATGTCCGCCCCAACCAACTGACGGCCTTGCTGATGTGCGGCTGCCACACGTCGATGCGATGACCGCCGCTCGGCAACACGAACGCGGTCGCCGGGGTGGGGGCGTGCACGGCCCGGCTGAGCGCCTGGTTACCAGACCGGCATCCCCAAGGACCGCGACATGCCTCTGCGCCGAGGCGAAGGACATCGGGTTGGCTTGTGCCAGCTTCACCGACGCCTCACCAGCCAGGGTGCGGCGCAGAATGTCGCGGCGAAGCCCTGCGCCTGGTATGCGGTGTGGGCGTGCATTTCTCGCACCCATTCCGTCGCTCTGCGCCTGGTATGCGGTGTGGGCGTGCGTTTCCCGCACCAACTCCGTCTGGCATGCATCCCGGTCATGCCGGCATCCGGGTTGTCGCCAGCAGGCGCCCGTGTGGGTGTGTCAAATGTGTCAGAAGTGTCGAGGGTGCCCGATGACCGGGTAGGTCTGCTGCTTGGCGGGGTTGTACCCCGGGGCAGGACGACGAGCACCTGCACCGGGGGCCCCAACGACGGCGGCAGGATGAATGTGCATACGCATTGCCTGGGGTTCGACAGCACTGGCAGTGAGGTCAGCGCCGGGCGACTGCACCCAGACTGCCGCCAGACTGCCGCCAGTACGGCGACGAGCCCCTGGCTGGTCAGCGCCGACGGCTCCGCCGAGACTCGCGTCGCCCGACCGTCACGTTTGCCCGACCGTCACGTTTGCCCGATCGTCACGTTTGGCCCGACCATCACGGTTGACCCGACCATCAGCCAGCGTCTGGTCATCTCAGCCGGTCTCCTCCTCGCCCAGATCCGGGACCCGGATGCTGTCGGGCCGCACGAAGGGGAAGGCGAGCACCGAGCGGATCGGGGTGTTCGTCAGCAGCATGACGAGCCGGTCCAGGCCCACCCCGAGGCCGCCGGCGGGCGGCATCCCGAGCTCGAGGGCACGCAGGAAGTCTTCGTCGACCTGCATCGCCTCCACGTCACCGGCGGCCGCCTTGAGCGACTGGTCGGTGAACCGGGCCCGCTGGTCGACCGGGTCGGTGAGCTCGCTGTACGCGGTGGCCACCTCCATCCCGGCGATGACCAGGTCCCAGCGTTCGACCAGGCCGGGCTGGGTGCGGTGCGGCCGGGTCAGCGGCGAGGTCTCCTGCGGGAAGTCGACGTAGAAGGTCGGGTTCGTGGTGGCCGGCTCGACGAGCTCGCCGTAGACCTCCTCGATCATCGTCCCGACGCCCATCCGCGGGCTGAGCGAGACCCCGGCCGCGGCCGCCAGTGCGATGAGCCGCGCCGGATCGATGTCAATGGTGACCTCGGTTCCGAGCGCCGCGCTGACGGCATCCAGGACCGACACCACCGCCCACGGGCCGGAGACGTCGAGCAGGGGCACTCCGGCCAGCCCGGCCCGCACCTGCTCAGCGGCCGGCACCGGGATGCGCTCGGCGCCGTGCACGGCGAGGGCGGCGGCACGCACGAGGCGCTCCGTCAGGTGGCGCATCGTCGTGTAGTCCGCGAACGGCCGGTAGGCCTCGAGCGCGGTGAACTCCGGGTTGTGGGTGGCATCCGCACCTTCGTTGCGGAAGTTGCGGGCGATCTCGAAGACCGGCCCGAGGCCCCCGACGAGGAGCCGCTTGAGGAAGAGCTCGGGGGCGATGCGCAGGTAGAGCGGCAGCCCGTAGGCATTGCTCCAGGTCTCGAAGGGGCG
>JBDIAO010000244.1:0-2614 GCA_039812375.1 Phycicoccus sp. | reverse complement strand
GACGACCTCGACTGGATGTGGCAGGTCAACGTGCGTGGGGTGTTCAGCCTCACCCAGGCTCTGCTGCCGGGGATGATCAGCCGCGGGCGCGGCAAGATCATCAATGTCGCCTCCATCGGGTCGCTGGTCGGAGCGGAGCGCAAGACCGCCTACGCCATGACCAAGGGCGCCATCGCGCAGTACACGCGAAGTCTGGCCGTCGAGGTCGGCCGGTACGGCATCTGCGTCAACGCCGTCGCGCCCGGCTACGTGGACACCGACATGACCCATGACTGGCTTTTCGCGGACCCCGACCGGTCCCGCGACTTCCTGAACCGCATCCCGCTGGGTCGGTTCGCCACTCCTGCTGACATCGAGGGAGCATTCGTGCTGCTGGCAACCCGTGCCTCGGACTACATCACCGGCCAACTGCTCGTCATCGACGGGGGGTGGACGAGTTGGTGACCACTCAGAGCGTGACCAGCCAGGGCAAGCTGTGCTCGGCCGATGACGCTGTGGCGCGGATCTTCGACGGTGCCACCATCGCCGTGGACGGCGCAGGCGGCGGCGTCAACGATCCCGACCTGGTGCTCCGTGCGTTGGAGGAGCGTTTCCTCGCCACCGGCCAGCCCCGTGATCTGTACGTCATCGCCCCGAACGGCCTGGGCGACGGGCGCGACGGAGGCATCCAGCGGTTCGCCCACCCGGGCATGGTCCGCCGGGTGGTCTGCGGCCACTGGGGCTGGGCGCCAGGTCTGCAGAAGATGGCGGTCAGTGGTGACATCGAGGCCTACTGCCTTCCCCAGGGCGCCTTGTCACACCTGATGCGCGCCACCGCCGCCGGTCTGCCGGGCTCACTCAGCCGGGTCGGCCTCGGCACCTTCGTCGACCCGCGGCTCGACGGCGGTGCACTGAACTCCCGTACTCCCAAGGAGCTCGTCGAGCTGGTCACACTCGGCGACGAGACCTGCCTGCTGTACCGGCGTCAGCACATCGACGTGGCGATCATCCGAGGCACCGCGGCAGACGAGCACGGCAACCTCACGATGGACAGTGAGGGGCTCTATGCCGAGACGCTCTCGATGGCGCAGGCGGTACGCAACTGCGGCGGCTACGTCATTGCCCAGGCACGCGACATCGTGGCCGCGGGATCCCTCGACGCACGCCGGGTCAAGGTGCCCGGCATCCTGATCGACGCGGTCGTACACAACCCGCACCAGGCGCTGTCGTGCGAGTTCCAGCGGGATCCCAGCATGACGGCGGAAACGCGGGCGCCGGCCGCCGGGCTGTCGAGCATGCCGCTGAACGTCCGCAAGGTCATCGCCCGCCGCGCGGCCCTGGAGCTGAGGGCAGGCGAGGTGGTCAACCTCGGCTATGGGGTGCCCGACGGTGTCGCGGCAGTCCTGGCCGAGGAGCACATGACCCACGCGGTCCACTTCACCCTCGAGCAGGGTCACGTCGGCGGGGTCCCCGTCCTCGGCGACAGCTTCGGTCTTGCCCGCAATCAGGAAGCGATGATCGATGCCGGCTACCAGTTCGACTTCTATGACGGCGGCGGCCTGGATGTGGCCGTGCTGTCCTTCGCCGAGTTCGACGCCGCCGGAAACGTCAATGTCGGCAAATTCGGCGGTCGCATCCCCGGCGTCGGAGGATTCATCAATATCGCCCAGGGCGCGAAGCGGGTCATCTTCGTCGGCACCCTGACGGCCGGCCGTGCAGTCGGCTATGGCATCGGCGACGGGAAACTCACGCTGACCGGCGACACCGGGCGGCCGAAGGTCGTCGACCGAGTCGAGCAGATCTGCTTCTCCGGCGAGACGGCCCGGGCCGCCGGAAAGCGGGTCACCTACGTCAGCGAGCGGGCCGTGTTCGAGCTGGAGCCGCACGGGATCACGCTCACCGAGGTCGCACCCGGGGTCGATCTCGAACGCGACGTCCTCGGCCGGATCGGATTCACCCCGCTGATCAGTCCCTCCCTGCGCACCATGTCGACCGCATTGTTCCGCCCGGAACCCGTCGGCCTCGCGCTGACTCTCGCGAACGGAGGGTTGTGATGACCGACGAGAACGACCTGGTGATCCGGGACAGCGACAACGTCAGGCAGGTCACCATCAACCGGCCCAAGGCGATGAACTCGCTTCGCCTGGCCACCCTGTGGCAGCTCCGGGAGGTGCTCAGGTCCATCCCGGCGGAACTCGACCGTCCCGACGGCTGCCGCGCCCTGGTCATCACCGGGGCCGGCGAACGGGCCTTCTGCGCCGGCGCCGACATCAAGGAGCTGCAGGTCATCGGCGCTGAGCGCGCAGCCGAGCAAGCCACCCTGGGTCAGGAGGTCTTCACCGAACTCGAATCCGCGCCCGTCGTCACCATCGCGGCCATCAATGGCTACGCATTGGGCGGCGGCCTGGAACTCGCGCTCGCGTGCGACTTCCGGATCGCCTCGGCCGATGCCCAGCTCGGACAGCCCGAGGTCGGCTTGGGCACCATCCCCGGCTGGGGCGGCACCGTACGACTCCCACGACTCATCGGAGCTCCCGCAGCCAAGGAGCTGATCTTCAGCAGCGAGCGGATCGGGGCCGCTCGGGCGTACGAGCTGGGCTTGGTCGACCGCGTGGTCGAAGCCGCTGGCTTGCTG
>JBDIAO010000243.1:0-2626 GCA_039812375.1 Phycicoccus sp. | reverse complement strand
CACGGGCGCATCGGGAGTGCTCCGGTAGGGCGACGAGATCGGCAACTCACTCACCTCGCCCAGGGTAGTCCTTAGGCCGGTCACGGCGCCGCCAGCGGACCTGACACAGACCGGACCTGACGCGGATCCGGGCCCATTGCCCACGGTCGTTCGTGGCCCGCCGGCGCCGAACGATCCCGGGGCCCGTGGCAGGTCCGCTCGCCTGTGGCCCCGTGGCGCAAGATGAGACACAAGTCTGGAGAACCTCAGGAGAGTCACCGTGCCCACTGCCCGTCTCGTCCTCGACGCCGCGTACGCAGTGGCGCCGGTCCCCCGTCGGCTGTTCGGCTCGTTCGTCGAACACCTCGGCCGCTGTGTCTACACCGGCATCTACGAGCCCGACCACCCGGCAGCCGATGCGGACGGACTGCGTACCGACGTGCTCGAGCTGACCCGCGAACTCGCGCCCACGGTGGCCCGCTACCCCGGCGGCAACTTCGTCTCCAACTACCGGTGGGAGGACGGCGTCGGTCCCCGCGAGGAGCGACCCACGAGGCTGGACCTCGCCTGGCACTCGATCGAGACCAACCAGTTCGGGCTGCACGACTTCCTCGGCTGGACCGGCAAGGTCGGCGCCGAGCCGATGATGGCGGTCAACCTGGGCACCCGCGGGCTGCAGGAGGCCTGCGACCTGATCGAATACACCAACCACCCCGGCGGCACCGCCCTCTCGGATCGGCGCATCGCCAACGGAGCCACCGATCCGTTCGGCATCAAGCTGTGGTGTCTCGGCAACGAGATGGACGGACCCTGGCAGGTCGGGCACAAGACGGCGACCGAGTATGGCCGGCTGGCCAACGAGACCGGCAAGGCGATGCGGCTGGTCGACGGTGACATCGAGCTGGTCACCTGCGGCTCCTCCAACTCCTCGATGCCGACCTTCGGCGCCTGGGAGTCGGAGGTGTTGGAGCACTGCTACGACACCGTCGACTACATCTCGCTGCACGCCTACTACGAGGAGCACGATGGCGACGCGCTGTCCTTCCTGGCCAGCGCCGTCAACATGGACCGCTTCATCGAGTCCGTCGTGTCGACCGCCGACGCCGTCCGCGCACGGTTGGGTCGCAGCAAGCGGATCAACCTCAGCTTCGACGAGTGGAATGTCTGGTATCAACAGCGGTTCGCCGGCGACGGTCCCCAGCCGGCCGACGTCTCGTGGCGGAAACATCCGCGGTTGATCGAGGACGAGTACACGGTCACCGACGCGGTCGTCGTCGGGACCCTGCTGAACTCGTTGCTACGGCACGGTGACCGGGTCACCATCGCGTGTCAGGCGCAGCTCGTCAACGTGATCGGGCTGCTGCGCGCCGAGCCTGGTGGCGCGGCGTGGAAGCAGACGATCGCGTACCCGTTCGAGCAGGTACGCCAACTGGCTCGGGGCCAGATCCTGCAGGTCGTGGGCAGCACCGACCGTTACGACTCCCCGGCCTACACCGACGTGCCGATCGTCGATGTGACGGCTACTCATGACGTCGAGTCCGGCCGGACAGCGCTCTTCGTGGCCAACCGGAGTCTGACCGACTCCGCCCGGCTCGAGGTGGACCTGCGTGGGGTCGGCGGCGCCGCCGTGGTGGCGGCGACCACCCTCCACGCCGGCAATGGCCAGGACCGGCACACGACCAACGCCGTACGCCACCAGGCGGTGGTGCCGACGCGCTTCGACGACCATGCGGTACGAGAGGGCCTGCTCACCGCCTCCTTGCCGGCCCTCTCCTGGACCGTCTTCGAGATCTCCTCAGCCAGCGGGCCGATAGGCTCCCCAGGTGCATGATCATGCCGATCTGTTGACCCAGCGGCTGGACCGTTTCGTCCGCGATCACCTGGCGCCGAGCCTGCATCGAGGCCGCCGGCCGCTCGCCCTGCAGGGCTGGCAGGTGCCGGATGAGCCGGTGCCGTTCGAGGTGGCCGCCGCGGCGACGTACGAACCGATGGAAGTCGGAGCTCGTTGGGGACGACCATGGTCGACGCTGTGGCTTCGCGTCCAAGGCAGCGTGCCGGCGGAGTGGCAGGACGTCCCCGGCACCCGGGTCGAGGTCGACATCGACCTCGGGTTCACCGGCGGGCCCGGCTTCAACGCCGAAGGACTGGCCTGGCGGCCCGACGGCACGACCATCAAGGCCATCTCCCCGGACAACCGCTGGCTGCCGGTCGACGCCGTCCAGAACGATGCGGGCGCAGTCGACTTCTATTTGGAGGCCGCCGCCAACCCTGATGTCGGTGCCACCATGTCCGCCGGAACCTTTCAGCCCACCCCGCTGGGTGACAAGGCCACGGCCGGGGACGATCCGCTTTACGAGTTGCGTGCCGTGGACATCACGTTGCTCGACGTCGAGGTCTATGAGCTGTTGCGCGACATCTGGACCTTGCGCGGGCTGATGGGCCAGCTCAGCCCAACCGATGCTCGCCGGTACGAGATCCTGCACGCACTCAGCCGGATGGTCGACGTGGTCGACCCGGCCGATGTCTCCGGCACCGTGGCTGCCGGCCGGGCGCAGTTGGCCGACGTGCTCGCTGCCCCGGCAGCCGCCTCGGCACACCGGATGGTCGCCGTCGGGCATGCGCACATCGACTCGGCCTGGCTGTGGCC
>JBDIAO010000242.1:0-2629 GCA_039812375.1 Phycicoccus sp. | reverse complement strand
GTCAAGCTATTGGTCGGGCTCGTCCGCACCAAGGAGAGCCGACGTCGCCGACCGGACCACGAGCCACTCTTCTCCGACCAAGGGTCGGCCGCAAGCGGCCGACCCCAGCTATTGGCCGATTCGTCGACACCAGTCACCCGACGGCCCGTGTCGAACTTTCGGCCAATTGGCCGATTCGGCGACAGGCGGTGAGGGCAGGGACGGCATACGGCCGACCACGCGGCAAGCCGAGACGATCCCCGAAGAAGTGATCGGGCCGTGGACCTGCACGCCGTCACCGGCGGGAACGGCGCCAGCGGGGGGCACGACGACCTGGGCGGGCGTGACCTGCTCTCGTGAAGCGGGCACGTCTTGATCACCTTGGCGGGCCGGCGGCCGCGCCAGATCAGGCATCCGGGGAACGGGGTCCGGGATCTGGCCTGGTCCGGGCTGTCAGATGCCTACCGTCGCCCCGCGCCGCGTTCACAGCGACGGAATGGGTGTGACAAATGTGCACCTTGCGCGGCACACGAGGTGTCTGGACACGGAATGGGTGCGACAAACGTGCGCCTCACCCGGCCTGCGAGGTGTCTGGACACGGACTTGGTGCGACAAACGTGCACCTCGCGCCCGCCTCGCCAACCGCTGCCGCCCCCGTGGCTGGGTCCATTCTCGGATCAGGCCGATTCGCCGACACCAGTCACCCGACGGCCCGTGTCGAACTTTCGGCCAATAGGCCGATTCGCCGACACCTCAGAGGAGCGAGCCGTAGATCTCGCCGGCGCGCCGTAGGGCAGCGACGTAGCCAGTGCGCTCGTACTGCGCAGCATCCTGGTCGGCCCGCACAGCGAGCAGCCCGCGGAGCTGGGACACCGCCGCGTAGCCGCGCCGAGTGCCCCACTCCTCCAGTCCGTCGACGAGGACACCGACATGACCCGGCCCGTAGCGCAGCAGCGCGCTCGCGCTCATGACGACATCGGCCCCAGCGAGTAGGTAGGCGATGACGTCACTGGCCTCCTCCACTCCGCTCGTACCAGCCAGGGATGCATCGAGCCGGTGGCGCAGGATGGCGATCCAGGTGCGCGGCAGCCGGGCCTCGCCCGGGGAGGAGAGCTCCGCGTTCGGGATGACCGCGAGCCGTTCGACGTCGACGTCGGGCTGGAGGAACCGATTGAACAGGACGAGCCCACGGGCGCCGGCATCGACGAGCCGCTCGGCCATGGCTCCGGTAGCGCTGAAGTACGGGCTCAACTTGACCGCGACCGGAATGGACACCGCGCTGCACACCGATGCGACAATGTCCTCGTGGCGCTGCTCGACGTCGGCGCCGGAGACGTACGGCCCGCCGGGCACGGCATACACGTTGAGCTCGAGGGCCGCGACCCCGGCATTCTCGAAGCCCTTCGCGATCCGGGTCCAGCCGCCGGGTGAGCTGCCGTTGAGCGACCCGATGACCGGCACCTGACTCACACCAACCGCCCGTTCGACGAAGGTGAGGTGGGAACGGACGCCACCGAGGTCGACGCTGGGGGCCTGCGGGAAGTAGGTGCGGGCCTCCCCGAAGACCTCGGCGTGGGACTCGGCGAGCAGGTGGTCGCCCAGTTCCTCGTTGCGCACCTGCTCCTCGAAGAGGGAGGGCAGGACGATCGCTCCGGCGCCGGCGTCACTCAAGCGCCGCACGCCGTCCACGTCGCCGGTCAACGGTGAGGATGACGCAACGACGGGGTTGCGCAGGGTCAGTCCGAGATAGCTGGTCGTCAGGTCCATGACGAGGCCTTCCTCCTGGAGTCGGGGGTGAACTGGGCGGCACTGCGGGTGGCCATCTCCTCGTAGACCGCCCACCGCTGGTCGACGGCCTCCTGGGCGAGTGCGAGGAGCCGGTCGGCCTCGGCCGGGTCGGCGTTCTTGAGCATCCGGTAGCGCAGCTCACGATAGATGTAGTCCCGCAACGCGATCGTGGGGCGGGGCGAGTCGAGCATGAACGGGTTGAGCCCACGCTCACGCAGGGTCGGGTCATATCGCACGAGCGGCCAGTGACCACTGTGCACCGCCCGGTACTGCTGACTGAGCCCGTCCTTCATCTCGATGCCGTGGGCGATGCAGTGGCTGTAGGCGATGACCAGGCTCGGCCCGTCGTAGGCCTCGGCCTCCCGGAAGGCCCGCAAGGTCTGGTGCGGATCGGCACCCATGGCGACCCGGGCGACATACACCGACCCGTAGGCGATCGCCTGCAGGGCCAGGTCCTTCTTGGCGACGGTCTTGCCGCCGGCGGCGAACTTCGCGACCGCGCCCAGTGGTGTGGCCTTGGACGACTGCCCGCCGGTATTGGAGTAGACCTCGGTGTCCAGGACGAGGACGTTGACGTCGCGGCCGCTGGCCAGGACGTGGTCGAGGCCGCCGGAGCCGATGTCATAGGCCCAGCCGTCGCCGCCGACGATCCACACGCTGCGGCGAAGCAGGTGATCGGCAACGCTGCGCAGGTCATCAGCCGCCGGACCTGGGATGCCGTCGAGGCGGGCGAGCAGCTCGGCGAGCCGGGCGTGCTGGTCGGCGAGCTCCGACTCGCGCACCTGGGGGGCGTCGACGATCGCGTCGACGAGGTCCGGGCCGAGCTGGTCGCGCAGTTCCTTCGCCCGCCGCCGGGCCAGGG
>JBDIAO010000241.1:0-2669 GCA_039812375.1 Phycicoccus sp. | reverse complement strand
GGCGCGGAGGACGAGCGCGACTCCGAAGAGGGCGACCAGGCCGATCATGGCGGCGTTGGTCAGCTCGTCCCCGAACGATCCGGTCTGCCGCCCCTCGGTCATGGCAGCCGCCGGATCACCGAGGCACCGGAGATGCGTCCGAGCAGCAACACTTCGACCCGTCCGGTCGCCTTGTCTGGGATCGGGTTGGTGGGGTCGATGAGGGCGCGGGCGGTGCCGGTGTGCGCGGCGTCGGTGTGGCCGGCAATGATCGCGACCGCGACATCCTCACCGGGCACGAACCCGTCGCCCTCGATCTGATGGAACACCGGGAGGCCCGGTGTGGGCTTCGCCTCGGCGACGGGTTCCGGTTCGGGGAGGGCACGCCGGGGTCGTGCGGTGATGAGGTCGGTGAACACCGAGCCGTCTGCTTCGCGGACCTCGACGCGGATGGGGCGGGTGCGGTCGTTGCTGGCCTGGTCGATGATCTGCGGGAACGACTCACGCCGCCACGGCGGCGCCCACTGAGGCGGCGTGAGCGGCGCGCCGTCGAGTGTGGCAGTCAGAATGCCGTCCTCGTGCACCGTGAGAACGACGGTCGGAATGTTGACGGGCGGCTGGTCGGGTTCGCTTCGCTTCATGCCCGGCAGGTGCACCCGCCGAATCGCTAGATCATCCGGGTCGTGGTGTCGAACAAGGCCAACTCGTCAGGGTGCATCTGATGCTGGACGACGAAGGAACGCTCTTTGATGCGCCACAGCCCTTGCCCGGTACCCAGGCCAGGCAAGAGGTGCTGTTCGGTGCCGGTCAGGCCGAGGGTCTTGGCGGTCAGGGAGAGCTGATCGGACTCCTGCCGGTAGATCACGCGGGTCTCGGCGTTGGCGAGCAGGCTGTTCGCCAGGGAGCGCATGGCCGAGCCTTGATCGCCCACGTTGTCGAGGTCGCTCAACTTGTGGAAGACGAGCATGTTCGCCAGCCCGTAGTGTCTGGCGAGCCGCCATTGCGCATCCATCCGGCGCAGCAGGGCGGGGTGGGCCATGAGTCGCCAGGCTTCGTCGTAGATCATCCAGCGTTTCCCGCCATCGGGGTCCATCAGCGCCGCTTCCATCCACGCGCTTGCGCAGGTCATCAGCACGCTCAGCAGGGCGGCGTTCTCCGCGACCCGGCTGAGGTCGAGGCTCACCATCGGCAACGACGGGTCAAACTTCACGGTCGATGGGCCGTCGAACAGGCCGGCGAGGTCGCCGCCGACGAGACGGCGCAGCGCGTGCGCGACGAGCCGGCCGTCTTCGGCCAGCCGCCCATCTTCTTCGGTGGATGGGGTGAGGAGGCGGTCCACGACCATTGGCAGGATCGGCACCTCAGCGTCCCGCACTGCCGCGGTCAGGGCGGTGTCGATGGCGGTGTGCTCCAACGGTGACAGGTCGCGGCCGAGCACGGTTTCCGCGAGCGCGCCCAGCAGCTCACGGCGCCGCGATGCCAGCGTGGAGGCCCATTCCCGATCCGACAGGCCCGAGGGGCGGTGGCCTTCATCGAGCGGGTTCAGCCGGGTGCGGAGTCCGTGGCCGAGGACGATGGCCTTCCCGCCGACCGCTTCGGCGACGGCGGTGTGCTCGCCCTTGGGGTCGCAGGCGATGTAGACGCGGCGACCGAACGGCAATGACCGCGTGTAGAGGGACTTCGCCAGGCTCGATTTTCCTGAGCCGACGATGCCGGCCAGAATCATGTTCGGTGCGGTGATGATGCCCCGCCGGTACAACTCCCACGGGTCATAGACGAACGATCCGCCGGAGTACATGTCCTGCCCGACGAACACGCCTTGGCTGCCGAGGCCTCCTTCGGCGAGGAACGGATACTGGGCCGACAGCACGGCGCTGGTGTCTTGATGGCGCGGGAGGCGGAACCGGCCCGGCGTTCGCAGCATCGCGGGTCCGGGTTCGCCGGCCTTCGGCAGATACGTCGTGGCCCGCCGCTCCGCCCGCTCGGCTTCGGCCTTGGCTTTGGCGGCTTCGGTCTCGGCGCGGCGTTGCTCGGCGACGAGCCGGGCGGCGGCCTGCCGGCGCTGCTTGCGGTACTTGCGCCGCTCCGACGCTGGGGCGACGAGCACCGAGGTGTGCAGCTTCTCCCGCTCCCTCACAGCGACCACCCCCGCCCGCGAGCAGTCGAATCGCCGGCGGGGCGGTCGAACCACGACGGCTCCGGTCGCGGCGGTTGGGGCTGGCTCAGGAGTGCGAGTGCGTCGGCGTTCTGCCGTGCGGCCTCGGCCACCCATGCGGGGAACATGCTCGCGTGTTCGGCGCTG
Organism: Phycicoccus sp.; assembly: GCA_039812375.1. Classification (GTDB taxonomy): domain Bacteria; phylum Actinomycetota; class Actinomycetes; order Actinomycetales; family Dermatophilaceae; genus JAGOME01. Next base: position 388 of record JBDIAO010000241.1, on the reverse strand, counting down.
TGGCCGGGGTGGTCGATGGCGTACTGCCGGGACTCACCGGCCGCACTGAGGTATCCGGCGAGGTCGCGCAGCGCACGCTCGGGCGCGACGGGGGCACCGGCTCCGGTGAACAGGTCTCGGCCTTCGAGGCTCCGCCCGGTCGTGGCGTCTTCGATGCGGTAGCCGTATCGCTGGTGCTCGCCGAGCGGGGTATCGGGCCAGACGGTCAGGGTGAGCGTGCCGGCCTGCCTGGATGTGCGCGGCGTGGGGTCTGTGGTGTTCATGCCGGGCAGGTGCACCTCCGGCACCGGCAGGGGTCAGAGCGAGAGTCGGCCGCTCTGCTTGAGCGTCGTGATCGCTGCCGGCTCGAACCACGACCCCTGCGACGGTGCCTGCCGGGGTGCGACCG
>JBDIAO010000240.1:0-2673 GCA_039812375.1 Phycicoccus sp. | reverse complement strand
CTGCTGGTGGGCGTTGCGGAGGCCGATTCCGGTTGCGCTGTCGTGGTCGGGGACGTGGTGGTGACCGACGGCGCCGGTGTCAGCTGTGGCTGGTCCGCGGACGGGCTGGTGCAGCCGGCGAGGGCGGCCGTGATCGCGAGCATGCAGGCGGCGATCTTCGGGCGTGTTCGGGTCAACAAGGTGGTGATCTCCCTTTGTGTCGGTTTCGGAGCGCGCTGATTCAGTTGCCACAGGTCTTCGGCATCGCCGAAATGTCGGGCCCTCGCTGATGCACCACTCCGGGCGCGAGGGATCGATTCCCGATCGCAGGCATGCGTGATGGCCGGCCACAGGATCGTTCGCCCGGGTCTCGGCTGCTCCAGTTTGTGCGGGGTGCCGGGCGTCTGGGAGGGCTTGTCAGGCCACCCCAGATCAGTCATAGAGTGCTTGAGGGCCGCCGGGCTTCTTTGTTGTTTGGGAGGGTCGGCGTCGTCTTGTTTGGGAGAGTCGGCGTCGCCGCCCACATAGGGGCCTACACCAGGGTGGTCTGTCGCTTGCGGAGCAGCAGACAGGCTGCGCCGGCCAGGACTACGGAGATGGTGGTGACCAGGCCCAACGGCAGGATGCTCAGGGATCCGGCCAAACCCACGAGCGGGGCCGAGACGCCGCCGAAGCCGAAGCGGACGGTGCCGAGCACCGACCCGGCGGTGCCGGCCATCTGTGGGTACTCGGCCAGGGCGAGCGTCGTGGCGGGTGGGCCGGAGATGAGGACGCCGAAGGCGAGGAGGAACAGGGCGGCGATCACGACGCCGACCGGCACATGCACCAGGCCTGCGAACAGTAGAGCCAGTGAGCCGAGGCCGCCGATGACGATGCCGATGATCAGGGTGCCGACGATGCTCCACTTCTCCGAGAGTCGGCCGCCGAGCCACCCGGCGAGTACGCCACCGACATTGTTGAGCGCGAAGCAGGCTGCGTACCACTGGGGCGAGAGTCCGTAGATGTCCTGCAGCACGAAGGTCGAGCCGGCCAGGTAGGCGAAGACCGCCGCATACATGAAGCCTTGGTTGAGGACGGCACCGACGAAGACCCGGTCAGAGGCGAGGGTGCGGAAGTCCCGCAGCGTCTGGGCGAAGCCGCCGCTGCTGCGCTGGTCGACGGGCAGGGTCTCGCGGAAGATGACGAGGATGGCGATCAGGATGAGCGCACCGAGGATCGCGAGGAAGATGAACAGTCCGCGCCAGTCGACGAAGGTGGTGAGGAAGCCGCCGAGCATCGGGCCGACGATCGCTGCCATCGATCCGGTGACGGCGAGCCGGCCATAGAAGCGGATCAGCTCCGTGCCGTCGAAGACGTCACGCCCGGCGGCTTGGGCGATGACGATGCCGACGCCGCCGGCCAGACCCTGTACGAACCGGACGGCGATGAGCACCTCGATGCTGGGGCTCATCGCGCACAGGATCGACATGACGATGAAGGCGATCACACCGACGAGCAGGATCTTGCGTCGTCCGTACTGGTCGGAGATCGGGCCGGAGATCAGCTGTCCGGCGGCAAGGCCGATCAGGCAGGCGGTCACGGTGAGCTGCGAGATCGACGTCGCCGCCTCCAGCTCCCGGGTCAACGCCGGCAGCGCCGGCAGGTAGAGGTCCATCGAGATCGGCCCGAACGTGGTCAACAACAACAGCAGGATCGGGAGCAGCCGAGAGAAGGATCTCTGCGATGAGGAGATCTCTGACATTCGTTCTTTCTCTTTCACTGTGGGGTGGTGGTGAGGCAGCGAGGAACCGGGCCGGGACGGCGGCGGGTGGGATCTGATCACTATGCAATCACCGTTGGCTCGGCCACTGAGAGGACCTGCCAGGCCACCCCAGAGCCGCAGACCAATGGCGGTCGCCGCACTACGCTGGCGGGAATAGGGCCTGAGCAGAGGAGCTCCCATGCATCGATATCTCGTCGTCGCCAACCAGACCTTGGGTGGCCAGGAACTGCTCGACGCGATCCGTGACCGGATGACCCGTGACGCGGCCCAGTTCTGGGTCCTGGTCCCCGCGACCCCGACTCGTCTGGTCGCCGACTTCGGCGCTCTCAGCCTCGCGTTCCCGATCAGCACGGCGGTCCAGCCCACCGCGGCGGAGGCCCACGACCAGGGCATCACCGCAGCCCAGGCGAACCTGACCGCCCAGCTCGACCGGCTCCGCGAGATCGGTGCGGTCGTCGACGGTGCCGTGGGCGACGCGGATCCGCTGGCCGCCATCGAGAAAGCCGTCAGTGAGCACGAGTTCGACGAGATCATCTTGTCGACCCTGCCGGCTGGTGTCTCCCGTTGGCTGGCCCTCGACCTGCCCCACCGCGTGCAGCGCAAGAGCCAGCTCCCGCTGACCGTCATCACCGCCGCCGAGTAGCCGCACCGGCCTGTGGCGACTCGTGATCAGGTGGGCGAGGAGCTGATCAGGACACCGATCTTGTCGATGCGGTGTTCAGGGTTGCTCAGGTGGTCGGCCCAGTAGTTCCCGGCTGCGTGGTCCTCCTGAGTGGCGCAGGTGGACAGGGTGATCATGGCCTGTGTGGGCGTCCGGCCGGGGTGACCGGGTACCGGTGCTCGTTGCGCGGCCAGGGAACGCTTCGACCGGAACGAGGTCTTTCTGGTCGCGATCACCTGGTAGACGAAGGTGCGTTGTTGCGTGACGACGG
>JBDIAO010000239.1:0-2673 GCA_039812375.1 Phycicoccus sp. | reverse complement strand
CGAGGATGGTGCCGACCTCGGGGTCATCGAACGGGGCGACCACGACGACACGGACCAGCTCGAGCCATGCGGGCAGGCCTCGGCCGCGGGTGCGCTGCACCTTCGCCTCGGCCGCGGGCAGCGACGTGAACAGTTGGGAGACGTCGCACCCGTCGGCGCGGCGGAATAGGACACGGACGGCATACCCGCGGCGGGCGCCGTTCCACGGGGCCGGTGCGGTAGGATCGGAATCGAGCTCCCGACCCTTGCTCTCCTGTTCGCCCTCGGTTCCCAGCCGGGGGCGGACTTCTTTGTCCGGGCTCATCACGCGCCCCCTCGCAGGAGGAGTGCGAGCTGGTCGCGCTGAGCCGGGGTCAGGGGTGGCGCGGCATCCACAATCTCGCGGATGTGCGCGGCGAGCTGCTCGGCTCGCAGGTTCTGGAGGTCGCTGCGGTCAGGCATCGCGGCCACCCTGGGCGCGCATGAGGTCGATGAGCTCGTCGAGGTCGACGCGCGTGCATCGGGCGCCGAGGCGGTAGGCGGTCAGGTCGCCACGGTTGATGGCGCGCTCGATGGTGCGCCGAGTGACAGCGATGTACTCGGCCGCTTGGCGAACGGGAACGAGTCGCAGGGTCTCGGTGGGAGCTTCGGGCATGACGGGCCCTCCCTCTTCGGGACGGGCCGGTGCTCAAACTCCGACAGCGACGCACTGCGTCGAGCGCTTATGGTGCCTCGATACTACATGATGCGGTCATGGGTGCTCGGTGGACACCCGGACAACAAACCGCTTCTTCCCGTGCTTCACGGCGTCGCGTAGTGCGGTCTCCGTCACTGCCACCAGCCCCGCGCACGAGCACTTGGTGGAGAACGTGCGCATGCACATCGGCGGGAGGAGGTCCCCGTTGTGGTCGCGACGATCCAGCGGGGTGACGCGCCACTCGTGCCCGGTCAAGAACATTCTGCGCCACGCGTCGCCGGCACCCTCGTCGTCCGTGGCCCGGGTCGCGAGGCCGGCGACGCGGTGAACGACGTAGAGGTCGCCGGCCTCGCCTCGATAGACCTCGGCCAACAGGTGTTGCTTCTCGCAGACGGCGGCGGTGACGCGTAGCTTCGCGAGTAGTGTGCCGCGCCTGATCGCCTCGGCCACGTTCTCCAGGTCGCCCCGGTCGGTCATGACTGACCCTTCCACTCGATCGTTACCGTGGCCGGGTCGAACACTCGCGCCCCGCGCCCCGGCGGATGAACCGTCACCTGCACCAACGTCGCGATAACCTCACGCTGAGCATCGGTTGACAGTTCCTCCCATGCGACTGCCACGTCCTGCGCGCCCATCAGCGGCGCGAGCGCGGGCGTAGAGACGAGCCCCGGCAGCTCGCCCCTGATCTGGTCGAGGCGAGTTCGTAGCCGCTTGGTCCCAGCCACGAGCTGGCGCCGGTCGATGTCTCCGGCGGCGAACGCTTCGGCGAGTGCGTCGAGCCGGGCGGTCATCATGGTCTCCTCGGCGCGCAGCTCGGCCAGCCGGGGGGCGTGGTCGGCCGGGGTGAACAGTTCGGCAGCGTCCGGGCGTCCCAACCGGGCCACAATGACCGCGGTCACGAACTCGTCAACCGGCCCGGTCCTGCGCCCCAGGTCGTTGCCCTGCGGGCACGCATACAGCGTCCCTCGTGCCTCGCGTCGCCCGTAGACCTTGCCACCGCACCCGCCACACCGGGCGACACCCGACAGGAGATAGACGCGCGGGCGGCCCTTCGGTTGGCGCGCAGGGTCGGACAGGACGGCGACGACGGCGCGATGGGTGTCCTCGTCGATGATCGCAGGCCACGATCCGGGCCCGACAACCTCCCCGCGATGGACACGAAGCGCAGCGTGCCGCGGGTTGCACAGCAGTCTGCGGAGTTCTGTGGGTCGCCATGGCCCGCCCGGTGTCGTCCTCGCGCCCCGGGCGTTGAGTGCGCGGACGATGCCGCGAAGCGGCATCCCCGCGATGACCTGCTCGGCGGCCCATCGGAAGTGGGCGGCCTCGGCCTCGTCGATGACGGCGCCCCCCTGCTGATATCCGAACGGGCGCCGACCCCCGGCGAACGGTTTGCCCTGCTCGGCCTTCTGGTCGTTGGCGGCCCGGCGACGCTTGGACTGATGCTCAACCTCGCCCCGAGCTATGGCGGCCTTGATGCGGGCGAACTGGCGGCCGGTCTCGGTGCCCAGGTCCACGCCACCATCGACGGTCACGACAGCGAGCCCGCGGCCCTCGGCGGCATCGATCCAGTCTTCGAGCTGGCGAGGTTGGCGGGTGAGCCGGTCGAGGTCCCAGCAGATGACGGCGTCGAACTTCCCGGCTGCGTAGTCCTTGACCATCGCGTCGTATGCCGGGCGCCGGACGTTCTTGCTGTAGGCGGACTTCGAGTTGTCCATGTATTCCTGCGCGACGCTCCAGCCGCGGTCCTTGGCGATCTTGCGGCACGCGGCGCGCTGGCGGGTGACGCCCAGCTCGTCCCCGGTCCGGTCGAGGCTGATCCGCAGGTAGAGGGCTGCCCTTGTGCTCATGGGTCCATTGTAGTTATGCTGCAAGCGGTAGTTCGAACACTTCTTCGCAAGTGATGACGCGTTCCCGGGCTGGGATTGCTGAGGCAAGGCAGTTGAGCATCGTCGTCTTGCCCGCCTGGGTCCCCCCGGACACCAGGATGTTGAGCCCGG
>JBDIAO010000238.1:0-2700 GCA_039812375.1 Phycicoccus sp. | reverse complement strand
GCGTTCTCCCCGATCCCGGCGAGCAACTTGCCGGCGGGAGTCTCGGCCGGCACCTCGGCGAACTTGCGCAGGTGCACCTTGGAGGACTTGTACGAGCAGTGCTCCGACCACATCACCGAATACATGGCCAGCTCGGCCCCGGTCGGCCGGCGGCCCAAGATCTCCCGGATCCGGAGGTACTCGTCCTCCTTCAGCCCGAGCTCTGCCCAGGGCTGCGATTGGTCGGGGGTGCGGTCAGCGTTGGAAACGGTGTCGGCCACGCCGCAACGCTACCGGGACGAGCCAGCTGTACCTACCGTCGATCAATGGTTGGCCTCCCGTCGCGAGCTGCGGGCCCACCCCGATCTGCTCGGGTTTGTCGGATCTGCTCGCTCTATAGGTAGTGCAGATCCGACAAGATCGAGCAGATCCGTACGGGGTCGGCGCTCTAGACCCGCGTGCTCAGGAAGTCCAGCACGCTGGCGAAGAAGGGCTGTCCGTCCAGGCTGGGCGAGGTGAGCGACTCGACATTGTGCTCGGGGTGCGGCATCAGACCGACGACATTGCCGCGCTCGTTGCAGACCCCCGCGATGTCGTTGAGGGAGCCGTTCGGGTTGTCGAGATAGCGGAAGACGACCCGGCCCTCGCCCTCCAGCCGGGCCAGGGTGTCGGCGTCGGCGACATAGCGACCCTCGCCGTTCTTCAGCACGATGGTGATCTCTTGATCCTTGCTGAAGGCCGAGGTCCAGGTGGTGTCGACCGACTCGACCCGAAGTCGCTGGTCGCGGCAGATGAAGGCCTGCCGCTCGTTGCGGATCAGCGCCCCGGGCAGCAGATGCGCCTCGCAGAGCACCTGGAAGCCGTTGCAGATGCCGAGCACCGGCATCCCCTGACCGGCAGCCGCAATGACCTCGCCCATCACCGGAGCGAACCGGGCGATGGCGCCGCAGCGGAGATAGTCCCCGTACGAGAAGCCGCCGGGCAGGATCACCGCATCGACACCGTCGAGGGAGTCGCTACCGTGCCACAGCGAGATTGGCTCGGCGCCGCAGACCCGTACGGCGCGTAGCGCGTCGTGGTCGTCGAGCGAGCCGGGGAAGGTGACGACGCCGATCCTGGCTGCCATCAGTTCGCGTTCTCGCCGTCGGCGTCGGCAACCCGGACGTCGAAGGTCTCGATCACGGTGTTGGCCAGCAGCTTCTCGGCAGCGTCCCGGATCTCGGCCAGTCGTTCGTCGGTCACCTCGCCGTCGACCTCGACCTCGAATCGCTTGCCCTGCCGTACGGTCAGGCCTTCATAGCCCAGTCGGCCGAGCGCGCCCGTCACCGCCTTGCCCTGCGGGTCCAAGATCTCGGGCTTGGGCATCACGTCGACCACTACTCGCGCCATGTCAGCGATCCTATCGAGCGTCCCAGGGGTTCCCGGTCAGTCGCTCATATGCCTGGAGGTAGCGCTGGCGGGTCGCCTCGACGATCTCGGCCGGCAATGCGGGTGGCGCCTCGCCACTGGACCTGTCCCAGCCGGAGTCGTGCAACAGCCAGTTGCGAACGAACTGCTTGTCGTAGGAGTCGAGTACGCCGTCCGCCCACGCAGCTGCATCCCAGAACCGCGAAGAGTCCGGGGTCAGCACCTCGTCAGCCAGCACGATCGTCCCGTCGGCGCGGCATCCGAACTCGAATTTGGTGTCGGCCAGCACGATCCCCCGCTCGCGTGCGATGCCCTCGGCCTTGGCATAGACGACCAGCGTCAGCTCTCTGATCCGGGCCGCGACCTCCGCGCCGACGGTGTCGACGACCACCTCGTACGAGACGTTCTCGTCGTGCTCCCCCAACGCGGCCTTCGTAGCCGGAGTGAAGATCGGCTCGGCCAGCCGAGACCCGTCGTGCAGCCCCGGCGGCAGCGGTACGCCGCAGACCGATTGGGTCTGCTGATACTCCAGCCAGCCTGATCCGGTCAGATAGCCGCGGGCGACGCACTCGACCGGGACCATCTCGAGGCGTTCGCAAATCACCGCACGGCCCCGCACCGCGTCGGGCACATCAGTCGAGAGCACATGGTTGTCGACCAGGTCGGTCAGCTGGGCGAACCACCACTGCGAGAGCTGGGTCAGGACGGTACCCTTGTCGGGGATCACACTGTCCAGCACGAAGTCGAACGCGGAGATCTGGTCAGTGGCGATCATCAGCAACCGATCGTCGTCGTAGGCATAGAGTTCGCGGACCTTGCCGCGGTGCAACAGCGGATAGTCGAGCTGGTCGGCGTAGCGGGCTGAGGTCGGCAGCGTCACGCCGCCCATCCTGCCAGGAATAGTCCACCAGCCCGCTCGCGACGACGCTACGCATTCACCGGCGACGTCAGGCGCACCGCGCTCCAGCTCGCGAACCTGCTCGTGGGGAGTCGCCCCAGGACGACCCTGAAGACTCCCGGATCTAGTCGCCGAGCCCGTGACTTCTGGCTCCTTCGAGGGCATGGTGGATATCGAGCCCGTTGGGTTCGTCAGCACCTCCACCAGCAGAACCAGAACAAGGAGCAGCCACCATGGCCACCCTCGCCCGCCCGACCAATGACCGAGTCATCGCAGGGGTGTGCTCGGCCATCGCCCGCCGCTTCGGTCTCTCCAGCAATGTCGTCCGACTGATCTTCGTGATCAGCCTGTTCTTGCCGGGTCCGCAGTTCCTGATCTATCTGGCCGGCTGGTTGCTGATCCCCGACGAGCGCAAG
>JBDIAO010000237.1:0-2715 GCA_039812375.1 Phycicoccus sp. | reverse complement strand
CACACAGTGACTGTCCACAGAGTTATCCACGGGCTGTGCACACTGGCTTTCGGCGTTTTGCACGGGTTGTCCCCACCACATCCACAGGCACGTTGGGCAAGAGCGCCTGCTGGCTTGGCAGGGTAGTCACCCCCGCCCTAGCGTGTCGGCGGTCATGGTCCCAGGCACCCGTGTCGGCGGGGGCTGTCGGTGGGCGGTGGCAGGCTCGGCAGAAGAAGGTGAGCACGGCGCGTGGTGCCTGCTCACGGCATACGGACGAGGTAGTACGGCACAGGCTCGGCGGGCACGACAACCCACGGGCACGACAACCCACGGGCATGACAGCTCACGGGCAGAGAGCAGGCGGGTGTGACGATCACCGAGCTGGGACGCTCGATTGGGGGGCCGATGGACGGGGCCGGCCCCGGTGACGACCGCCTGCCTCCGCAGGATCTCGGTGCCGAGCAGTCCGTGCTCGGATCCATGCTGCTCTCGAAGGACGCGATCGCCGAGAGCCTGGAGATCTGCCGGGGTGGCGACTTCTACCGGCCGGCACACGAGTCGATCTTCGAGGCGATCCTCGACCTGTTCGGCCGGGGCGAGCCGGCGGATGCGATCACCGTCGCCGACGAGTTGACCAAGCGCGGCGACCTAACCCGGGTCGGCGGGGCGGCCTACCTGCACCAGCTCATCCAGTGCGTACCGACCGCAGCCAACGCCTCGTACTACGCCGAGATCGTCCACGAGCGGGCCGTGCTGCGCCGTCTCGTCGAGGCCGGCACCCGGATCGTCCAGATGGGCTACGGGCAGGGTGAGGGCGACGTCGAGGACATCGTCAACCGGGCTCAGGCCGAGGTGTATGCCGTCGCCGAGAAGCGGGGCACCGAGGACTACCGGATCCTCGCCGAGTTGCTCAACGACACGATGGAGGAGATCGAGGCAGCCTCTGGGCGCACCGACGAACTGATCGGGATCCCGACCGGCTTCTACGAGCTCGACGAGCTGACCCACGGGTTGCACCCGGGGCAGATGATCGTCATCGCGGCACGGCCCGCGGTGGGCAAGTCGACGATCGGGATCGACATCGCCCGGTCCGCTGCCATCAAGCACAAGCTGGCGACGGCGGTGTTCTCGCTGGAGATGAGCCGCACCGAGATCACTACCCGGATCCTGTCCGCGGAAGCGACGATCCAGCTCCAGGACCTGCGCAAGGGGCTCAAGGGGCAGGAGCAGTGGAGCAAGCTCGCACGCGTCATGGGGGCCATCTCGGACTCACCGCTGTTCATCGACGACTCACCCAACATGTCGCTGATGGAGATCCGGGCCAAGTGCCGCCGCCTCAAGCAGCAGCACAACCTCAAACTCGTCATCATCGACTACCTACAGTTGATGAGCTCCGGCAAGAAGGTCGAGTCCCGCCAGCAGGAGGTCGCCGAGTTCTCCCGGGCCTTGAAGCTTCTCGCCAAGGAGATCGAGGTCCCGGTCATTGCGATCAGTCAGCTCAACCGTGGTCCGGAGCAGCGCACCGACAAGCGGCCGATGATGTCCGACCTGCGCGAGTCCGGCTGCCTGCCGGGCGAGACGAGGATCCTGCGCGCGGACACCGGGGCCGAGGTGACGATCGGTGAGCTTGCGTCATCCGGGGAGCGTGACGTCACCGTGTGGGCGCTCAATGACGGGCTGCGCTACACCAAACGGACGATGACCCACGCCTTCTCGACCGGGACCAGACCCGTGTTCGCCCTCGTCACGGCGTCGGGGAAGACGGTCCGGGCCACGGGCAACCATCCGTTCCTCACCCCGAGTGGGTGGCGGGCCCTGTCCGAGCTGTCCGCCGGGGACCGGGTCGCGGTAGCCCGGCACGTGCCGTCACCAGCGATGCTCACCAGCGGGTGGAGCGACTCGGACGTGTATGCCGCGGCCCTCGCCTTCCCCAGCCAGGATCCCGAGCACCGGGTGCCCGCGGAGGTGTTCGCCCTACCCAAAGAGCAGATCGCGACCTATCTCAACCTCGTGTGGGAGTTCTCCGGGCAGGTGAACGCCGGAGAGGGGGACAGCCCGATCGTGGCGTGGAACGAGTCCCGCGGTTCGCTGGAAGATCTCGCCCGGCTGCTGCTGCGCTTCGGCATCCAGACCACGCACCGGGTGCACCCGTGCGGGGGCGACCCGGTGCTCTTCGTCGACGGCATCGACTCGATGCGGCGGTTCCTGCAGGAGATCGGGGCGCCGGACAAGCAGCGTGAGGATGGTACCGAACTGCTCGACTGGGTCCGGGAGCAGTCCGCCGATGTCGGTTCGGTCGACGGGTCGGTGTGGTCCGAGGTCGAGTCGACCCTGCGCGTTCACGGGCACGCGGGAGACTCCTGCGAGGTCTCGCTACTCTCCCGGGTCGAGTCGTCGCTGGCTGCCGGCGGTCTCGACCTGGCCGCAACGAACGACGTCGCCTGGGAGGCGGTGGTCTCGATCCGCCCCGATGGTGTCGAGGAGGTCTTCGACGCCACGGTGCTCGACTGCCACAACTTCATTGCCAACGGCATCGCGGTGCACAACTCCATCGAGCAGGACGCCGACGTGGTCATCCTGCTGCACCGAGACCGGTCCGACCCCGAGCGGGACGGCGAAGCAGACGTCATCGTCGCCAAGCACCGCAACGGGCCGACAAAGGATCTCGTGCTGGCCTTCCAGGGGCACTACAGCCGGTTCAACAATATGGCCCGTGACGGTGGCTTCTGATGT
>JBDIAO010000236.1:0-2759 GCA_039812375.1 Phycicoccus sp. | reverse complement strand
CCGCTCGACGATGGCGTCCTTGCCCTTGTAGGTGCCTCCGGTCAGGAACTCCAGGTGCTCCTTCAGCGGGGCGCTGCCCTCGACCTTGTAGCGGCCGAGCTCGCGACCCATCCACCGCTCCCCTCCGGGCCACGAGGCGACGGGGTCGGGGTCTGGGGAGGTGTAGAGGACGGTGTCGGCGACGACGGCGACCGGGTAGCGCCCGGTCTCGTTCCCGATGGTGGCGATCCGGCGCAGGATGTTGGTGCGCGCCTTGGCGATGATCATGTGCCGGCGCTCGGGCGCGTACCCGACGCGGCCGGCCATGTGGGTGCTGGATCCGAGCATCCCGATGGTGGGCGCGTAGATCTGCTTGAGCTGGTCGCGCGCGATCTGGCTGTCGATGTCGTCGACGTCGAGCAGGGTCCGGGCGTCGCGGATCCGCTCGTACCAGGGGTCGAGGATGCGGGCCCGCTCGGCCCACGTGTAGGCCTCGAGGATCTCGGGCTCATAGCCCTGCTCGGCCGCGAACTCCAGCGCCGGTGTGGTCGCCCAGCGCACCTTGCCGGCGTGCAAGCCGCGCGGGTCCAGCGGGTGGGGCATGCGCCAGTCGCCGGTGTCGGGGATCTCGATCCGCCAGTAGCCCGGCATCCTGGGCACGAAGGCGGTGCCGTCAGGGTGGTGGACCGGTGCGCCGACGCCGAGCTCCAGGCCGCTGACGCCGGCCAGGTAGGACCCGGACCGGTCGTAGGCGTGGATCCACTTGTGAGCGAGCTCCTCGCCGGTGGGCTGCCGGCACCAGGAGATGTCGGCCTCGACGTTGCTCACCTGCGCTGGCGGGCAGGGCTCCAGGACGGGGAAGAACCGGTCGCGGTCGCGATGCCGCAGGGTGGTCATCAGGTCAAGACCGGTGGTGGACCCGGACAGCTGGTAGGGGTGTCCGAGGGCATCGGCGAGCAGCCCGATCCGTCGGGCCAGGGTGGCGTGGTCGGGCTGGTCACGCATCAGCGCGACGTTGGCGTCGTCTCGGCTCATCGCGGCCAGCAGCACGACCCAGACGGACTTCTCCGAGCCCTTCCAGATCCTGGTCCAGCGGCCCAGTGCGTCATCGCCCTTGCCGCCGAAGCTGTAGCCGGCCTCCTGCGCTGCAGTGACGGCCACGCTGGTCGCGCTGCTCTCCCGGGCGACCTTGTCCTTGTCCTGCTCGGAGGCCTTGGCGATCGCCTCGACGTCGATGCCCAGGCGACGAGCCAAGTCGTCGCCGACCCACACCTGCGCCGCGGCGTCGAGGTACTTGGTGACCGCGGTTCCCAGAGACAGCCATTGGGCCAGCCGGACCAGGTCGCCGGCGTGCTGAGGTCCGTCTCCAGGCATCTCGACGAACTCGCCGTTGCTGAGCCAGATCCCGTCGACGTCGACGACGGCGGCCGCGGCCCGGAACTTGGTCTCCGTCACAGCCGCCTTGGCGGGGCTGGTGCGCCCCTTGGTCGGCGCCGGCGTCGGATCTGGTGCCGGCGCTTCCGGTTGGGTGGTGGCCTGGACGTCGGTGTCGGGCTGCTGGCCGCGCATCCATGGGTGGCCGACCGGGGTCTGTGCTGCGCGGTCGGTGACGGTGCTGCCCTCCCAGCACACCGTGTGCACGCGGACTCCGGAGATGACCACGCCACTGCGCACTCCGCAGACCACGCACGGGGCCACGTCGCCGCTGCTCCGCGGCTCGGTCCAGCCCACGACTCCGTCGAGGTCGGTGTGCGGTCGCGCGGTGAACTCGGGCTCGTCCATGGGGGTCTCCTCGCTGGGATGGTCAGTCCCGTCATGGTCGCCGCTGTGGTCGGTGCCGGCGCCGGTCCCAGACTCGGTCATCGTGTGCGCGGTGTCCACTGCGTGTGGGTCCGGAGTGTTCAGCCCGGGGATCTCCAGGACCGGGTCCTCGCCGTAGGTGTCCGGTGCCGTTCCACTGCCGTCGGGGTGGTGGTTCCCGGGTCCGCTGTGGGGGTCGTCGCCGCCGGGGAAGTCTCCGCCGTCCTCTGGGTCATCACCCACCGCATCGTCCTCGTCGTCGATGACGCGATCGAGGTAGAGCGTGACCATGCGGGCGTCCCGCTCCTCGGCGTGGATGCGGCACTTGACCGTGTGACGGGTGCGCCCCTCGGAGGTGTCGGGGATCAGGACGTGCTCGTCGTGAAGGGCGCGGCACGCGGTGTTGCGGTCGATCTCGAGCTTCTCGGCCTGGGTCGCCGAAGCGGCCTTGAGGACGGCCTCGAGCTGGGTGGACTCGCACATCAGCACCCGACCTCGGTCCTTGGGTCCGGGGTCGTGCATGACGTAGCCCAGCCGGATCCCGTTGCGCTCCAGGCGGTACTTGTTCGGCGTGCCCGTCGTGTCGGTCTCGGTGACGGTGCGCCGCCACCCCAGGCGCCCGGCCAGAGGCCATGGCGGGCACTCTCCGGTGCGGACGTCGTCGACGTAGGCGATGCCCTGACGCAGCGCGTAGGCGAGCAGCTCTCGTGCCCGGGCACCGGTGGTGCGGGGCATGTCGGGGTTGACTGCCGCTCGTCCTGCCTCGTGCAGTGCCTCGTCAACCCGGCGCAGGGTCTGCAGGCGCTCCTCGGCGGTGATCGCTCCCGTCTCGAGCAGGAAGTCGGTCATGGCGACCCAGCCGACCCAGGTGTGGGAGATGGCGGCGGCCTGACGCACGCTCTCCCCCGCGCGCTCGACCAATGCATCGGCGTAGGCGTCGGCGATCTCCATGTAGTGGGCGCGCTTGCCCATCAGGTCAC
>JBDIAO010000235.1:0-2806 GCA_039812375.1 Phycicoccus sp. | reverse complement strand
CGAGTCGTCCGGCCATCTCGGCCTGGGCGACGACGGACCACACCGAGCCGGGGACGTATTTCCCGAGCTGGCCGACGAAGAAGACCCCCGCCGCCGGGGCCAGATGCAACCGGCTGCCCAGATCCGCGAGCAGTTCCCGCCACCCGAGCATCGTCACCAGCGGGGAGGCCAGGACGAGCAGGAGTGCCCCGACCAGCGCCGGCCAAGAGAGCGTGCCGAGCTCTGCTTGCACCTGGGACCAGTTGCGCCACACCGCGATCCCCACGGCAGCGAGAACGGCGGCGAGCAGGACGATCCGGGCGGTGTCAAGGGCGCGATGCCGGCTCATCCGGTTGCCCCACTCATCCGGTCCCGGCTCATCCGCTCCCCCGGCCCAGAGCCACCAGGGCCTGCACATAGTGGGCCCACGGCCCCTCGAGGTCGGGCGCACGCACCCCCGAGGCCAGGCGGGCGACATACGCCGGGTCGGCCAGGCGACGAAGTGCGGCGACCAGCGCGGTGTGGTCCTGCGCCGGGACGAGCAGCCCGTCGATCCCGTCACGCACCTGATCGCCGAACGTGCCGACCTCGGTGGCCAGGACGGGCAACCCGTGCCGGGCGGCGAGCAGGACGTTCTGCGATGCGGTCGCGTGCCGATAGGTCAGGGTCAGGACGTCATGGCGGGCGAGCAGTGGCGCGATCTGGTCGGCCGGGACATAGCCGTCGAGGATCTCCACCCGGCCGGTGAGATCGGGCTGTGCCGCCAGGTCACGCACCTGCTGCCCGGCGGCCCCCCACAACTCTCCGGCGATGGTCAATGTCAGCCCGGGCACCTCGCGCAGCGCCTCCAGGAGCAGATCCACGCCCTTGTAGTCCCGGACGATGCCCAGCGCAAGGAGCCGGGTGCCATCCTGCCCTGGAACCCGCGGCACCGGCGGGCCACCGGGCAGGTGAGCGGGCAGGTCGAGCTGGCGCACCACGCGGGCACCGAGTGTCCCGGCGAGCAGAGCCTGCTCGCTGCTGTGCACCACGACCGCCGCGACCCGTCGCAGGAGAGCGCGCATGAGCGCCTTGTCCCCAGGTCGGGTTTCGTGCGGTAAGACGTTGTGGGCCACCGCTACCGGAGTCGGCCCCCGCGACCCGTCCGATCGGGTCGCCCCGGCCCCGGCCGCGGCCAGGAGCATCAGCTGAGCAGGGACGACCTGCGGGATGACGTGGACGACGATGACGGCGTCGGCATCTTGCACGGACCAGCCGGCCCGGGCCCAGGAGTCTGGCCTCGCCCAGGACAGCATCCGCACTGTGCGCGGGAACGGTGGCACGTCGGGTGTCCCGCCGGGGACCACCTGCTCCCCGGGATAGAGCAGCCTGGGATACAGGTGCGACCAGGACAGCACGGTGACTTCGTGCCCGGCGGCGGCGAGCTTGTGGGCGAGCATCGTGGTGTGCGCGGCGATACCGCCCTTGTGCGGGTGGCTCGGCCCCACCAGCGCCAGCCGCATCGGGCGCTCCGATCCGGCACCCGATCCGGCACCCGGCCCGGCTGGCGGCATACCGCGGGACCCATCGGGGTCCGCCTCAGACACCGCCTCAGACACCGTCTCTGGACCTGACGACGAGGTCAGCGAGCAGGGCAAGCGAGGCGATCATGATCCCGCTGACCACCAGGAGGACCGTCGAGGCAGGGAAATAGAACGGGTGGCGCACCATGTCGACGACGGCCTTGACCACCCCGATGACGAGCATCCACAACGCCGGTGGCATGAGCACCTTGAGCGGGTCGAAATACATGACCATCCGCAGGACCTGGAGGATGTAGCGGTAGGCGTCCCGCACGAAGTGGAACTTGCTCACCCCGGCACGCTTGGCATAGGACGTCTCGACATACCTGATGTCGTGCTGGTTCGACAAGAACGCGATGGTGATCGTCGTGACGCAGGAGAACCCGGCCGGAAGCAGCCGCAGATAGGGCAGCGACACGTCCCGTCGGAACGCCCGCAGTCCGGAGTTCAGGTCCGGGATCCGCGTCTTGGTGAGCCACTCGGCGACCTTGCGGATGAACCACTTCGCCGGCACCCGGGCCCACTTATGCGTGCCCTCCTCGGTGGTGCGGGCCCCGACGACCTGGTCGTAGGTCGGGTCGTCGCGCAGGATCGTCACGAGTTCGGGGATCCGCTCGTTCTCATAGGTCATGTCGGCGTCGGTCCACACGACGATCTCGCCACGGGCTTGCTGAGTGCCGATCCGGCGCGCCGTCCCCGAGCCACCGTTGCGCCGGAACGGCAGCACCCGCACGTGCCGGTGTCCGGGGAGCACCGAGCGCAGCACGGCGAGGGTGTCATCGGTGCTCGCGTCGTCGATGCACAGCAACTCATAGGTCAGGTCGCTGGCGTCCATCGCCGCACTGATCCGCTCGATCTCGGTGAGGACGTGGGCGGCTTCGTTGTAACAGGGCAGCACGATCGTCACGTAGGGCGCGGGGCCCGGGCCCTCCGGGCCGTCCTCGATGACGTATGCCGTCGCGGCGGTCGGGGTCGGCAGGTGCTCACTCATCGCCGTCGAGCCTACCCGCGGCAGTGCTCGAGCCCGCCCGAGTCGGCGCTGAGCGACGGCGTGGGGCGACGGCGCGCCCGGTGCTCCCGGTGCTCCCGGTGCGGACGGCGCGCCCGGCGCTGAGCCCGGCGCCGTGAGTTGGGGTGACTCGCTGGACTGTGCCACGGTTGATCCCGTGACTGGGATGTCCACCGACGAGGTGCTCGCGCTGCTCCAGCGCGTCGCAGCCGAAGTCATCACCCCCCGCTTCCGGGCCCTGTCCGACGCTCAGGTC
>JBDIAO010000234.1:0-2812 GCA_039812375.1 Phycicoccus sp. | reverse complement strand
ATCCGGCGCCCGCCGCCGGCGGTGTTCTCCCAGTCGAGGGACCTTACGACGGCGCTCCGGTGCAGCGTCGTGCCCTGGTCGGTCGTGCAGAGGAGGTCGACCGAACTCTTGCCCTGGCTCAGGTCGACGACGATGTCCAGGGCGCGATCGGCGAGCGGGACCAGGCGACTGCGCCGGCCCTTCGTCGACTTCACGCCGACCCCCTCCGGGTTCGAGCGGCTGACCAGCAGGCCCGGCGTGGGCACCTGCATGACGTCCCCGACCCGGAGCGCCCGCATCTCAGCCCAGCGCAGCCCGGTCCAGCCGAGCAGCAGCATGATGTCGGCCAGCCGGCGGTTCTTCTCCGACCACCTGGACCAGGCGACCTCGAGCTCCTCCTCGGTGAACGGCAGCATCTCGGTCGGCTCGTCCGACGAGCGCGGCACCTTTGTCGACGTGACCGGGTTGTGCTGGATGTACTTCTCCCGCACGCACCAGCCGAAGAACGACGACAGGCTCGCCCGGTACCGCTTCACCGATCCCTCGGACAGGCCCCGGCGCGTGAGCTCCTCAAGCACCCGCGAGACCTCCCGCTCGCCGATGTGGCGCACGCTCATGTTCAGGAACCAGATCGGCGACAGCCGGCGGACGGCGCGGTCGGCGACCGACGTCTTCTTGGCCACCGTCACGGCGCGAACCTCGAGCCAGTCGGCCAGACAGAGCTCGACCCGACGCTTCCCTGCCCTGGGGTCGATGCCGCCGTCGAGGGCCGCCTTTTCGCGGTTGTACCAGTCGACGGCCTCGCGCCGGGTGTTGAAGGTCCTGGCGCCCACGTACTCACGGCCGACCTTCAGGATCGCCTGGAAGCGGCCGGACTTTGACTTGACGATGGTCACGCCGCCGCCTCACGCAGCCACTTCTCCACCTCGGACCGCTTGTAGCGAGGGCAGGTGTCCGACAGCCAGGTGGCCCTAGGGCCACGCCCGTCCTGGCGCCAGCGGCACAGCGTGCTGGCGGACACCCGGATCCACTGCGCCACCTCGTTGGTCGTCAGGTACTGCTCAATGATCGTGTCGGACATGAATGCCTCCTATCGGGGGTACCCGGGGGTACGGGGATTGAAGGTCACGCGGCGTGAACAGGGGCTGAGCAGGCGGCGAGACGGCGTGACTCGTTCTCATCCTCAAAGCCTTCAACAGGCTCAACCATGAATCGGGCGCCGGCTGTCGACGGCCGCAGATGCCCGGGTCCTACTTGTCGTATACCTCGGCCCAGACCAGCCGGGTGGGCAGGCAGGTTGCCCGAGGGACCAACGGTGGCCTCTCGGCTGGGGGCATGTGATGCCACGAGAAGAAGCGCCACTCCTCGACGACATTGACGAAGCGTCCGGAGCCATCGTCAAACACCTCCGTGGCAGCGCGCAGGTCGTAGACAGGACCCTTCCGGCTGTTGATCGCGACGCGCATGCCCTGCACGTAGGGCAGGTCGTCGACGGGAACCCAACGCACCGGCGGGGGTGCTGAATAGCGCTCGACCTCCATCTCGTCGAGATCGACGAGGCGGCCGAAGGCGTCGAACTGCAGCTGGCCGAGCGGATCGCGGTAATCGTCTTGGTGGTCGGTCATGGGGTGCCTCCCGGGGTGGTGAGGGTCCGGGTGCCGTAGACGGACACGTGCACGTGGTCGCGGTGCGCCTGGGTGTCGTTGGGTCCGCTGTAGCAGGAGGTGGTGGCACAGGCCCGCCACCCGCCGGATTGCCGTTCAGCATTCCATACGCTGCTGTCCCAGATGACGTACTTGACCCCGAGCTGTTCGTGGTTGGCGACCACCCAGTCGGCGATCCGCTTGCCGAGCTGGTTACCGGCGGGGGTGCGCCAGTTGGGGATCATGATGTCGATCGCGCCACCGCGGGGGTGGTCAGAAACCCCGGAGCGTTGGGCGACTCCGTACCAGGTGGTGATCTCGGGCCAGGCTTGCTTGGCGCAGCGGAGCAACAGGAGCGCGTCGGGCAGGAGTCCGCGTTCGATCGCCAGGCCGGTGGCGGGGCAGTCCCCGACGATGGAAGGGCCGCATTCGCCGCCGTCGATCAGGTCGGGGGTGCCGCCGGAGCTGATCGCGCCGTTGCGGAACATGGACACGAGCTGTCGAGCGGCGCGTTCGTGGCGGGCGTACGCGGTGGGGAATGCGGAGCGTTGGACGGCTTGGACGGCTTGGGCGGCTTGGGTGACAGGCATGGCCTCCCAGCCGGCGATGTTGGTCAGGCCGGGGATGTGGTAGCCGGCGGGCCCGGCGGGACGTACCCCAGCAGCCTGAGCGGCCTGGACGTCGGCGGCGGTGACGGTGCGGCCGGTGAAGAAGACGGTGAAGGCGTACTCGGGGTCGTTGACCTGGGCGAGGGTGCCGTACCAGCCGGGCAGGGTGCGTTGTTGCATGGGGCCGGCGTCCCCATCAGCGTTGGGTTGGGTGATGCGCGGGTCGGAGCCCCACGCGGATTCCTGGGCGAGGACGACGAGGCCGACGACCGCGCCCTGGTCGCCCATGCCTTGGCGGTGGGCGATCTGCCACAGGGTGAGGCCGAGCCGCACCTGGTCGGGGGACAGGCCCTCCACGGACGGCAGGGGTTGGGAGCCGTCCCAGCTGGGCAGGCAGGATCCACCTGGGAGCAGGGTGTAGGGCTGGCTGGCCCGGACGCCGAGGATGGATTGTGCGATCAGCATCGGGGTGAGCACGATGAGGCTGGCCAGCATCGCCAGCACGGTGACGAAGGCGACCAGGATGTGGCGGAGGGTCTTGGACTGGAGCAGGGTGCCGACGATCCGGGCGGCCATGCGCAG
>JBDIAO010000233.1:0-2823 GCA_039812375.1 Phycicoccus sp. | reverse complement strand
TCGCCCACGTTGTCGAGATCGCTCAACTTGTGGAAGACGAGCATGTTCGCCAGCCCATAGTGGCGGGCAAGCCGCCACTGAGCATCCATCCGACGCAGCAGGGCGGGGTGGGCCATGAGACGCCACGCCTCGTCATAGATCATCCAGCGTTTCCCGCCATCGGGGTCCATCAGCGCGGCTTCCATCCAGGCGCTTGCGCAGGTCATCAACACCGACAGCAGGGCGGCGTTCTCCGCGACCCGGCTGAGGTCGAGACTGACCATCGGCAACGATGGGTCAAACTTCACCGTGCTCGGCCCATCGAACAGGCCAGCGAGGTCGCCACCGACGAGCCGACGAAGCGCGTGCGCGACGAGTCGGCCGTCTTCGGCCAGTCGCCGATCCTCTTCGGGCGATGGGGTGAGGAGGCGGTCCACGACCATCGGCAGGATCGGCACTTCTGCGTCCCTTACTGCCGCGGTGAGGGCGGTGTCGATGGCGGTGTGCTCCAGGGGCGACAGGTCGCGCCCGAGCACGGTTTCTGCGAGCGCGCCCAGTAGCTCACGACGCCGCGACGCCAGCGTGGACGCCCACTCTCGATCCGATAGGCCAGATGGGCGGTGGCCCTCATCGAGCGGGTTCAGCCGCGTGCGGAGGCCGTGGCCGAGGACGATGGCTTTCCCGCCGACTGCTTCGGCGACGGCGGTGTGCTCGCCTTTGGGGTCGCAGGCGATGTAGACGCGCCGCCCGAACGGCAACGACCGCGTGTAGAGCGACTTCGCCAGCGACGATTTCCCCGAGCCCACGATCCCGGCAAGGATGATGTTCGGTGCGGTGATGATGCCTCGCCGGTACAGCTCCCACGGGTCGTAGACGAACGATCCGCCGGAGTACATATCCTGCCCGACGAACACGCCTTGGCTGCCCAGGCCGCCTTCGGCGAGGAACGGGTACTGCGCCGACAGCACCGCACTGGTGTCCTGATGCCTGGGGAGGCGGAACCGGCCGGGCGTCCGCAGCATCGCGGTTCCGGGTTCGCCGGCCTTTGGCAGATACGTCGTGGCGCGCCGCTCGGCCCGCTCGGCTTCGGCCTTGGCTTTGGCGGCTTCGGTCTCGGCGCGGCGTTGCTCGGCGATGAGCCGGGCGGCTGCCTGCCGGCGTTGCTTGCGGTACTTGCGCCGCTCCGACGCCGGGGCCACGAGCACCGAGGTATGCAGCTTCTCCCGCTCGTTCACAGCGACCACCCCCGCGAACGAGCATCCGAACTGGTCGCGGGCCGGTCGAACCACGACGGCTCCGGCGCGGATGGTGGCGGCGTTTCGCTTAGGAGGGCGAGTGCGTCGGCGTTCTGCCGGGCTGCCTCAGCCGCCCATGCGGGGAACATGCTTGCGTGTTCGGCGGCGCGGCCGGGGTGGTCGATGGCGTACTGCCGGGACTCACCGGCGGCACTGAGGTATCCAGCGAGGTCGCGCAGCGCCCGCTCGGGCGCGACGGGGGCACCGGCTCCGGTGAACAGGTCTCGCCCTTCGAGGCTGTGCCCGTTCGTGGCGTCTTCGATGCGGTAGGCGTACCGCTGGTGCTCGCCGACCGGCGTCTCGGGCCAAACGGTCAGGATGAGCGTGCCGGCCTGCCGGGACGTTGACGGCGTGGGGTCTGTGGTGTTCATGCCGGGCAGGTGCACCACCGGCACCGGCAGGGTTCAGAGTGAAAGGCGGCCGCTCTGTTTGAGCGTCGTGATCGCGGCCGGCTCGAACCACGACCCCTGCGCCTGTGCCTGTCGGGGCGCGACGGCCGGCTTCGGGGCGTTCGGGGACGAGTACGACACCAGCAGTTCCGGCCCACCCTGCACCGGCACGGCCGCTTCGGCCTCTTCGGGTTCGGGGCTGGTGTGGCGGCGGAGCAGGGAGACGTAGCCGAGCTGGGGGTTGACGACTAGGGCGTAGTCGCCGGAGCGCATCACTCGGTCGTTGGTGCCTTCGCCGGGTTCGTCGTAGACGTAGCCGTTCTCCATTGCCGCGTCGGTGGTCTCGTCGCCGTAGTCCCACTGGGCGAGGTAGTCCACCGCGTCGACGTGCCCGAGTTCTCCGAGGATGCGCAGCGGCCGGTCGGCCTCATCGCCTTGCAGGAACACGACACTGATCCACCGCTCGGTAGTGGTGGCGGCTTGGGGGTGCCAGACGATCTTGCCAGACTGGACGAACGCGGCACTGAGCTGATCGTGCGCTCGGTCTAGCAGCACCGCGGCCTGATGGAACCCATCGGCCGCGCTCAGGGCTGCGACGGCTCCGGCCATCTTGTCGCCGTCGTCGGTGCTCACGCCGTCTTGGTGGCGCAGGTGGACGCCGGCGAGCTGGTCGAGCACCTGCCCCAGGCACCGGATACCGGCGACGACCTCGCCGATGACACGGTAGGTGTCGGCCGGTTCCTCCCAGCTCCTTGTGGCGTGGGCCAGCCCTCGCAACGCTTCGTAGGCTTCGGCGGCGTCGGTGACGGGGTTCTCGTAGGTGGGCATGACGGGCCTCCATCGTTCAGGTTCGGACGCCCACCAGGTGCACCACCACACCCCCAGCAGCCGGGGTCAGACCGTGCGGCACAAGGGCAACGCCGCGGCCGTGAAGGCGGCGGCCTGCTGGCCGACGAGCCGGCGGGTCTCACACGAGCTTTGGATGGCGGCTTGGGTGATCGCGGCGACGGCGGCTTCGAGGTCGTCGATGCTCGGAGCAGACACCGAGATGAGGCCGGTGACGCGCAGGACGCCGTGGCCGGCGGTGAGGTCGGCTTCCTGTTGCAGCACGTCTTGGAACTCCGCTGATTGGGAGGCGTCCTCGATCTGCCCGAGCCGGG
>JBDIAO010000232.1:0-2855 GCA_039812375.1 Phycicoccus sp. | reverse complement strand
GGCGTCGCCCTTCTCGGTCTGCGTCAGTTGCGGGCTCGAAGCGACGAACCCGGAGACGGATTCCTGCGTGTGGATGGTCATGATCGCGTCCTTGTCTGCTCACGCAGCCCGTCTTGCTGGGCCGCTGTGGCGGGAAGGTGCGCGACCGGTCTCCGGGGTCAGTTCTCGGTGCGGCGCAAGAGTGCTTCGATCTCTTTGCGGTCGCCGGCGAGCTGCCCAGCATCGGGACGGCTAGGCCAGGCGTGCAAGTCAGTGACGATGGGTGGTGCGGAGCGCAGCAGCACGACCCCGGTGCCGAAGGGCAGGCGGCGGATGCGGTCGGGTGGAAAGATCGGGACGCGGCGCACGGATCGCTGGTTGGATCGGCTGCCGTGATCGCCCAGCGTCACCGAGTCGGTGTATTCGTCGCGTTCCCCGACCAAGGCACTCAGGTCTTGCAGGTCGCGGGAGTTCGACGCCCCACCGAGGATGACCTTCACAATCGAGGCGTCCCAGATGGCGTTGGCCTGGTGCTCGTTCCACTTGTCCCGGGCCTGCGCGAGTGACTGCAACACGGGCATGGTCGTGATGCCCGACCCGCCGCCTTCGGCCATCAGCGTCGGCAGGCTCGGTAGCGGCGAGAGGTTGGCTATCTCGTCCAGCGCCAGCAGCATCGGCGGATCGAGGCGTGCACCGGGTGAGCGGGCGGCGAGGCGGCGGGCAGTCTCGATCAGGTCTTCCACCAACGCCGCGACCAGAGCGGCGGATGCCCCGGCACCGGAGCCGGTAGCCAGAAGGTAGAGGGTGCCGCAGTCGCGGATGAACGCCTCGGGGTCGAAGCCCTCGCCCTCGGCCGGTGACACGGCATCAAGCACACGGGGATCGGCGAGCGACCCGAGAGCGAGGGAGACGCCTTGCCAGATGGAGTCGCGGGTGCGGGGGTCGGAGTCGATCATCGCCTCCAAGGACTCGGCCCAGCCGGTCGCGGCGCGGGTGGAGCCGGTCAGGATCGCCACCGCATCAGCGGCGGCCGTGGGGTCGAGGGTCCAGCGGAACAGTTCGGCCGGTGGCCGGTTGTCGATCGCCGCCGCGTGCAGCAACGTTTGGAGTGCAGCACGGGTCTTCCCCTCCCAGAACCCACCCGAATCGACCCCGCCCGCCGACAAGCCGGTGCCGGCGGCCAGGCCAGTCGCGCGGATCATCGCGGTCTGCGGCGACTCACACCCCCGGATAGGCGACCACCGCAGCCCGGCGGGCAGACCTTCGGCCAAGTGTTGGGGGTCGAAGATCGCGACGGGTCCGATGCGGCGTCGGGCGCGCATGGTCGCGGTGAGGTTGTCGGGCCGGGTGCTGGTGACGACGACGGCGCCGGGGGCGTCGAGGATCGCCGGGATCACCAGGTGCAGGCCCTTGCCGGAGCGGGGCGGGCCGATGACCATGATCGAGTCCTCGACCGACGCCCAGACACCCACGCCTTTCGAGGCACCGAGTCGGTAGCCGACATCGTGGGGTTTCGGGTCGGTCAGGCCGGGGCGGAGGTTCCCGGCGCGGCGCAGCAGCGCCTTGTCCGATGCGGCGGTGGCGACTTCGTGGCGGGTGGCGATCCCGGCCATCCGGCGCGGGTCTTGCTCGGCCCGGTGCGTGAAGCGCCGTACCCGCACCCACACGAACACCACCAGCGCGACAAGGAGCGCGAGCATGAAGCCCGTGACAACCCAGTAAGCGACGGGGTTCAGGCCGTCCGCGTCGAGAGCTGCGCCGGGGTCGCCGGGATGAACCAGCACTCCGACCCCGGCCGCGAGCCCGCCTTCAGGCTGAGCGGTGCCGGTGAGCCAGCCGGTGATGGTGCCGGCGGCGCGGAAGACGAGCGCGACTCCGAAGAGGGCGACCAGGCCGATCATGGCGGCGTTGGTCAGCTCGTCCCCGAACGATCCGGTCTGCCTCCCCTCGGTCATGGCAGCCGCCGGATCACCGTGGCACCTGAGATGCGCCCGAGTAGCAGCACCTCGACCCGTCCGGTCGTCTGGTCTGGGATCGGGTTGGCGGGGTCGATGAGGGCGCGTGCGGTGCCGGTGTGCGCGGCGTCGGTGTAGCCGGTGATGATCGCGACCGCGACATCCTCACCAGGAATGAACCCGTCGCCCTCGACCTGATGGAACAGCGGCAGCCCTGACGTGGGCGTCGCCTCGGCGGCGGGTTCTGGTTCGGGGAGGGCGCGGCGGGGTCGTGCGGTGATGAGGTCGGTGAAGATCGTGCCGTCTGCTTCGCGGACCTCGACGCGGATGGGGCGGGTGCGGTCGTTGCTGGCCTGGTCGATGATCTGCGGGAACGACTCGCGCCGCCACGGCGGCGCCCACTCCGGCGGCGTCAAGGGTGCGCCGTCGATGGTGGCGGTCAAGATGCCGTCCTCGTGCACTGTGAGGACGACGGTCGGGATGTTGACGGGCGGCTGGTCGGGTTCGCTTCGCTTCATGCCCGACAGGTGCACGCGGGCAGTCGCTAGATCATGCGGGTCGTGGTGTCGAACAGGGCCAACTCGTCGGGGTGCATCTGGTGCTGGACGACGAAGGAACGTTCCTTGATGCGCCACAGCCCTTGCCCGGTGCCCAGGCCGGGTAGCAGGTGTTGTTCGGTGCCGGTCAGGCCGAGGGTCTTGGCCGTGAGGGAGAGCTGGTCGGATTCCTGCCGGTAGATCACTCTCGTTTCGGCGTTGGCGAGCAGGCTGTTCGCCAGCGAGCGCATGGCTGAGCCCTGGTCGCCCACGTTGTCGAGATCGCTCAACTTGTGGAAGACGAGCATGTTCGCCAGCCCATAGTGGCGGGCAAGCCGCCACTGAGCATCCATCCGACGCAGCAGGGCGGGGTGGGCCATGAGAC
>JBDIAO010000231.1:0-2898 GCA_039812375.1 Phycicoccus sp. | reverse complement strand
GATGCTCCTCGTACCCTTGAGCGAGTGAGCATCCCTTCCGGACCGGCGCCGTCGCGGCGCTCACCTCCGCGTGCGCTGGCGCCCTTCCGGCATGTCGCCTACCGACGGCTCGCGCTGGCGCTCGTCCTGCAGACCTTCGCGGCGGGCATGTGGACGGTCGCCATCGTCTGGGAGGTCATCCGGCTCGGTGGCGGGCCGCAGCAGGTTTCGATCGTCGCCACGGCGAGCGCGCTCGGGTTGGTCATCCCGGCGATCCTCGGCGGGGTTGTGGCAGACCGGGTCGCCCAGAAGCCCACCCTGGTGTTCGTCGCGATCGTCGAGCTGCTCGGCATGGTCGTCGTCGGCGCGTTCAGCCTCAGCGGGATCGACTCGCTGCTCACCCTGGCGATCGTCGCCTTCGTCATCGGCCTGGCCATGGCCTTCTACTACCCGGCCTACACGGCGTGGCTGCCCGCCCTGGTCCCCGAGCACGAGCTCATGGCGGTCAACGGTTTCGAAGGGATGGTCCGCCCGGCCCTGCAGCAGGCGCTCGGGCCGGCTGTCGCCGGCGGCATCATCGCCGCGATCAACCCGGGAGCCGCGATCGCCCTGGCCGCGGTCGTCTCGTTCATCGGCATCCTCGCCCTGACCACGGTGCCGCGCACCGAGATCCGCCGCGACCTCGCTGCCCTCGGTGAGGCCCATCCGGTGACCGCGGCCTGGCGGGACATCCGTGAGGGCTTCGGCTACATGGTCGGCACCCCGTGGCTGCTCGCGACGCTGCTCTTCGCTTCCCTGTTCGTGCTGGCCATCATGGGCCCGCTCGATGTGCTCGTGCCCTTCCTGGTCAAGGACCACCTGGGTGGCACGGCCCGGGACCACGCCTTTGTGCTCGCGGCATACGGGGTTGGTGCCGCCCTCGGCTCGCTGGCCATGGGCTCACTGAGAATGCCGCGTCGCTACCTCACACTCATGCTCACCGGGTGGGGCCTCGGCTCGCTCCCCCTGGCGGCGATGGCCATCGCGAGCGCGGTCTGGCAGCTCGTCGTCGGCGCCTTCGTCATCGGCATACTCTTCGGAATCCCCAACGTCATCTGGGGGACCCTGCTGCAACGACGCGTGCCGGCCCACCTGCTCGGGCGGATCTCCAGTCTCGACTTCTTCGTCTCGCTGATCTTCATGCCACTCTCGATGGCCCTCGCCGGTCCGGCGGCGAGCCTGCTGGGGCTCAAACGGACCTTCATCGTCGCCGGCGTCGTCCCCGCGGTGCTGGCCGTGGTCACCGTCCTCGCCTTCCGGTTGCACCGCGACGAACTGGCGCACGCCATCGACGATGACCCGGCGCGAGGGCCGGCCCGGATGCCATAGCCTTCGTGGCATGTCGGATGTCGCCTTGGGGGTCCTGGCCGTGCTCGTCGGCCTCATCTTCTGCCTCGCCGGGTACGTGGCCCTCCGCTTCATGATCGCCCTGTGGGGGGCGTTCGCCGGCTTCGCCCTGGGCGCCGGCCTGGTCGCAAAGATCAACGACGAGTCCCTCCTCGCCGGCATGGCGGGCTGGCTCGTGGGACTGCTCCTCGCGCTCGTCCTGGCCGCTCTGGCCTATCTCTACTATGCCGTCGCGGTGGTGCTCGCCTTCGGGTCGATCGGGTTTGCCCTCGGGACCTCCCTGATGACCGTGCTCGGGGTCTCCTGGACCTGGGTGATTGTCCTGGGAGGGGTGGTCGTCGGCGTGCTCGCAGCGCTGCTCGCCCTCTCTCTCGACGTACCCGGGATGCTGCTCGTCGTCGTCAGTGCCGCTGGCGGCGCGACCGTCGTGGTGGCGGGGGTCATGCTCGTCACCGGCGTGATCCAGCACGCGGACATCAGCGGTGCCTCCGCGGCCATCCGGAGCAGCTGGTGGTGGTACGCCCTGTACCTGGTGCTCTTCTTCGGCGGCTGCCTGTGGCAGGTTCGGGGCATGGACCACCGGGCCCAAGCGCGGAACGCCTGGGCTGGCGCCTCGCCCGGTGGGCAACGTCCGCGCGGCTGAGGGGTGCCTGCCGACGTCGACCGGCTCGCGCGCGTGGCCGCCGGGCTCGTCCGGAGTGACCAGCGCGTCGTGCTCGGGATCTGTGGGGAACCCGGCGCGGGCAAGACGACCCTGGCGCAGGGGCTCGTCGGGGCCGTGAACGAGGCCCTGGACGGCATACACGGCCCCGGGTTCGCCGCTCACCTGCCGATGGACGGCTTCCATCTAGCCGATGCCCAGCTTGAGCGGCTGGGCCTGCTGGGTCGCAAGGGAGCCCCGGAGTCTTTCGACGTCGACGGGTATGTCGCGCTGCTCGAGCGGGTCAGGGCTGTCAGTGATCGGCCGGTCTACGCGCCCGGTTTCGAGCGCACTCTCGAGCAGCCGATCGCGGCGGCGCTGGTCATCCCAGCCACCACGCGCCTCGTCGTCACCGAGGGGAACTACCTCCTCCTGCGGCACCCCGAGTGGGCACCGGTGAGCAGGCTGCTCGACGAGGTCTGGTGGGTGCAGACGCCGGACAATGTGCGCATGGAGCGCCTGACCGCGCGGCACGCCCGGTTTGGGAAGACCCCGGATACCGCCCGTGCCTGGGTACGCGACGTCGATGAGCCCAATGCGCTCCTCGTGCGGGCCGGGAGAGCTGGCGCCGATCGGATCGTCAGGTCAAGCTCTCGAGGATGGGAACTGGATCCGCACTGTTGAGGCGTGCCGCCCTCTTGTGACAGGCCCCGGAAAGTCGCTGCATAACCCCTTGTTTCCCGAACTGGTGTTCGGATAGGATGGTGGCATGAACCTCGCCGGAAGCTTCGCGAGCCCCGGGCCTCCACCGGCCTGGGCCGTCGTTGAAGCCGGCGAGTCCACCCGCTTCGACGGGAAGGCCGGACACGGCGCTGCGGTGGTGGGGGTGGCGG
>JBDIAO010000230.1:0-2960 GCA_039812375.1 Phycicoccus sp. | reverse complement strand
GTCATGACCACGATCAACGAGCCGAGCATCGAGGATCTCAACCCCGGTCTGCGCGACCTCGGCCACTACGAGTACGGCTGGTCCGACTCCGACGCCGCGGGGGCCTCCGCGCGACGCGGGCTCGACGCGGACGTCGTCGCCGACATCTCGCACCGCAAGGGCGAACCGCAGTGGATGACCGACCTGAGGCTGCGTGCGCTACGCCTGTTCGAGCGCAAGCCGATGCCGTCCTGGGGGAGCGACCTGTCCGGCATCGACTTCCAGAACATCAAGTACTTCGTGAAGTCCACCGAGAAGCAGGCAAGCTCTTGGGAGGAGCTGCCCGAGGACATCAAGAACACCTACGACCGGCTCGGAATCCCCGAGGCCGAGAAGCAGCGCCTGGTCGCCGGGGTGGCGGCCCAATACGAGTCGGAGGTGGTGTACCACCAGATCCGCGAGGACCTGGAGGAGAAGGGGGTCATCTTCGTCGACACCGACACTGCGCTGCGTGAACACGAGGACCTCTTCCGGGAGTACTTCACGTCGGTGATCCCGGCCGGGGACAACAAGTTCGCTGCGCTGAACACCGCGGTGTGGTCCGGCGGGTCTTTTGTCTATGTCCCCCCAGGGGTGCATGTCGACATCCCGCTGCAGGCCTACTTCCGGATCAACACCGAGAACATGGGGCAGTTCGAGCGGACCCTGATCATCGCCGACGAGGGCTCCTACGTGCACTATGTCGAAGGATGCACCGCGCCCATCTACTCCTCGGACAGCCTGCACAGTGCCGTGGTCGAGATCATCGTCAAGCGCAACGCGCGGGTGCGCTACACGACCATCCAGAACTGGTCCACCAACGTCTACAACCTCGTCACCAAGCGGGCCACCGCAGGCGAGGGCGCGACGATGGAGTGGATCGACGGCAACATCGGCTCCAAGGTGACGATGAAGTACCCGGCGGTCTTCCTCCTCGGTGAGCACGCCAAGGGGGAGACCCTCTCGGTCGCTTTCGCCGGCGCCGGACAGCACCAGGACGCCGGATCCAAGATGGTCCACGCCGCCCCCAACACCTCGAGTTCGGTGGTGTCCAAGTCGGTCGCTCGCGGTGGCGGACGCACGTCCTATCGCGGGCTGGTCCAGATCAACGAGGGCGCTCACGGATCGAAGAGTTCGGTGGTCTGCGACGCGCTCCTGGTCGACACAGTCAGCCGCTCGGACACCTACCCCTACGTCGATATCCGTGAGGACGACGTCCAGATGGGGCACGAGGCGACCGTCTCCAAGGTCTCCGAGGCCCAACTCTTCTACCTCATGTCCCGCGGGCTCAGCGAGGACGAGGCGATGGCGATGATCGTGCGCGGCTTCGTCGAACCGATCGCCAAGGAGCTGCCCATGGAGTACGCCCTCGAGCTCAACCGGCTCATCGAGATGCAGATGGAAGGAGCAGTGGGCTGAATGAGCCTGCTCACCCCGAGTCGCCCCACCCTGGGCGCGCACACCCACTCGGCCGCGACCATGGTGCCCGATGCCTCGCGTGCGGAACGCCGGACGTCGTATGCCGTCAGCGACTTCCCGACCCCGCACGGGCGTGAGGAGGAGTGGCGCTTCACCCCGGTCGACCGGCTCGGTGACCTCTTCCGCGACGCGCCGGCACCGACCCACCTCACCCTGCACGAGTGGCTCCCGGGAGGGGTGACGTCGAGGACGGTCAGTGTGCCAGCGTGGGTGGCCACTAACCCCCCGCAACCGGCGGACCGGGCAGCGGCTGCCGCTGCCGCGCACAACGGCGGGGTCCACCTCATCGACATCCCCGCTGAGTGCGAGCTGGCCGATCCGGTGCGGGTTACCCTGCACGGCGAGGGCGGGCTCGCCCATGGCCACCTCGCGGTCCGGGTCGGACACCACGCGAAGGCCACTGTGGTGCTCGCCCACACCGGGCGGGCGGCATACGGCCAGGTGGTCACCGTCCTGAGCGGGGAGAGTGCCGACCTGACCGTCGTCACCGTCCAGGAATGGGACGACGACACCCAGCACCTCGCTCAACACGACGTCGTCGTCGGCCGGGACGCCACGGTCCGACACGTTGCGGTCACCCTCGGCGGCGGCATCGTGCGGCTCAGCACGAACGTCTCGTATGCCGCACCAGGAGGCACTTTCGAGGGCCTCGGAGTCTACTTCGCCGATGCCGGGCAGCACCTGGAGCACCGGCTCTTCATCGACCACGCGGTCCCGAACTGCCGCAGCACTGTGGAGTACAAGGGGGCGCTGCAGGGCTCCACGGCGCGAACCGTATGGGTCGGTGACGTCCTCATCCGGGCTGCCGCGCAGGGCACCGACACCTACGAGCTCAACCGAAACCTCCTGCTCACACCGGGCGCCCGGGCTGACTCGGTGCCGAACCTGGAGATCGAGACCGGTGAAATCGTCGGCGCCGGACACGCCTCCGCGACCGGAAGATTCGATGACGAGCAGCTGTTCTATCTGCAGGCTCGCGGCATCCCCGAGGACGAGGCTCGGCGTCTGGTGGTCCGGGGCTTCTTCGCGTCGCTCCTGCAACGGATCGACATCGCTGACATCGAGGAGCACCTGATGGAGGCCATCGAGCACGAGCTGGCCAGGAGTGCATCATGAGTACCGCCGGGGCTGAGCTCACCTACGTGCGGATCTGTCGCCTCGACGAACTCCCCGAGGTGGGGGCCGCGCTCGCCGACATCGACGGACGCCTGGTCACCCTCGTGCGCACCGCGGACGGGACCGTGCACTGCATCGATGACACCTGCACGCACGCCAACGTCTCCCTCTCCGAGGGTGAACTCGACGGCTGCACCCTGGAGTGCTGGCTGCATGGGTCGCGCTTCGACCTGCTCACCGGAGAGCCGTCCTGCCCCCCCGCCACCCAGCCCGTGGCGGTACACACCGTCAAGATCGAGGGCGACGACGTCCTCGTCGCCCTCGCCAAGGAGAACTGAGCCCATGTC
>JBDIAO010000229.1:0-2966 GCA_039812375.1 Phycicoccus sp. | reverse complement strand
GCCTCCGTCAAGTATGTCAGCCGCCTCCGACAGCGCCGGGGTGCTAGGCAGCGCACCTCCTCATCACACGACTCCCGAGGAGGCCGACCATGCCCACGTTCTTCGATTCGACTGCCGACGCCGCGGAGGCATCCGAGGCTCTGCGGGGGTTGGCTCACGCGAGCCGTACGTTCGATCAGCCCGCGCAGATGTACGGGGTGATCGGCGACCTCTCGTCGGGGATGCGGTCGCTGCGGCAGGTGCTCGACCAGATCGCCGATGTTCACGAGCGTAAGGCCGCGCACGCGTTCAATGACGACGGGAACCACGAGGCCGGCGTGCGGGACGCGCTGGCTGCTGCGGAGGAGTTGCACCAGGCGGTGAACCTCGTAGACCGGGCCTATGACCGGCTCGCGGAGGGTTTCATCGCGGCCGGCCGGATCGCCTGGCATCCCGAACCCGCCGTCGAGGAGGCCGCGCCGTCCAGGTGGGTCAACGTGGTGTTCCTCCAGGGCGATGAGGCTGACAGGCCGTTGCGCATCCTCGGTGAGCTGGGGCATGTCGATGCTGTGGACTACCTCGCGCAGTGGGACTACGGCGATGAGACCACGCAGGCTGCGCTGGAGAATGGGTACGTCTACGGCGAGCCCGGCGAGGGCACCAACGACCAGGTGGCGATCTCCGGCGACTACGCGCTGGTCATCAACCCGCACATCGGCTACGTCTCGCTGCTGCGCCGCTACACCGAACCCGACACCGAGGGCCAGGATGCCGAGCGGGCCGGGCCGTCTCCGACGCGGGATGGCCCGGAGTTGCTGGTGTCGTACTCGTCGCCGGGTGCTCCGAAGCGGGCCGACCTTCCGACCTCGAAGTCGGATGGGTCGTGGTTTGAGCCAGCGAAGATCACTGCGGTGAAGCAGGCGCGGGGGCTGGGGCTGTGACCCCGGATCGCGAGCGGCTGCACACCGCCGTTCTGGTGGCACCGTCGAAGGAACGCCGGAAACTCCGCAAGCAGCGCCGTCGCGCAGAAGCCCGCTTGCATGCCGAGCAGCGTAAGGCTGCGCTCGCTGCCGCGAAGGAGAAGGCCGAGCAGGGGCGGGCCGAGCGGCGAGCCACGATCTACCTGCCGAAGGCCGGCGAGCCAGGTGCCGCGCGGTTGCGGACGCCGGGCCGGTTCCATCTGACGCGCCATCAGGACACCTCTGCCACCTTGGCGGGGGCGTATCCGTTTGTCGCCGAGGGTGGCCTCGGTGCGGATGGGGTGTTCGTGGGTCAGGATCTGTACTCGGGTGGGAGCTTCGTTTACGACCCGTGGGTGTTGTACGCGCGCGGGATCATCACTGCCCCGAACGTGGTGCTGGCTGGGATCGTTGGCTCTGGGAAGTCGAGCCTCGCCAAATCGCTCTATACGCGGTCGTTGCCGTTCGGGCGGCGCGTGTACGTTCCCGGCGACCCGAAGGGCGAGCACACCGCGGTCGCCAACGCCGTCGGCGGACGTGCGATCGTGCTCGGCCACGGGCTCAACACCCGGCTGAATCCGCTCGACGAGGGCCACCGACCCGCCGGGCTGTCGGATGAGCAGTGGGCCTCGACGGTTGCGGCCCGGCGTCGTGACCTGATCGGCGCGCTCACCGAGACCGTGCTCGCGCGAGGGTTGTCGCCGTTGGAGCACACCGCGATCGACATCGCCCTGACCCAGACCGTGCGGGAAAACGACGTGCCGATCCTGCCGATGGTCGTCGAACGCATCCTCGCCCCCAGTTCGGATGCCGACGGCAGGTTGGCAGAGGATGGTCGGCTGGTTGGTCATGCGCTGCGCCGGCTCGTGGCCGGTGACCTGGCTGGGCTATTCGATGGCCCGTCCACGGTCAGGTTCGATCCGTCGTTGCCGATGATCTCCCTCGACCTCTCCCGGGTCACGGAGAACTCGACGCTGATCTCGGTGTTGATGACGTGCTCGTCGGCATGGATGGAGTCCGCGCTGCTCGACCCGAACGGAGGGCAGCGGTGGGTGATCTACGACGAAGCCTGGCGGCTCATGTCCCACCCGGCGCTGCTGCGGCGGATGGACGCGCACTGGCGACTCGCCCGGCACTACGGGATCGCGAACATGCTGATCTTCCACAAGCTCACCGACCTCGACAACGTGGGCGACCAAGGCTCAGCGATGCGGTCGCTAGCCAACTCCTTGTTGGCGAACGCCGAGACCCGGATCGTGTACCGGCAGGAGTCCGACCAGCTCGGACCGACCGCGACCGCGCTCGGTCTGACCGGCACCGAGCAGCAGCTCTTGCCGAACCTCGGCGTCGGCCAAGGGCTGTGGCGGATCAAGGCCAGGAGCTTCGTTACCCAGCACCAGCTACACCCGGCCGAGCTCGCCTTGTTCGACACCAGCAGCCGAGCGGCGGGAGGCCACAGATGAACCTCACCAGCCCGCGCCGATCCCACCCGAACGACGACGAGCAGCCGGTTCCGGTTGAGCTGCCGCACGTCCTCGTCACCGTCGCCTCCAACGGAACACTGACCGCTACCGTCGATGGAACACCCTTCCCAGCACCCGGCGAGACCGCGTGGACTCGGACGACGTTCGGGCCGCTCATGGATGCCATCACCAAGGACCGAACCGTTGCTGTGCGGGTGGAGGTGCGTGAGTGCGACGGGAGCGTCTTCACCGACATCATCCACCCCCGCACACCCCGACGGGCCGCGCCCCTGCCCAAGAGGCCGATGCCGGAGACACGGCGGAGCCGTCACGCACGCCGGGTGCCTCGCTTGATGGAGGTCGCCGCCGACGGGTTCGTTCCCGGTGAGGATGTCGTCGTCGCTGTGATCGTCTCCCACACCGACGCCGCCGGAACCGGCGCCGCCCGCGCGCTCATCGACCTCGACACCCTGCCCTACGACGCTGGGCAAGAAGTGATTCTGCTCGGGCGCATCTCGGGCACGTTCGCGGTGCGGCGGCTGACATGAACCAGCGACAAGCCGGG
>JBDIAO010000228.1:0-2990 GCA_039812375.1 Phycicoccus sp. | reverse complement strand
ACCTCGTGTTCGCCACCGGCGGTGACCGACGCAGCGGGCTACCGCGGTGCCGCACGCGACAACCTGAGCCACGCCGGGGTGGTGATCTCGGCTAGACGTCGGAAGTGAGCCGGCGGAGCGCGGCGAACGAGGTCGAGCCGGGCTGGGCGGTGTGCGTGAGGATGCGCTGTCCGTTGCCTTCCGGCAGGTGCAGCACCTCGTAGCCGAGTTCCAGCTCGCCGACCTCCGGGTGGCGGAATCGCTTCGTGCCACTGCTGCAGAGACGCACGTCGTGTCCGGCCCATAGCCGCGCGAACTCGGGGCTGTTCATACTCAGGTCTCCGACCAGCTCCGCGAGCCGGCGGTCATCGGCGAACTGCGCAGCGACGTACCGCAAGGAGGCGACCGCGAGGGCGGCTTCGTCGGCCCAATCCCGGTAGAGGTCGCGGGTCTGCGGGTCGAGGAACAGCATCCGGAGCTGGTTCGGTCGATCCTCGCCCTGCGAGGGCGCGTCGAAGTTAAGGTGACCTGCCAACAGCAGGTGCCCGGCGCGGTTCCAGGCGAGGAAGTCGTTAAAGCGGCCCAGCAGCACCGCGGGTACCTCGCTCATCGAGAGCAGCAGTTGCTCGGCTCCTGGCTTCGCTCTCTCCGGCGCCGAGGCCCGCGGACGCGGTGGCGGGGACGGGTGGGCAAGGGCGAACAGGTGGGTCCGCTCGTCCGGATCGAGTTGCAGGGCACGTGCCAGGGCCTCGATCACCGAGTCCGAGGCATTCTGAGACTGGCCCTGTTCCAGCCGGGTCAGGTAGGTCATCGAGACGCCGGCGAGTTGTGCGAGCTCTTCTCGGCGCAGGCCGGGCACCCGGCGGCGGCCGTAGCTGCTGACCCCGGCCTCGTCAGGCGTCAGCCGGTCGCGGCGCGACCGCAGGAACTCGCCCAGCTCTGTCACCGGGCGATCGGCGTCCGCGAACTGCGCGTCGAGGCGCTGAGGTTCCACGGCCCCATTCTCTCTCGACCACCCTCGAACGAGCCTGCCCCTGCCAGTGCCAGCTTCGCTGGGCACGCTCAGGCTCTACCGGCGGGGTTCTGGCTACCGGCTCATCGCCCGCAACCGGCCGACGCGGAGCACCTGCACCGGGTCGGGATAGAGTCTGGCGGCGAGGTCGCGTGCGGCGTCTCGGTCGGGGATCGGGTCGAGATGTTGCCAGAACAGGTGCTCAACGAGGTAGTCGAGGTCAACTCCCAGCATCGTGACCGTTGCGTCGCCCTCCGGCTCGTATCCGCAGACACTCTGATGCGACCAGCACACTACGCCACCCACTCTGACGGGCTGATGGACGCGGTCACTGTGAAGAATCATCGAACCGTTACGGATGAGCAGGAACCGAACGCAGTCATACGCTTCGGCCGCTACCTCACGTCGTGACGACCGTGTAGGAGCCGCTATCGGAGTGAAGTGGGGCTGGGCACACATGGCGTTCTCAGCTCATCACCATGCGGCGGTGAGGGTTTCGACGGTGCTCCAGGTGTCCTGCTCGCGTTCGGGGTTGTATGACTCGGACGAGGACGGGGACACACGGTTTCGATCGATGTACGCCCCGTTGGGTGCGTCGATACTGCCGAGGGCGGTGTCTGCGAGGTATCGCCCGGCTCTGGCCGGGGAGGTCGCCAACGGGGTCGCCGTGAGTAGCGGCATGATCCGGCGCATAGCGAACCGTGAGAACGGGTCGGCGTCGCGGGCCAGATCGGTGCCGGGAACAAAGCCGGGGTTATAGCCCATCACCGCAATGCCGGATGGGAGACGCCTGGCGTACTCGTGCACGAGATATATCGCGGCGAGCTTGCTGGTCGAGTAGGCCGTTCGCCCAGCCGTGGTGCTCTCGGGGTTCGAGAACGTCCCCACGCGGGCGAGTGCGTCGGCCGGGAACCATTGCGGGCCGGGCACCATGCCGAGGTTGTGCCGGAAGTCGCCGAAGTGGGTGTCACTGACGGTGATGACGATCCTCGCCGGGGCCTGCAACCGGTCGTGGATGTGCCGCACGAGCACATGGTTGGCGAGCACGTTGACCGCGAAGGTCGCTTCAAAGCCGTCCACCGTCTCGGTGAGGTCGTTGGTGTACTGGATGCCTGCGTTGCAGACCAGCGCGCGCACCTGCGGCAGCGAACCCGCATCGAGCCGCTTCCCGACCTCGGCGGCGGCATCGGCGGTGCTACGCAAGGAGGCGAGGTCGGCGCGGATCACCGACACATTCCGGCTGCGTGCGGCCAGATCATCGGCAAGGCCACGGGCCAGGATCACCAGATGGGTACCGGGCTCCTCGGCGAGGATGTGCTCGGCGGCGATGCGCCCGATACCGCGGCTGGCTCCGGTCATCACGATCGTCTGTTCCACGGCCATCACCCCGCGGATTGCGCGTCATTGCGCCCGGTGTCGGCGGTGATCGCCCGGATCAACAGGGCCGCGTCACTCTCTGGCAACAGGTCGAACCCGCCCACTGCCGGAACCGATGCATCCGCAGCGGCATCGAACGCGATGCGGGCCAGGACGGTACCCACCACCAGACGCGCCGCAGAGGACGCCTCCGTGGTGACTCGCTCCCCACGCGCCCGTGCGCGTTCCAGGATCGCGTCGAGGTGTTCCAGCACCGGGTCGAAGATGCTCTTACGCACGACCCCAGCCAGCTCCGGGTCGTGGGTCGACTCGCCCACCAGCGCCACCAAGACCGCTCCCACCTGCCCGGAAAGCACCCGCCGCTTGTGCGCGAACAGCTCACGCAGGTCGCTCTCTGTCGAGCCCGTGTCGATGTCTGCTGCCTCAGCGTCGGCGATCTGCCCGGCCGCCGCCAGCAACAGATCACGTTTCGACGGCCACCGCCGGTACAGCGTCGCTGTCGAAACTCCCGCACGGGCGGCAACGGCCGCGGTCGTCAACCGCCCGTACCCCTGCTCGGCCAGCAACACAAGCACCGCGCCCAAGATCGCGGGGCCCAGCCCGGCATCGACCGGACGGCCCG
>JBDIAO010000227.1:0-3008 GCA_039812375.1 Phycicoccus sp. | reverse complement strand
GGCTCTTGCGCCGGCCAGTCACCTGCCGATCGTCGCCGAGGTGCTGGTGCTTGTCTCGATCGCGACCTGGGTCTGTCGGTTGACCGATCTCGGGCTGACGGCCGCGCAGGCGACGGTCGAGTTCGGGGAGCGCCTCGATGCCCCCCAGATACCGATCCGCGGCCGCGCCCTGGCGGCGATGCACCGCCTCTGGCTGGGAGAGGTGGACAAGGCCAGTGCCGAGTTGGAGGCGGTCCTGACCGATCCGCGGGGAACGAGTTCGCGGCGTTCGTGGCCGCCTACGGCTGCACCAAAATGGCGCGCGACGCGGGAGACTCATCGGGGGCGCCGGCATGGCTGGATCGGCTGGTCCAGGCCCATAGGACCCTGGCCATGCACCCGACTAGTGAGCTGCTCGAGGACGCACTGCTCCAGCAGCGTCCGCCCGGCGTGTGACCAGTCGCGCTCCGAAGCGGTCCAGGCGCTCACGTCGGCTCCTGTCTGGCCAGGGCGTGCCCGACGGCCGTCAGCGCTCCGACGCTGGCCAGCGACAGGAGCAGGGCGGCAGCGACCGAGCCGAGCGCGTCCCACGCCGTGTGAAGTGTCACCGCCAGGGCCAACAGAGCGACGAACGTCAGCCAGGCGCGCCCGGTGCGGCGAGCCAATGCGAGCCAGAGCCCGGCCACGGCCATGCCGGTCCAGGCGACGTGGGTGGCGGGGGCGAACAGTCCGCGATCGAGCAGGGTCCCATCCACCGCCGGGAGTCGATCGTGTGCCGTGACCAGCTGTTGCGCGCTGTACCCGAGGGTCTCCAACACTGCGAATCCCGCCCCCGAGCACACTCCCACGGTGAGCCCGTCGAGAGGATGACGCGCCCGG
The DNA here is from genome assembly GCA_039812375.1 of Phycicoccus sp. GTDB lineage: Bacteria > Actinomycetota > Actinomycetes > Actinomycetales > Dermatophilaceae > JAGOME01. The sequence continues at coordinate 2,150 of JBDIAO010000227.1, read as the reverse complement.
ATCGCCACCGCCACGATGGCCGGTACGGCCAGCTTGGAGCTCTCCTCGATAACCGCGACCGTGAGCGGGGGGAGCTCCCCGAGCCGGGTCTGCGTGCGGTACTCGAGCAGCGCCGCCACCGAGATCGAGAGCACGCCGCTGACGGCCGCGACGGCGACCAGCAAGAACCCGGAGGTCCGCGGCCTCAGTGACGAGCCGTACAACCCCGCCAGCGTTGCCACCAAGGGTGTGAGTGCACCCACGAGCAGGAGCCCCGGGATCAGGCGGACGTTGCCGGTGACCCGGTAGACCGCGTGGACGACCTCGAACAGCAACAGCCCGACAACGAGCACGACCGCCCAGCCGAAGCGCCCGAGGGTGGTCGAGATGGGAGCCCGAGCCGGGCCACCCAGATGGTGGCCCGACCGGGGCTGGTGGATGGACATCGCGGCGTCCTGTCGGCGACTCGCTGTCACAGGGCTGCCTGCTGTCCCCAGGAGGTGCGAGCGCTCTTGGACGTCGCCAGCGTCAGCCGATCGCCGTTCTCGGTGGTGTCCCGAGTGGTGGACAGGTAGTAGGTACCGGGCTGCCACGGGCCGAACGGGATGGAGAAGGTGACCTGCAGAGCAGTGCCGCCGTCCCCGTTGGGAACCATGGTCCACATGGTGTTCTCCTGGGTGGTGCAGGGCCATTGGTCAATCGTGCCGTCCGTGCCGTTGACTTCCAGGCACTTGCCGGTCGCCCGGTTCATCAGGGTCCCCGCCGCCCCATCGATGGCGTTGCGCTGGAAGGCCCAGACCTGGTTGTCGCCCACGATGCCGCCCTGCTTCTCCCAGGTGTCCACCCGCGCGCCGTCGTAGGTCGCCGCGCCGTTCACCTCGAGCAACTGGTCGACGGTGCCGGTCTTGACGAATGTGTACGAGGCGGTTGCACCGTCGGTCGGCTCCCAGGTGACCTTGACATAGCCGTTGCCCTGGTGCCCGTCGGTGTCTCCGATGGTGGACCAGTCATCGGTCAGTTGGGACATGGACGCGGCGCCCCCACCACCGCCGCTGCCCATGACGCCGCTGGTGTAACCGCCGCGCCCGGCCAGCCACCCGCCGCCGCCACCACCACCGCCGCCGTTGAGGTAGGCCCCGGTCGACGAGGCACCGGTCTTGTTGTTCAACGGGTTATGGGCCCCGCCGCCGGGTCCACCGACGTTGTCGGCGGATTTCGTGAACTGGTTGCCGTCGTAGCCCCAGTAGAAGCCGCCGCTGCCGCCGCCGTTGTAGTTGTCGCCGGCCGCGGTCGGCCCACCCTCACCACCGCCGCCGGCTGCCACGGCCATGACGCGGCCGTTGAGCTGGATCACGCTCGCGCCGCCGCCTCCGCCGCCGTCACCCGAGGTCAAGCCCTTGCTGTGCCCACCGTCGCCGCCCTGAAACGGGGCGATCGACCAGCCTCCCAGCCCATTGGACTTGTTGCCGTTGGGGTTTCCGCCCTGGCCGGCGACCGCGATGGTGAGGACGTCGCCGGCCTTGACCTTCAACGTCCCGCCGATGATCGCGCCCCTGCCTCGGGCGCTGCCCAACAGGCGGTTCCAGCCGTCGTTGGCGTTGTCGTTCCCGCCACTGCCGCCGGCCATCTCGAGGTCGGCGTACCCGACGCCGTTGGGCACGGTGATCGTCTGCAACCCCCCGGTGTACTGGAGCGTCGTGGAGCTGTCGGTGCTGAGCGCACTGACACTGGTCGGTCCGGTCTTCTGGCTGGAGGCCTGGATTGACTCGCGTGGGGAGTTGCCGCACCCGGCAAAAGAGAGCACTGCCACACCGGCGGCGCCGGCGCCGACGACGCGGAGGGCTCGCCCTCGCAGGGTTGAACTGAGGTGGCGAATCACCATGGTCTTGGTCCCTTCTCAATGAGTTGGCTTGGTGCGACCACCCTGGCGAGGACGACTCTCACGGCACTCTCAAACCAGATACGCGAACGCCCGGGCACCTCGAGAGCCAAGGATCTGAACCCGGCCACGGTGCGGAACTGGGTGGAGGACGCCGAGCGGGCTGATGGTCTCCGTCCGTCGGCCGCGGCGCGTTCGAGTGAGTCCGAAGAGCTGCGGGCGTTGCGCACGGAGAACGCCGAGCTGCGCCGGGCGAACGAGATCCTCAAGACCGCGTCGGCGCTTTTCGCAC
>JBDIAO010000226.1:0-3051 GCA_039812375.1 Phycicoccus sp. | reverse complement strand
TCGTCACCAAGGACGTCCCCGACTTCGCCCTCGTCGCCGGCGTCCCCGCGCGCCGGATCCGGTGGGTGGGCAAGGCCGGCGTGCCGCTGGAGGAGACCGGTGACGGTGCCTGGCGCTGCCCCGAGACCGGCGACCGGTTCATCGAGACGGACGGGATCCTGTCGGAGGCTGGAGTCGGCTAGATCCGCTGCGCGGAGGTGGTCACGACGAGGATCGACCGCGGACCGACAAGACTCACTTGATCGTCGAGTTCGTGAAGATCGGCTTCCCGTTGCCCAGATAGAAGATGCCGGGGTAGTTCTCGAAACTCTGCGGCGTCGACTGACCACTCGGCGCATACGTGTTGTTCTTGCTCACCGAGTGGTCGATGACGAGGTGACCGGTCCTGTCGTTGCTGACGTAGAAGATCGAGCTTCCGCCGGCCTTCGCCGTGTTGTGCTGAATGTTGGAACCGGAGATCGTCAGGTCGTAGCTGTCCCCGTCGGTGTAGATCGCGCCACCGCTACCGCCTCCCGGGGTGCCCGGCTTGGCCGGGTTGGCGCAGCAACCCACTGCGTGGTTGTAGCTGATCTTGCTGTTCACCACGGTGATCGGCGTCCGCAGTCCGCTGATCGCCCCGCCGTTGGAGCACGAGTTGCCCTGGGCGCTCGCGCCACCGAAGGTGCTCTGGACAATGGCGGCTGGATCCTGGTTGCGTGCCGCCTGGGAGTTGTCGAGGTCGTTCGGCGTCGACGAGCGCTGCGCGAGGACGCGGATGGCAGACCCACCGAGGTCCGGGCCGTTGGTCGCGCAGGTGTTGCGGACGAACACCGACCGGACGACCTTGAGGTGCCCGCCGAGGGCGAAGATGGCGCCGCCACCGTTCGATCCCTGGTCGACGTCGCCTGGCGAGACGTAGGTCGCATTCGTGGCGTTGCCGTTGGCGAAGGTGAGGTTCTGCATGGTGACGACCGGCCACTGCGGCGCATACAGGCAGTTGCCCGAGACCGAACCCAACGACCGGTCGCACGTGTCGATGTAGAGGATCCGGTTCGCGTTGCCGCCGGACAAGGTGACCTTGCCACCGCCGTCGATGACGAGGGTGCGGGTGCTGTTGAGCACCTTGAGGGTCTGGGTCAACGTGATCGTCTTCACCTTGGGCCCGCAGTTGAAGGTGATCACTCCCCCGGCCCGCACGGCCGAGACGAGAGCCGCCGATGTGCAGCTGGCAGGCTTCCCGGAGCCGACCACATGGTCGGGCGAGCTGACGTTCTCCAGTCCCAGCCCCGCGGGCACAGGGACTGTCCCTTTCGGGTTCCCCGGGTTGAAGGTCGAGCCCGCCGCAGCGGCCAGCGGTGCGGCTCCCACACTCGCCCCACGCGCCGCCTCGCCGGCCATCGAGGGCGCCGCGAGGCCCAGCACCATGGCGATGCTGGCGATGACTCCGAGGATCAGGGTTGGGCGTCGCCCACCGGCGCGCCGATCTGAGGTTGGCATTTCGTCTCCCACGCCCGGAGACGGGAGCTCCGGACGACCTGGTCGCCGCCCTTGTGCGGCGACCGAGTGGCTTGTCCGAGACGGGAGTGTGGCAGAGCCGGCCCACACCAAGCCAATCCTGAGCGGCTCAACTCAGGAGACGCGGCCCTCTCGACTGGCCGGCGACCGATCCGTCGAGGGCACTCACATATCCGGGTCGAAATCGGGGAGGCGTTCACCGAGACCGAACAAGTGGCTGATGGCGGCGACGCTGCGAGCTGCGGCGTTGCCATCACCGTATGGGTTGGTGGAGTTGGCCATCCGCGCGTATGCGTCATGATCTTCCAGGAGCCGCAACGTCTCACGGAGGATGGCATCCCGTTCGGTACCAACCAGACGAACGGTCCCGGCCGAAACAGCCTCAGGCCGCTCGGTGGTATCCCGCATCACAAGGACAGGCTTGCCCAGGCTGGGCGCCTCCTCCTGTACCCCGCCGGAATCGGTGACCACGAGATCACACGCACTGAGCGCATGGCAGAACTCGTGGTAGCTGAGCGGGTCCGTGAGGAGGACCCCATCGCAGCCTTGGAAAGCTCCTTCGATGACCTCGCGCACGACGGGGTTCCGGTGCATCGGCAGGAGGATCCGTGCCTCAGGGTGCTTCTCGACGACCGCCCGAAGGGCACCCATCGCCTCAGCCATTGGTTCGCCCCATGATTCTCGTCGATGACTCGTGACGAGAATGAGCGGGCCATCCGATGCCAGAAATGGACCAACCTGCGGGTCGCTGTACTCGACGGGTCTGTCTACGGTCGTATGCAGGGCGTCAATGACTGTGTTCCCCGTAATGACAACGCTTTCTGGGGTGATGCCTTCGCTCAGCAGGTTGCCGCGCGAGGTCGCAGTCGGCGCGAGATGGAGAGCAGCAAGAGGCGCAGTCAGACGCCGGTTGGCCTCCTCAGGGAACGGTGAATACATGTCACCGGTCCTCAACCCAGCCTCCAGGTGAACGACGGGAATGCGCGCATAGAAGGCTGCGAGGGCAGCGCTGAAGGCGCTGGTTGTGTCTCCCTGGACGACGACGACATCCGGTCGATCGCATTCCAACAGCGCGCTCACCGCCGTCAAGGCCAAGGCGTTCATCTCCGGCAGGGTCGCCCCATGCGCCATGAGATCGAGGTCATGATCAGGCTCGATGCCGAACAGCTCATTCACTTGGTCGAGCATTTCGCGGTGCTGGCCGGTGACGGCGACGACCGCCTCGGTCCCACCATCGGCGCGCAGTGCCGCGACAAGAGGCGCCATCTTGATGGCTTCCGGCCGTGTGCCGTAGATGGTCATGACCCTGGGCATGGCGATGTTCTTTCCCCGTAGCGAGACGTAGTCAGTAGGCGCCGCTGCCACCGAAGACGGCCTTGGCGGTGCGGAACAGGATCTGCAGGTCGACCAGGGGCGTCCAGTTGTCGACGTACCATAGGTCGAGACGCACCGTCTGCTCCCAGTCGAGGGACGACCGGCCGCTGACCTGCCACAGGCCGGTCATACCGGGACGAACCCGGAGACGGCGCAGCGCGTCCGGCTCGTACTTCTCGACCT
>JBDIAO010000225.1:0-3062 GCA_039812375.1 Phycicoccus sp. | reverse complement strand
TAAACTTGTCAGAGCAGGTTTCGGTTCCTAACGGTGGCCGCACGTGAATCACACGTGCACTAAGCCGAAAGGACACCATGTCCGCCACCACTCGTCCCATGGTCCAGTGTGAGCACTGCGACCAGACCCTAACTGCCAAAGGTCGTCACCCGCGCGGAGGAATGCGGGAGCAGAACGCCCAGGTTGCTTCGGGGAGTAGGCACGTTCAAGTCGGCCGAGACGCCAAGGCCGGGGGTGGAAACGCATCCTCGGCCGACAACGGTGCGGTGAACCTTGCGGGGGCGATGATCTTCGGCAACGTGTACATCACGATCTGCCGGGGCGACCGGACGTGCGTCGATCGCGGACGCGCTCCCAGAGAAGCCGCGATGAACCCCTCAGTCGCGCTCCAAGTCCTCCACGACGCGATCGACGACCATCCCGATAAGCCCGTCCTCGGCAGCTTCCTCGGCGTTCTCAGCTCCTACGGCGACCATCCCGGCGTTGAGAGCTTGCCCGAAGTGATCCTGATCGCAGTCGAGTCAGGGCTGAAGGCAGCAGGCTTACCACCGCTGCCCGAGCACCGTTCAGTCTCGACCGTCAGTCCCGCGGTGTAGAACCACACCACACCATCCAACGGAGGAAGGAAGAACCGATGTCAACCACTATCGCCACACCCGCAGCAGCGAGCACGAGCACCAAGTTCGCCGCTGCGATCGAGCGTCGCCGTGCCACCTTGGGCATCACGCGGGAGGAGCTCGCGGAGCGTGCTGAGATCAGCATCAACGAACTCAACGTCAAACTGGACGTCGATCCCGGGACCATCGACACCGACGATCTCGCATACTTCGCGGAGGCGCTCGAGTTGCCCGACTTGTACGCGCTGGTCGAGTTGGCGCGACCCACTGCGTGTCCAGCGTGGTGCACCGACTGCCAGCTGGCCGACTCTGACTACCCGACCGGACCACGGGTGCACTCTCATCTTGCCTGCCAGCTCGCAGGCGCCGCCATCTGGATCTCGGCCGACGAGAGCTGCAGCGGTCGTCCGCACATCTGGGTCAGGGACGAAGGCGGCTGCGATGAGTTCACCTCGTCCGAGGCTCTGGCGTTCGCGGATGCGCTTCGACGAGCTGGTGAACAGCTGCGGAAGATTGAGCAAACGCTGGCCTGACCCCTCATGACTGATTTTCCCCAACACCCAACAGCCAGAGAGCCCCCGGCCCCTTCCGACCTCTCTCTCCGGTGTGAACCGGCCCGAGTTTTCTGCCGCTGCTATACGGGTTGCGGCTCTCGGTTGAGGGCCTCGTAGTAGGCGGACTCGTGCTCGACGGGGCTCACCTGGACAGAAGCCGCCGGATGAAGTCTGCGACACGGGCCGGGGACTCTTCGGCCATGAAGTGGCCTGCGTCGATGGGTTCGTATGTCAGGTCGGGTGCCCAGGCGCCCCAGATTTCGGTTGGGTCGAAGCCGAGTTGGCTTCCCCAGTCTTGCGAGATGACTCCGACCGGCATCGCGAGCTGACGACCAGCGGCCCTGTCGGCGCGATCCATGTCGAGGTCGATGCCTGCGCTGGCGCGGTAGTCGGCGACGATCGACGGCACGGATAGCGATGAGCTTTCGACGTAGTGCTGCCGGAACTCTTTGGTGAAGGTGGTTCCGGCAGGGTCCCAGGCATCGAGGAAGGAAGCGAAGAACTCGTCAGAGACGGATTGGATCATCTTCTCGGGCAACCCCTTGGGCTGTGCCATGAGGTAGAGATGCCAGGCGACCTTTGCATCGACGCCGTGAAGCACGTCCCACGTATCCATCGTCGGGAGGACATCGAGGATGCCGATGTGGGTGATTGCCTCGGGGTGGTCCAGGCCTGCGCGGACCGCGACAAGGGCGCCGCGGTCATGGCCGACGATCGTGAACCTGTCGTGACCGAGGCTCGCCATGACCTGCACGATGTCCTGGGCCATCGTGCGCTTCGAGTATGTGCTGGGTTCAGACTCTTCGGGCTTGTCGCTCTGGCCGTAGCCGCGGAGGTCGGGCACGACGACAGCGTGATCGTCGCTGAGTTCGTTGGCCACCATGCGCCACATGAGATGGGTCTGGGGGAAACCGTGCAGCAACACGACCGGTGTGCCGTGGCCACGGTGGGCGACGTTGATGGTCACGCCGTCTGCACCGGGCAGGCGAGCGTAGTCGAATCGGTCGATGGTGTGGGTGGTCATGAATGAGCCTTCTCTGCTTCGACGTGGGATGAGGCCGGAGTGGGCTGACCCGAGAAAATCCCGTGCTGATGGGGTGTTCTCCCGCTCCTGAGTGCAGGGATGAGGACCGCGTCCACCAGGAGTTCCCGGTATGCCCGGTCAGTACTGAGCGCGTTCAGCTTGCGAATCAGCAGCACCGCCCCGGCAACCTCTTCATACGCGAAGGGGTCGGCATCCGCCGGGAGCTCTCCGCGGTCGATGGCGGCCTGGAGAACGTTGGTCGGTAACCGAGCTCCGGTGGGGCCAACAGTCTCCTCGATGTGGTGGCACAGCTCGGGGTCGCTGAGACCTGCCTGCAACAGCATCAGGCTCAGGGGACCGCCGGCGTCCATGGCTGCTTCCAGGCGTTCCAGCAGTGCGAGCAGGTCGCTTCGGAGCGATCCAGTGTCTATCGTCACCGGCGTGTTCCCGCTTGCCGGGCCATTCTTGATCGCTGCGACGATCATCTCCTGCTTCGTCGCCCAACGTCGGTAGAGCGTCCGTTTCGATGCCTGAGCACGGCGCGCGACTTCCTCGAAGGTGACAGCGTCCACGCCAACCTCTTCAACGAGGTGGAGGACGACCCGGAGGATTTCCCCCTCACGTTGCTGGTCGCGCGGACGGCCCGGAGCGCGCTTGGCTGGCCCAGCACCCTGACCTCCATTCAGATACGATACGTACCGTAGCTTAATCATCGGTTGGGGGGTCCGCAACCGTGTCCCCGGCCCGCGCGAGTCAGAGCGAGTGCCCCGGAGTGTCCACACGGTGGCGAGAGTGACCGAACTGCCGCCCGACCTCAGACCGACCCACCGTCTGTGCTGGGTCGTCATCGAGCAGAGCGATCACGTC
>JBDIAO010000224.1:0-3112 GCA_039812375.1 Phycicoccus sp. | reverse complement strand
CGTTTCGGCTTCTTCCCTGAGCTTCGCACCCCACCGTTACCGGCGACGCACGTCAGAGCGGGGACGGGCCATCGAACACTTACCCGGGCTACGTCATCAACGTCACCGCCGACCTCCAACTCAACGAGCCACTTGCACATGCGACTTCGTGTCGCGTCGCACCATCTACCGGATGCCCTTCTATGGGGGTTGAACTGGACCTTTGACAGTCCCAATTCTCCCTCACCAGAAGGGCATTCGCCTCTCACGACGCGCTACACCACCACATTGACCCGTGGATCCGGGCTGAGGTTTTCTCACCGGAGGCCGCGTTGCATGGTGGTCAGGACGAGGGCGGCGGTGACGATGGTGCCGATGCGCCAGGGGCAGAGAGTGACCCGGCGGAGGGCTTTCCAGGCTTTCGGATCGCCTCGTCAGCGTTGTCGACGGGAAGGTCTAACGAGGCTTCGCATCTAACCGCCGAGGTGCGGGGCTGGCCTTGGTGATCGTGTGCGGTCACGCTGGGGTGATGAGCGCGGCGGTGACGGTCAACGATTTGCTTTGGCCACCAGTGCAGCGAGCTCCGCCTCCGACCGAGCAGTGCCCACGTGCTCAAGGATGTGATTGCGTTCGCCGCGACGCTCAGCGATCTGGACCTTTGTCGCGCCCGAGCGGCGTCACGTGCCGGCTGCGTCCACGGACCCTTCGTCCTGGCACCGGCACGAGCCTCCGCCTGCCAGCGGCGATACGACCGCTCGGGCACCCCGTGGAGTACTCCCCTCGCCTCGAGAGGACTCGTGAGGGGGTTGGCGGGACAAGGGGCGTGTTTCGCCAGGCACTCCCCCTGGGCGGTCCTTCGCCCGGCGAGTCAGGCGATCTCCAGTGCCATGGCCCGGGTCGGGTTTCGGCTCGGTTCGACGGGCGCAGGCAGGTGGGTTCGTGACGCATGCATTGCGAGGTGGGTGGCGGCTGTGTCGATGGCGTCCTGGGTGGGGCGCATGTCGAGCCTGTTGACGGCGACGTGACGGCTCTTGCTGCGTGCCAGGAGACGGTCCGGGTGGGGTGCCAATGCCCGGGCGGGGGCGAACACGAGGCCGGAGTCGACGAGTTGGCGCAGCCTGCCGGGCAGCGCGGTGATGTGTTGCTGGGCGTGGGTAAGGTTCTGCTGCAACGCTGTCAGGGCTCGCCGCGCGTCGATGGTCGGGTCGTCTTGGGTGATGGCGTGGACGATGCGCTGGGTGCTTTCGAAGAGGTCTCGGCTGGCGGTGACGTAGGCGTGGCTGGGGCGGGTCAAGGTGGTGACGCCGCGTGGCCAGGTCTGCTCGACCGCCGTGACGTGGGCGGCGGTCTCGGTCAGGGCGGCCTGTTCGTCCTCTGGGACCTGGTGGGTGGCGCGGCCGAGGGTAGCGAGCAGGGTGGCGGTGTGTCCGTAGTGGCCCAGCAGGGCACGGATGGTCTCGAGGCTGGGTACGCGGCAGTCGAGTTCGGCATGCAGGGCCTGTTCCCAGCGGTGGATGCCGACCTCGAGGGCATCGTTGATCCCGCCCCCGTCAGGGATCGTCGTCAACGGCAGCACCGGGACCGGTCGTGCCGGCTGGCCGGGGAGGGTGAGCCGGTCGAGGGCTTCCTCGAGATGCCGCCCTACGGCCAGCGGGGCCGCGCCGTCGGCGAAGTGGCCGTGGGCGAGGGTGTGCCGGGCGACGGCCACGGTCAGGGCCGCGAGGTGGGTCGCGGTCTCGATCCGGGTCTGCGGGTCGAGGAGGTCCACGGTCTGGTGGCTGTTGACCAGGTCGGCCAAGGCGCCGATGGTGACGCTGATCCGGTCGATGAGCCTCGCCTCGTCGGGGCGGGTCTCAGGCTCGTCGCCGGGTGGGGGTGGGGCGGGCGGGTAGGTGTCGATCAGGGCCCGGGCGGCGCGGCGTGACGGGGTGTCGGGTGGGAGGCGGTTGGCGTGCGGGCCGAGGAGTTCGAGCAGGGCGTGTCTGGCGGCCCGGTCGAAGCGGTGCCACTGGGTCAGGCTGACCGGGTCGGTGCTGCTGCGCAGGTGCCGGGTGAGGTGGTCGGCCTGGGTGAGCAGGATGGTGCCGGTCGTGGGGGTGGTCACGACGCGAGGCCGTGCTGTTCGAGGCGGCGCAGTTCGTGGATGTGCCAGGCGCACAGTTGCAGGTCGGCCGGGCCGTCGCTGGGGTCGATCGCGTCGAGCGCGGCCAGGGCGGCATCCAGGTGGGCGTGCACGGTGGGCGTGTCAGGGGCGGTGACGGGCCGGTGGTGCTGGAGTGGGGGCAGGGTCGCGGCGGCCAGGCGCACCTGGAGGGCGAACCCGTCCGAGGCCAGGGCGGCGGCGTGCTCGAGGTGGGCGTGGGCCTGGTCGAGGAGGTCTTGGGTGTCGGCGACGAGGTGCACGGGCAGGGGTCCTTTCCGGGGCGGGGGTGGGGTTCAGATCGCCAGGCCGGCGCTGATCGAGGCAGCTGGGGGCGTGGGCGGTGCGTGGCGGATGCCGTGGCGCGGACCGGCCCGGTCGGCTTGGGCCAGGTGAGTGAGTTCGTCGACCGGTGCCCGGCCGGCCAGGATCGCCTCCAGCCCGGGGGCGCCGTGGCGGGCGAGCTGGTCGGCGGGGTCGGCCCCGGCGGGCAGGGTCGCGACCGAGAGGGGGCGGTGGGCGTGGCGGCATACCAGGTCGACCCAGCGCTCGGTGCCGCTGCGGCCGGCGGCATCCGCGTCGAGGGCGATGACGATCCGCGCCGCCGGCCTGGAGAGCAGCAGGGCGACCTGGCCGGGTGTGGGGTGGGCGCCGCAGGTCGCGTACGCGGTCGCGGCGATCCCCGCCTGGGTGGCGACGGTGTCGATGGCGAGGGCGTCGAGCGGGCCTTCGACCACGACCGCGACCGTGCCCGGGGCGGCCTGCGCGGCCGGACCGGTCGTGTACAGGCTGGCGGCCTTGTCATAGAGGACGGTGCGGGTGGGGTTGCGATACTTCGGTGCCCGGGCACTCCCGGTGACGTCGCGCCCGATGAACCCGCTGATCTGGCCCGCCGTGTCACGCACGGGCAGGACGAGCCGCCCGCGCAGGGTGTCGATCAGGTCGCCTCGCTCGGTGGTGCGGGCCAGGTCGAGCCCGAGCAGCTCCTCGTTG
>JBDIAO010000223.1:0-3202 GCA_039812375.1 Phycicoccus sp. | reverse complement strand
GGCGAGCTCGTGGGCCATGTGCATGTGAAGGACTTGGTCTTCAAGGATCCCGTGGCGCCCTTCCGGGCCTCGGACACAGCCAGGGTCAAGGCCGAGGAGCGCGCCGTTAGGTCCCGGGTCGTCGGCACGGGCGTCCTGCCGTGGCCCGACATCCTCACCGAGCTCCTTCGCCGCGGTTACGACGACGTGCTCTCACTCGAGTACGAGTACCGGTGGCACCCGCAGGACCTGCCCGACCCCGCGATCGGCTTTGAGGACTCGGCGGTCGCGCTCCGCACTATGCTCGCCGCGGTCGTGGCCGCGTGACCAGCGGCGACCGGCTACGCATCGGGGTGGCGGGCGCCGGCAACATCGCGAGCATCGCCCAGCTCCCGACACTCGTCGCCCGTGACGACGTCGAACTGCGGGGCCTGGTCACCCGCAAGGACGACCCGCAGCCCCTGATGCGGCGCTGGGGCTTCCACCGTGCCTATCCGACAGTCGAGGCGTTGCTCGAGACGGACGAGCCCGACGCGCTGTTCGTCCTCACCCCCCGTTCCGAGCACGTCCACGCGACGCGAGTCGCGCTAGAAGCTGGCGTTGACGTGTTCTGCGAGAAGCCGCTGGCGACGAGTGTGTCCGACGCCCAGTCCCTCGCCGAGCTGGCCGCACTCCGAGGACGGGTGCTCATGGTCGGGTTCAACCGACGCTTCGCCCCCGTGTACGAGGCCGGCCGCGCAGCTTTCGGGGAGAGCGGAGCGAGCTTCTGCGTCGCCCAGAAGAACCGGGCGGGCTCAGAGTACCGAGCCACCTTCGAGAATGCCATCCATATGGTCGACCTGCTGCGCTGGTACTGCGGGGGCGAGCCTATTGAGGTCAGCGCGCACGCAGCGGGGGATGACCGCTGGCAGGAAGACGGCGTGGCTGCGCTGGTCCGGTTCGACAACGGCCACTCAGGCGTCCTCGTGGGGGCACGCAACGCTGGCGGCTGGAGCGAGAAACTCGACGCCTACGGCGACGGGACGAGCATCAACGTCACCGCACCCGACCGGATCTCGCTCAGCCGGCCCGACGGGACGACCGTTCGCGAGATGTCGCCCGAAGCCTTCGGTTGGGCGACAGCGACGCAGACCTTCGGCTTCGCGGGTGCGGTTCACCACTTCCTGGACCGTGTCCGGGACCGTGGTGAGCCCCTGACGTCTGGGGCTGATGCGGTGAAGACTCAGCTTCTCCTCGACCGCATCCTCGGCGTCGCCGGGTTGCCCACCGACGAGCAACCCGGACGGGCCTGGAGCAGCCACGCCAAGAAGTGACGGCGTCGACTGGCGTTCGTCCGGCTCGCCAGATCGTGGAGCCTCCTGCATGGCATAAGTCGTTCAATAACTGCTACCGAGGGGACGTTTCGACATGATCATCAACACTTTTTCGTATCTTTGGTCGTCTACGGCAATCGATGCGATTGCAGAGCTGACTGACAATGGGTACACAACTTTTGAGGTTCCGATCAGCTCTCCACACTGTTGGCCGGACGAGGTATCCATTTCGGAGCGGTTGGCCGTGAAGGCAAGACTCAGCGACTACGGTGCGACAATCAGGTCGCTCAATGCCGGTGGGTATGACATCAACTTGGCGAGTCCGGGCGTGAACATGCGCCGCAAGAGCATCGAGCACATCAAGTCAGTGATCGACCTGGCCGTCGCGTGGGATGTCCCCGATGTTGTGATATCGCCCGGTACGCGGCGCCCCATGATCTCACCTTCACTCAAGAGAACCTACGGGTGGATGTATGAGAGTCTGGGCGATCTGATTCCCCTAGCCAAACTGGCCGGGACGCGGCTCCTCATGGAAAACACCCCCTACTGTTTCACTCCCACCATCGAAGACCTGGCGGGCATCGTCAGCACGGTCAACGACGACATGCTGAAAATCGTCTGGGATGTCGCCAATGCCGCCTACATCGAAGACGACCCAGTAGCGGGGCTGCTCTCGCACCACGAATCGATTGGCCTCGTACACATATCTGACACGGGCTTGGATGTCTGGGGTCATGACCCGATCGGCACCGGAGTAGTCGACTGGGACGCGTTGGGCGATGCCGTCGACGCAACATGCGGAGTCAGCAATGTCGTTCTCGAGATCATTCGCGAAGAAGACACCCTCCAGGTGTTCCGCCAGGCGATGCACGATCTCGAAAGCAGAGGCTGGAAACTAGACAACTGACTGAATCGAGAGTGACGGTAGCCCCGCCAGGGGTGCGTCGTTGTGCAGGCTCGGCGCGGTTGACGCCGCCCCGGGCGGCCGAAGCGCCCGCACCAGGGCCGCCAGCATGAACTCGCTCGAGCCCTCAGCGCTGGTTCAACCAGCGAGCACATCGAGCATCAGCTGGAACTGGGTCGACCTGGGATATGGCTGAGAATTGACTTGGAGAAGCCGCCGTCGACGCAGACGTCTTGCCCTGTCACGTAGGCGGACAGCGGGCTGATAAGAAACTCGATCACATTCGCGATGTCTGTGGGGTCCCCAATCCTCGCGAGCGGGATGATAGCTTCCCGAGCTTCCTTGATCCGGGGATCCGCATACATCTTCTCCGTCATCGGTGTCTCAGTCATGCCCGGGGACACCACATTCACGCGAATGCCGTCAGGCGCCCATTCCAAAGCGAGCGTCTGGGCCAACATGGTCAAAGCGGCCTTGGTCGGGCTGTAAGCACCTGATCCGGCATGAGGTTGCTGACCAGACATCGAGGATGTGAAACACGCCGAACCATGGCGTTGCTTCAAGTGCGGGTAGCTTGCTTTGGCCAGAAGCCACGCGCTGCGGAGGTTGACCGCAAACATGCTGTCCCAATCCTCAACAGTTAGGTCGCATATCTGGGCCGGACTGGCGATCCCCGCATTGGCGACCAACCCGTCCAGGCCACCAAATTCGGCTACTGCGGCTTCCACGAGTTGACCTGGTACGTCCGGGTCGCCGATGTCACCCACCAATGCGATAGCAGTCCCGCCCAGCGCCTGAATTGAACGGACGACATCTTCTTGAGTAGCGGTCTTCTTGCGTCCACACACCGCGATCTGAGGCTGCTCGCCTCGAGCAAAAGAGGCCTCTGCTAGCCTCAAACATGTCGCCGCGCCTATGCCGCTGCTTCCACCACTGACCAAAGCTCTCATTGTGAACGTTCCTCCAACTAGGGACCAATAGGGCTGAACTCGGTAAACCTAAGACT
>JBDIAO010000222.1:0-3208 GCA_039812375.1 Phycicoccus sp. | reverse complement strand
GGCTGCCTGGTCAAGGCAGCGTGCGGAGGTGAAGCAACCGGCTGATCCCCCGTGGACAGAGGCAAACTCGGCACCAAACGCTCAGTGATGACCGACACGACCAGGATCCCCATCGGGTGCCTCATCGCCCCAGCCAACCGGCTCGACTCCCCGCTGCTGTGCCCCAGCTACCAGGGCATCATCAGCATCAAGGCCTTCATCGCCCTGGCCAACGCGATCATCATCACACGGCGACTCATCCACACCGCCTGAACCACCCACAGATGGGACACCCGCCCCAAGCGCAGACCACCACCTACCCGCGCGACCTCTAAGACCGACCGGCAATTGGGTCACTTCAACCGGCGGGTCGTGGGCCTCTGGTGGCAGCGGTAGTGAGTGCGGGCGCGATCGATCAGCCGTCGGACGACGGTGATCGCGGCGGCCAGGAAGAGGAAGAACTCGACGATGCGGCGCTGCTTGTCGGTGCTGCGGCGCAGCTTGCCGAACCCGTTCATCCAGGAGTGGGTGCGTTCGACGACCCAGCGTTTGCCGACCTGGATCGGTGAGGGCTTGCCCTTGGTCGCGATCTTGTGGTCGTAGCCCAGGATGTGCAGTAGGTCGCGGGTCTTGCCCGAGTCGTAGCCGGCGTCCAGGTGGACGCAGGCGCCGTCCGGTAGTGGGCCAACGGTATCGGGAACCCCGGCCAGGGTGGGCTCCAGCAGGGGTGAATCGTGGTCGTTGGCGGCCGCGGCAACCAGGTGCAGTGGCAGGCCGCCGGCGTCGGTGACCACCGAGCGTTTCGTGCCCTGCTTGCCGCGGTCGACCGGTGACCGGCCGGAAACCTCACCACCGCAAGGAGATTTGGTGATCGACCCGTCCACCGACAGGTCCTCCAGGTCAAGCCTGAGCATCCGGTCGTGGCCGGCCAGCGCGGTGCGCAACAGATCTTTGGTGACGCCTCGGTCGGCCCAGTCCTGCAACCGGCGCCGGATGGTGCGATCTGAACAGCCCGGCACCGCGACCCGCTCGTAGCCGCTGACGTGGACCAGCGCGGCGATGACGCAGTCGAACACCACCCGGTCCGGAATCCTGCGGCGATGACATCCCAACGGATGGGCTGGATCGAACTCCGGATGCTCAGCCGCGCCGATCAGCGTGGCGAATTCGACCCACAGGGGCTCGATCAGGGATGCTGGCAGCAGGGGCACGGGCCCTCCACGGGTGATTGTTTGGACGTCGCAATCCGATGATCACCGTTCGGGCCCGTGCCCTACCTCATCGACACACCAGTCACATCAACCTCACCTGCACCATTTGCCGGTCGGTCTAAGTCTGACGAAGTCCGCGCGGCAGATTCTTGACGTTCTCCGATTGGAAGCCCGCCCGCTGAGCACCGGTCAGGTAGCCGAGCTGGCCAACGTGACGCGACCGACCGCAGCTCGCCATTTGCAG
Organism: Phycicoccus sp.; assembly: GCA_039812375.1. Classification (GTDB taxonomy): domain Bacteria; phylum Actinomycetota; class Actinomycetes; order Actinomycetales; family Dermatophilaceae; genus JAGOME01. The sequence continues at coordinate 1,774 of JBDIAO010000222.1, read as the reverse complement.
ACGCTTCGGAGATACGGACTCCTCGAGTGGGCTGGTCAGGGCCCCAAAGACCCACGCGCCTCTTGGACGCTGCGTTGCTGTACTGGAAAACGGACTTTCCAGTAGATCGACCCGGCAGACTTGACCCAGTGAGCGACCTGCAAAGCGAGTTGGAGAGCTTGCGCGTCGAGAACGCGCGCTTGCGCAAACTCCTCAAGCTGACCGACGCCGAGGCCGCGCCCGCGCTCGGCACGCAGATGGCGTGGTTCGACAAGACGCCCGGTCAAGTGGATGCCCGGTCGCCGTCGCAGGCGAAGGTCGAGTTCTATGCCGCGCTGTTCGGTGCGCGTCGTGACGTCTACGCCGTTCGCTGGGAGAACGCGCGCACCGGTAGGTCCGGCTGGATGCCCGCTGTCGAAGGCGGCTGGCGCAAGGGCCGGTCACCATCTGAAGTGCGGCACCTGCCGTTGACGCCCGAGGTACTCACAGCGCACCTGACCGGGGACGTTCATGTTGGCCTCTATCCGATGCTCCCCGGCGACCAGACCTGCTGGCTCGCCGCCGACTTCGACGGACAGGCCGCGATGCTCGACGCACTCGCCTACCTGAAGGCCGCACGAGCCGTTGGCGCGCCCGCCGCCCTGGAGGTGTCCCGGTCCGGGATCGGCGCTCACGTTTGGATCTTCTTCACCGACCCCGTGCCAGCAGCCACCGCACGCCAACTCGGGACCGCTCTCGTCCGCGAAGCCATCGCGATCCGCGGCCGGATGGACCTGCGTTGCTACGACCGGCTCTTCCCCTCCCAGGACGTGCTGCCCGGACAAGGACCCGGCAACCTGATCGCGGCCCCGCTCCACGGCAAGTCACGAAAGCTCGGCACCACAGTCTTCCTCGACCTGGCCACGCTGGAGCCGTTCGAGGACCAGTGGGAGTACCTCTCCACCCTGGAGCGCCTCACCCCGAAGCAGGTCACAAAGCTCGCCTCGGCGCTCCGGGAGCCTAAGGTCGGGGCACGTGTTGACCGGGCCCAGCCCGCCCGGTCGACCAAGACCCAGCCGAATCCGGCACCGATCGTTCATCTGAGCCTTGACGGCACGGTGCGGATACCCGGCTCGGAGCTGAGCCCCTCGCTGTATGCGACCTTGAAGCACGCTGCCTCGACGTACAACCCGGAGTTCTACGAGCGCCAGCGCCGCCGGCAGTCGACGTGGAACGTCCCGCGCATCATCACCTCCTACGACGAGACGCTCGACGACCACCTCGTCCTCCCGCGCGGACTACGCGACACCGCGACGCGGCTCATCGAGGGGGGCGGAAGCAAGGTCGAGGTCGACGATCAGCGGGTCGCCGGAGATCCTTTGCGCCTCTCGCCGACCTTCGACCTCAGGCCGCAGCAGCAGGGAGCAGTGGAGGCCGTACTGCCGCATGAGTTGGGACTCTTGGTCGCTCCGCCCGGCTCTGGGAAGACCGTCATGGCGTGCGCAGTCATAGCCCAGCGAAACGTTTCCACACTGGTGCTGGTCGACCGCAGGACGCTCGCCGACCAATGGCGCCGCAAGATCACCGAACTCCTCGGCACCAAGCCGGGGCAGCTCGGCGGCGGCCGATCCAAGCTCACCGGCATTGTTGACATCGCCACTTTGCAGACGCTCGCCCGCCGAACCGACCTCGCCGACAAGCTCGGCGCCTACGGCCAGGTCATCATCGACGAGTGCCACCACGTCCCGGCAGCCGCGTTCGAGGCCGCTGTCCGCGCCATCCCCGCGCGCTACTGGGTCGGGCTCACCGCCACGCC
>JBDIAO010000221.1:0-3232 GCA_039812375.1 Phycicoccus sp. | reverse complement strand
GGCAGCCGCATCCTCTATGACAGCCCGTGGATCACGCTGAGCAAGACCGACGTCGAGCTGCCCAGCGGCGCCCGCTTCGAGCACCACACCGTTCGGATGCCCGCAGCCGCGGTCGCCGTCGTCACCGACCCGCCCGGCGAGAACGTGCTGTTGACGTGGCGGCACCGGTTCGTGGTCGGCGTGTGGAACTACGAGCTGCCCGGCGGCCTGGTCGAGGACGGGGAGGAGCCGGCGGTCGCCGTCGAGCGGGAGATCCTGGAGGAGACGGGGTATGCCGTGCGCGACCTGCGCGAGGTCACCTCCTTCGAGCCGATGATCGGCATGGTCGCCAGCCGCCATCACGTCTTCCGGGCCACCGCAACCGACCGAGTCGGTGAGCCAGTGGAGCGCGACGAGGGACGGTTCGAGTGGATCCCGATGGCTGACGTGCCGGGGCTGCTGGCTGACGGCAAGGTCCTGAACTCCGGGACTCTCGTCGGCCTGCTGATCCTGCTCGGTGGGTCCGCTGGTGGCCAAGGCTGATCAGTCGCAGCTGCGAGTCGGCGCATCGCTCAGAGCATCGGCAACACCTGGATCGTCGATGAGCGCGACCTCAGCCGGTTCGAGGGCCAGCCTCCGGGGCACCGTTGGCGCCCTCATCAGCATGGGCCATTGCCGCCCTCCTGGCTGGCCACGACAGCTGGCTCAGCCCCGTGCAACGATCCCGGGCCCGCTCCCGGATCGCCGGCGCCGCCGCTCTCGCCGACGACGAACTCTGGTCTCGACCTGGCGTTGCATACTGCGCCAGCGCGCCCGACGAAAGGTCCTCTCGTGGCGGGGGCTGACCCGCCCGAGCTGCGCGCCGACGGGCGGATCGAACTGTCCGGGCTCTCCTTGGAGTCGTCCGGCATCGCCGCCGCGGCGCGGATGCTACGCAACGAGGCTCTCCCCCCGGCGGACCGCATCCATGGCTGACCATCCGCGGTGCGCCGAGCGCGGCCGCTACCCGCAGCGTCCCCACCGGCGATGTCGACACCGGTCTGGACGTACGGTCCTACCCCGGAATTCCGGAGACGGTGACCGGGCTGTTGCAGGACGACGGGTTCGACGTGCATACCAACGCTGACTGACTGCAGCACCGATGGACCAAGCAAGAAACCCGTCATCGACGTCGTGCTCGCCGAACGGCCCCGGACGGAGGCGAATGAGACCAGAACTGAGACCAGACCCTCGGTGCGCCTGAGGCGTCACCGGGCAAGCCCTAGGAACGCCATCAACGCCCGCTCCACCTCGGCCAGCTGGTCAGCGGAGACCCGACCGACTCGCTCCTGGACGTTACCCCTGCGGACAGTGGTCAGCTTGTCGACCATCACGTCGCTGTCGCGATCCAACCCCGACAGCTCAGAGCTGGCGACTCGGATCCGCAACAGGGGAGCATCCGTCAACGACGACGTGAACGGCACCACTGTCACCGACGCAGTCGCCTCGAAGAGATCGTCTTGCACGATCAGCGCGGGTCGAGGTTTGGACGCATAGACCCCATCAGCGACGGTCCAGATCTCGCCGCGGTTCACTGCTCGTCCCACGAGGCCGAGACCGCCTCCACGAACTCTTGGTCATCACCGTGCAGATCCGCGGCCGCCACGACCAGCGACTGGCGATGCGCCTCCGCTGCGAACTGCGGCGTCCTCACATCCGGCACCCAGATCTGCACCGGCCGGAAGCCACGCTCCCGCATCCGCCGCCGGTACTCACTCACCCGATCCTTCACCGCCATGGAGACCATGTAACGCAACGTGGTGTCCACGCCCGCCCAGTCACCGCGGCCATAAGGCAGGCCCCATCGACCTCGTCACTGGATCGGGCTGCGAGGTCGCGTTGACGGCTGACGATCTCGCTCGCGCAGCGCGGCGTTGTGGGGGGGCGCCCAAGGCACGAGTCACCAAGGCAGCGTTGGTGAGATGGGGCCTCCACGCCGCGGTACTCACTCATCACGGTGCACTCCAAGAGGGGCACTGAGGCGATGAACGCCGCCGGGGTCCTGCCGGACTTCACGGGATCGCGGGTGCATGACGCCTGGGCACCCTATGACACCTACGAGAACATTTCGGCACACCAGCTGTGCGGCGCGCACCTGCTTCGAGAACTGCAGGCCGTCACCGATCACCACGCCGTCACCGGCCAGGACAGTGCCTGCCGGATCGGTGCGTGGTGTTGGGCTACCCAGGCTGCGGACGCGTTAGGCGAGGTGAACCGGTTGGTCACCGCAGCCCGGACAATGGACGGCACCCTGGACGGCCTCGATGAGCAGGCCGTCGCCCTGCCGGACGATGACCAGGAGGGGGCCGTCGGATCAGCGTTCCTCCCAGAGACCGCGGTCCTTCGTCCACCGACTCCAGGTTGTCGCCCAGTCATCGCCGTCACAGGGAAGGATCGGCTCCGGCCGCATGATCCGCTCCAGGAGCCAGTCTCGTCGCTCCCGTGTCTCGGCGTCGGTAATGGGCACGAAGTGCTGCTCGGTGATCAACTGGTGACAGCTTCGGCAGAGCATGCGCAGGTTCGACAGGTCGTTGGATGGGCCGTCGATATGGTCGATCTCCGTGCCGGGCTCACCGCACAGGACGCAGCATCGGTCCCGCTCCTTCACAGACCGTCGCGTCGTGGGCGTCAGGCGCCGCGCGCTTTCGTCGTATCCCCCAGCCAAGGCGTGCGCGATCTTCATGCGGATCGCGTCGGCGATGTCGGCAGGTGGTCCGTCTGGATACTTCGTATAACAGGTCCGCGCGTACCGCACAGCACGTGACTCATCGTGACAGCGAAGGCCGCAGTAAGGATTGTTGCTGCGAGCGGGCGTGTAGGTCTCACCGCAGTTGACGCACGGCGCACTCACCAGGACGCGTTTCGACGCCTTGGGCCGAGCGGGTCGCTTGCCCCGGCGTCGCTGCTGAGCCTTGGTCGGCGGCAACGGCACGAACTGAACGGCTATGGGCTGGGTCAGGTCCACACCGCAAAGCGTCGCAGGTTCGTCGCGCGGTTTCGGCGGTTTGTCTCATCCAGCTAGCTCTGGAGAGACCAAGGCTTGGGACCAGAGTCACGACCCTGGACGCGCGGCCAAATCCATAGCCGGTGGCACCCCAATCCGTCCGGCGCAGGAGGTCCAGTTGAGACTGATTTTGATCCTACGGCGGAAACGCCGGCTCGAATGCGTGTGTCGGAGCCGGCCTTTGCGCTGGTCAGAGCGGTGGCGGTGGGA
>JBDIAO010000220.1:0-3273 GCA_039812375.1 Phycicoccus sp. | reverse complement strand
GTGAGGTTGCTACTCGCACCAGTAGAGCTGGCCGCTCCCCTTCTTGAGCAGCGGGATGTTCGACGTGGTCAGGTAGGTGTTCTCGAAGTACGGCTCGACGGCGCCGACATTCGTCGTCGCGCTCGGCGAGGTCTGGAGGTTGATCGGCCCCGCCAACTGGTCGGCTGTCGCGGCCGGCAGCCCGAAGAGCGTGTGGGACCCGAAGGTGTCCGGGTCCGTGATCAGGCCGATCCAGGACTGGGTTCCCGCCCCTGCCCAGTACGCGTTGTGGTCGCTGTTGCTGAATGGGTCGCTGTTGCCCCCGGGCCATTCCGTGTTGACGCAGGAGAGCGGGTTGTGGAGCGAGGCGGGACCGGTCCACTTGGTGTACACGGGGGCCATGAGTGTGCCCCACAGGTACTGGTTGACGCCGTACTCGGTGGCCGTCTCGACGTTCTTCTCGGTGTTCCCGGAGAGCGCGTACTCGGCACCGAGCAGGTGCGCTCCCTGCATCAGCTTGACCGGGTCCGACGCGAGGAAGTCACCGTAGACGCCGAACTCCTTCGAGGCGTCGTTGAGCTCCGAGGCCAGGGTGGCCGCTGCCGTGTCCTGCGTGACCTGCTCGATGCTGTTGACCTGCGTTCCGGGTCCGCTGTTGGGCTGGAACATGCCCATCAGCTTGAGCATGCCGGAGAAGAACCTCAGCTCGGGAGCGACGAAGCCCACCGCGCTGACGATGTTGGTCAGCTCGTTGAGCACGTTCATTGCGTTGGCGTCCGCATTGGCAGAGGACTTGGGCAGGTTCTTGAGGATGTTGTCACTGATCGTGCCTGCTTGCACGATCGCGCTGTCCGTGGCGTCGCCGAACAGCTTCTGGTAGTCACCGATCTCGGAGCGGATGATCGCGGCGTCCGCGAACTCGACCTTGATCGCCTTCTGGACGGTGCTGAAATCCGTTGCCGTGTATCCACCCGCGGCTCCTTGGCTCGCGTCGAATGACAGATCCCCGACGTTCGTCCCTTCCGACGACAGGACGATCGAGTCCGCGTTGCACAGCGCGCCACGCAGCGGATCGGGGGCGTTCGGGCACAGGAACGTGGAGGGGTCGGCGGGGATCAAGCTACCCGGGGCGTTCACCAGCTCGCTCTCGATGTCGTCGAATGCCGCCTGCTCGGCGCCTGTCGGGCTCCGCAGGCCGCCGCTGCCGTCCGGCACCCAGTCCTTCCACGACGACGGCGCCTGGTAGATGAGCTGCGTCAGCTCGTCGCTGCCGTTGACCTGGGCCGTGGAGGCCGAGGTGGTCGTCATCGGCACATCGTCGTTCTGGGTCTGGTCGCGGACCAGCAGTGACTGCAGCACACCGGTTGCGCCGCGTTCCGAGCTGGACTCCTGAGCGAGCCACCTGACATTGCCGCAGATCGGGTCGCTGGGCGAGCTCGAGCCGCCGCTCGACGTCGACGAGGCGCAGCTCTGGCCCGTGTAGCGGGCGCTGACCAGCGCGTAGGTGTTGTCGGGGAGCACCGAGTTGCCAATGCGGCTGACCACGTCGGCGTTTCCGCCGAGTGATGCGATCGCCTTCGTGAGCGGCCCGGTGGGATCGATGCCTGGCAGCTTTCCGAAGCCCTGGAGCACGACGGTGACGTGGCCATCGCTGACCGCGTCGGACAGGGCGGTCGCGAGCCGGCTCTCGGTGGTGGCGTCCGCGGTCGTATCACCGATCAGTGAGTAGGCGGCAGCAGGCCCTGTCGGCTCGCCGACATTGTTGAGCGTCAGCAGCTCGAACCCGCCGGTCGCGCCACTCGACAGAGAGACGGGGTAGGACCTGTCGCCGACTGTCATCGTGTTCGTGGTGGCAGTGTCACCGTGCTGCCGCGTCTGGACGTCGAGCATGTCGCTGTCGGTCCAGGTCGCGGGGTTCACTCCGGCCGCCGGTTCCAGCCATCCGTGCAGGTTGGTGTTGCAGTTGCCGTCGCCGGGGCAGTCCGCCATGCTCTCGTTCTCGCCGACCTCGCGGGTGCCGATCCAGATGCGGGAGCCGTTGGGTTGTCCGGCGAACGAGACGTTGTGGTCCTTCCACACCGCGATGGTGACGGTGCCGTCCTTCGGCGCGATCTCGGTGCCGTCCACGCTGGACGCGACGGGCGCGAGCGTCGCGGCGTTGAGCTGCACGATGATGGCCGATCCCGTCGTGAGCCTCGAGGTGTATGCCGTGCCGGCGGCATACATGGTGTTGTAGGTGGTGCCGCCGTCCACCGACTCCAGGTCGGTTCCGACATACAGTCCCTGTGCGCCGATCGCCGGAGCGTCATCGGCCCCGAGCCTGCCCGAGCCGATCGTGTGCTTGAAGGTCCAGGTCTTGGTGGCGACGCCGCCATGGCGTTCCTGGACGGACAGCGTGACATGGTTGAGGCCCGAGCGGAGACCGGACAGCTTGGTCAGCTGCCAGCTGTGGGCCGTGCTGAAACCGGGGTCGTTGACATCCGCGACCGCCGTGCCGTTGACCACGAGGGTTGCCGTGGTGGCCGCCGTCGTGCGGGCGGTCACCGTGACGGTGCCCCCATCGAGGTTCCGGGTGTGCACGCTCTTCAGCAGCCCAGGCATGGTGTGGCCGACCGTGAATGTCTCTGCGGCGGAGCCACCGCTGCCGTGCCTGGTCAGTGCCTGCACGAGCAGTCGATGGGTGCCGTCGCCAACCAGGCGAGCGGGGAGGCTCGCAGTCCAGCGACGGCCATGACGACGGAACCTGCTGGAGATGTTTTTCGTCCCGATGAACGCCTTGATCCCGGTGACGTCGGCACCGGTGCGCACGGTCACCGGGACGGAGCTGCCGGTGACGACGCGTGTGGGCGAGGGTGCGGTGATCACGACGCCGTTCGATGGCGCGACGGTCGCCGCAGGTCCGTTGGCGGCGGCGGCGTGCGGGGCTGGAACGGTCGCCGCCGATGCGCTTGCGACGGAACCACCCATGGCCAGCGCCGCGACAACCGTGACGACCGCGGCCGAGCGGCCACGGGGGAGACTGGACGTGAGGCGTCGGCGGAAGGCGGCACCGGTCGACGGGGCCTGAGGGCTGGGGCTGATGGTCATGAGTGTTGTCCGTTCCAGGCTGTGAAGATGACGGGTGCGCTCCACCGGAGACGCTTCGAATGCGGGTGCCGTCGAGCGCAGCTCGGTCTCGAGCAGGCGCGTCGACCGGCCGAGGCTGCGCGATCTGTCCCGCAGCTGATTCCAGCCGAAGAGCAAGAGGGTGGCGATCCCGATGAGGACCAGGTGAACTGGAGAGCGTCCATGGGG
>JBDIAO010000219.1:0-3308 GCA_039812375.1 Phycicoccus sp. | reverse complement strand
ACGGCGAGGTCTTCGTCACCGAGGACGGCGCCGAGACCGATCTCGACATCGGCCACTACGAGCGGTTCCTCAACGTCAACCTGGCCGCCAAGGCCAACGTCACCACCGGCAAGGTCTACTCGTCGGTGATCGCCAAGGAACGCCGCGGCGACTATCTCGGTGACACCGTGCAGGTCATCCCGCACATCACCAACGAGATCAAGGACCTCATGCTCGGCATGGGTGGCCCGGACATCGATGTGGTGATTCACGAGATCGGCGGCACTGTCGGCGACATCGAGTCGCTGCCGTTCCTGGAGGCGGCCCGGCAGGTACGCCACGACGTCGGCCGGGACAACTGCTTCTTCCTGCACGTCTCCCTGGTGCCCTACATCGGCCCGTCCGGTGAGTTGAAGACCAAGCCGACCCAGCACTCGGTCGCCGCGTTGCGCCAGGTCGGTATCCAGCCGGACGCGATCGTCTGCCGCTGCGACCGGGAGATCCCCGAGTCGGTGAAGCGCAAGATCTCGCTGATGTGCGACGTGGACGTCGAGGCCGTCGTCGAGAACACCGACGTACCGAGCATCTACGACCTGCCGAAGATGCTGCACGCCGAGGGCCTGGACGCGTACGTGATCCGGCGGCTCGACCTGCGGTTCCGCGACGTCGACTGGACGGTGTGGAACGACCTGCTCAACCGGGTGCACAACCCGAAGGAGGAGGTCGTGATCGCGTTGGTCGGCAAGTACGTCGACCTGCCCGACGCCTATCTGTCCGTGTGTGAGGCGCTGCGGGCCGGCGGGTTCGCCAACCGCGCCAAGGTGGTCGTCCGCTGGGTCCAGTCCGACACCTGCGAGACCCCCGAGGGCGCGTCCCGGGCGTTGCAGGATGTGGACGGGGTCTGCATTCCTGGTGGGTTCGGGATCCGCGGCGTCGAGGGCAAGGTCGGTGCGATCAGGTATGCGCGGGAGAACCAGATCCCGATCCTTGGGCTGTGTCTGGGCCTGCAGTGCATGGTGATCGAGGTCGCGCGTCATCTCGCCGGTCTGGAGGGCGCGGACTCCTCGGAGTTCAGCCCGGAAGCGCCGCATCACGTGATCGCCACCATGGCCGAGCAGATCGCCATCGTCGAAGGGGAGGGCGACCTGGGCGGCTCGATGCGATTGGGGTCCTATCCGGCTGAGCTGCTGCCGGGTTCGGTGGTCGCCAAGCGGTACGGGCAGACCGAGGTCGCTGAGCGGCATCGGCACCGGTACGAGGTGAACAACGCCTATCGTGGCCGGCTCGAGGAAGCCGGGCTGGTGATCAGCGGCACCTCTCCGGACTCGCGGCTGGTGGAGTTCATCGAGCTGCCGACCGAGGTCCATCCTTACTTCGTCGCCACCCAGGCGCACCCCGAGCTGAAGTCCCGGCCGACCGTTCCGCATCCGCTGTTCGTCGGACTGGTGGAGGCGGCATTGGAGCGCAAGCTCGCCACCCGGCTTCCGGTGGATGCCAAGTCGTGAGCGAGCTTCTGACCGGTCATGTCCTCACCCGGGCCGACCTGGTCGATCAGGCCGTGGCCTGGCCGGTGACGGCGGAACGGGTGCTCGGTGCGGGGAACTTCACTGCGCTGCTGCAGGACGACATCACCGCACCCGACGGGGAGACCCTGCAGCGGGAGTACCTGCGACATCCCGGCGCTGTCGGGATCATTGCCCTGGACGACGACGGTCGGGTCGCGGTGGTCCGGCAGTATCGCCATCCCGTCCGCCATCGCCTGATCGAGCCACCGGCGGGTCTGCTCGACGTCGGCGGTGAGGAGTACGTGCTGGCCGCCCAGCGGGAGCTGGCCGAGGAGGTCGGCCTGGCGGCGAACACCTGGCAGGTGCTGGTGGACCTGTTCACCACGCCCGGCATCATCGGCGAGAGCCTGCGGGTCTATCTCGCCCGTGACCTGCACCCGGTCGAGGTACCCGACGGTTTCGTCAAAGAGGGCGAGGAAGCCGAGTTGGAGCTGTCCTGGGCGCCCTTGGCCGATCTGGTCGATGCCGTGCTAGCGGGCGATCTGCACAACCCGACGATGGTGAGCGGCGTATTGGCGGCTTGGGCTGCCTACCTGAAGGGCGACCACTTCGCGTCCTTGCGTGCGGCCGACGCGCCCTGGCCGGCTCGGGCCGCGCTGGCGCGCTAGCCCGCCGGTCCACTCGAGCGCCGTCCGCCCCACGAAGTCGCTCGGGTTTGGTGTTGTCGCTCTATCTACAGATCGAGCGACAACCAGGAACCCGAGCGACTCGGATCATGGGGAGGTGGCGACCCGGGTTTGCCCACCGCTGGGCCAGGGGCGGGGCAGGGTTGTGCTGCTGATGCCCGGGGCTCGCGCCGGATGTCGTGGGACCAAGTCGAGACGAGCATGCCGGTATGACCTCGACCACGTCCTCCTCTGTTGCTACGCCGCTGGCAGCAGCCCGACCTAGCCGGCTACGACGCGTCGGCTGGGTGGTCATGACCGTGTTTGCCCTCGCAGTGGGCGGCTACGCGGTTGCTCTGGTCGCAAGCGGTTTCCGGCTCGTCCCGGGGGAGATCGCCGCCAACCGGTTTCCCACCCCGCTAGGACTCCGGATCCATATCGTGGCCGCCGGGCTGGCGCTGCTCACCGGCCCGTTCCAGTTCGCCCGCGGGCTGCGGAACCGGCTGCCCAGGGTGCACCGCTGGATCGGTCGGACCTATGTCGTCTCCTGTGTGGCGGGCGGCGTCTCCGGCGGAGCGATCGCGCTCTTCTCGACCAGCGGCCTGGTGGCCGGGCTCGGCTTCCTCAGCCTGGCGGTCTGCTGGGTCGGGGCCACGCTGCTGGGTTTCGTGGCGATTCGCGGGGGAGGCGTCGGCCGACACCGCCGATGGATGACCCGGTCGTTCGCGCTGACGTACGCGGCTGTGATGCTGCGGATCTACCTGCCGGCGGCGACCGGGCTGGGGCTGGAGTTCGCCCAGGTCTACCCGGCTATCGCCTGGCTGTGCTGGCTGCCCAATCTCTTGGTGGCGCAGATTCTCCTTCGCCCCGCGAACCCCCTCCTTGCCCGAAACTAAAGTCGCTCGGGTTCCTGGTTGTCGCTCTACCTGCAGATGGAGCGACAACGAGAATCCCGAGCGACTTCGGGTTGAGCGTGGGAAGCAGCGCTTACCGAGTCGAGCGGGCCGAAGGTCTCTCCCGAAGAGGGATCGGCGGCACTAGGATCCGGACATGAGGGTAGGCGTCCCGACCGAGATCAAGAACCACGAATACCGGGTGGCCATCACCCCTTCCGGTGTACACGAGCTGGTCAGCCACGGACACGAGGTCAGGGTCCAGG
>JBDIAO010000218.1:0-3333 GCA_039812375.1 Phycicoccus sp. | reverse complement strand
CGCGTTGTCGAGCACGCCGTGTGGCTGGATACCGGAGGGGCCGACGGCCACGATCGTCCAGTGCCCGAGCACCACGACGGTGATGGCGGCAGCACGGAGAAAGTCGACCACGCGATGCCGGTTCGGCGGCGTGGCAGCAGACACCTGCTCGATTCGCGCCGACAGGCTCCGGGTCGAAGGCATGTGGTCATGGTGTCATCGCACCGGTCCGTTGGCTGCGAGACCTGACGGGCGCCAAGCGCTACGTTTGCGCAGGCATGTGTCCGTGGATGAGCACGCGTCACGGCAGAGGACGGGACTGGCCATGAGCGCCACAAAGAGCGAACCGGCGAGCTCGGCCGACCTGACGAGTTCGCGGGCGTACTGGGTACGGCCCGGCCTCCTCGCCTGGCCGGCCGACGCGAGCCTGCTCCTCGAGCGACCTGAGACGACGCGCTGGCGGCTACATGCGTCGAAGCACGCAGGGATCACCGCCGACAGCGGGACCGTGTGGAGCGACCAGACCTATGACCTGCGGTACGACCCGAAGGGGCTGCCGTCGTCGGTGACCAGGAGCTTCCCCTACCTGCAGGGCTATCTCGCGCTTCGTCTCGACGGCACGCGCAGCCAGGTCAAGGAGCTGCTCAAGGGGCAGGTCGTGATCGGCCGGTACGAGACCGGCACCCTACCTCGCCTGGTCAACGCAACAGGCGTGCAGACCGCGCTCGTCCTGGACGCGCTCTACGGCAAGCGCGCGAGGAGACAGGCGTACGGGATCGCTTGGCGCCACAACCGAGGCACGTTCCGGATCTGGGCACCGACCGCCCACCAGGTCGCTTTGCTGCTCTGGTCGGCTGACTCAGCCCCCGATGCGCCGGTCTCGGCGGCCAGCAAGGTTGCCTTGCGGGAGCAGCCCGACGGGTCGTGGACGGTGCGCCCGACCGGCCACGTGCGTGATGCCCGCTATCTGTACGAGATCACCGCGTACCAGCCACAGACGGCGGCGGTCGAGACCCACCGGGTCACCGACCCGTACTCCGTAGCGCTGACTCTGGACTCCACCAGGTCAGTGGCGGTCGACCTGGACGATCGGCGCTACCAACCCGCCGCTTGGCGTCGCACGAAGGCACCCGAGCTGCCGCGGGCGGTCGACTCGACCATCTATGAGTTGCACGTCCGCGACTTCTCCTCCCAAGACAAGACCGTCCCGGCTGCCCACCGCGGCAGCTATCTGGCCTTCGCCGACACCAGCGGTGACGGTTGGCGGCACCTGCAGGCTCTCGCCCAAGCCGGAATGAACACCGTGCACTTGCTGCCGACCTTCGACATCGCCTCGATCCCGGAGGATCCGGCGAACCAGCAGCGGCCGGACTGCGACCTGGAGTCGTACGCACCAGACAGTGAGGACCAGCAGGCCTGCGTGATGGCAACGGCCGATGAGGACGCGTTCAACTGGGGCTACGACCCGTGGCACTGGATGACTCCAGAAGGTTCCTACGCTTCCTCGGCAGCGAACGCGGACGGTGGATCCCGGGTGGCTGAGTTCCGCACCATGGTGGCAGGACTGCACGCGGCCGGGCTGCGGGTTGTGCTCGATCAGGTCTACAACCACACGCCGAGCTCGGGCAACGCCAAGACCTCCGTGCTCGACAAGGTGGTCCCCGGCTACTACTACCGGCTCGACGCTGCAGGCACGGTGACCACCTCGACCTGCTGCCAGAACGTGGCGACCGAGAACATGATGGGCGAAAAGATCATGGTCGACTCGACGGTGCTGTGGGCCCGGCACTATCGCGTGGACGGCTTCCGCTTCGACCTGATGGGACACCACAGCAGAGCCAACCTGCTGGCCGTGCGGCGAGCATTGGACAAGCTGACACGTCGCAAGGACGGGGTCGACGGGAAATCGATCTACGTCTACGGCGAGGGTTGGAACTTCGGCGAGGTCGCCGACAATGCACGCTTCGTCCAGGCCACCCAAGGCCAGCTCGGCGGCACCGGCATCGGGACGTTCTCCGATCGGCTCCGCGACGCCGTCCGGGGTGGGGGACCGTTCGATGACGACCCACGCCGACAGGGTCTGGGCACGGGCCTCGGCACCGACCCGAACGGCACGGATCCCGACGACTCTGCCACTATCGCCCAACGGCTGGCCAACGCTACCGATCTGGTCCAGCTCGGACTGGCCGGCAATCTGCGGTCGTACGCGTTCCGTAACCACGCCGGGCAGACAGTCCGAGGCGACCAGGTCGACTACGACGGGCGACCGGCGGGCTATGCCGACCAGCCCGACGAGGTGGTCAGCTACGTCGACGCCCACGACAACGAGACCCTGTTCGATGCGCTCGCCTACAAGCTGCCCACCGACACGACCATGGAGCAACGGGTGCGGGCCAATACGGTCGCCCTGGCGTTCACCGCGCTGGCTCAGACGCCGTCACTCTGGCACGCCGGGACCGATCTGTTGCGGAGCAAGAGCCTGGATCGGAACTCCTACAACTCCGGCGACTGGTTCAACATCCTGGACTGGACCGGCGCCGACAACGGCTTTGGTCACGGGCTGCCGCCGAAAGCGGACAACGGGGCCAAATGGACCTACCAGCAGCCACTGCTGGCCGACCCCGCGCTGAAACCGACGACGGCCGATGTCGCGATGGCAACAGCTCAGGCCCAGGAGCTGCTGCGGCTGCGCTTCTCCACGCCCTTGTTCCGGCTGGGTTCTGCCGCCGCGATCAAGCAGAAGGTGACTTTCCCGGTGTCGGGCACGAGTGCCGCCCATGACGGAGTGATCGTGCTGCGCATCGACGACTCGGTGGGCCGGCCGGTCGATCGACGGCTGCGCGGTGTCGTGGTGGTGTTCAACACCTCTCCGAAACCGATCACTCAACAGGTGCCCGGACTGACCGGAGATTGGAACCTCTCACCCGTGCAGGCCGCCGGGACAGACCCAGTGGCGAAGACCGCCTGCTGGGATCCCGGGACCGGCACCTTCACGGTCCCGGGACGTACGGCTGCGGTCTTCGTCCAGCTCAGGTGAGGCTCACAGCGTGGCGAGGAACGCGTTCACCTCATCCATGGTGGGCGCGTACGCGCCGTCGTGGCTGACCGTGATCGCACTGGTCACCACCGCCCGGAGCAGGGCCGGCTGAACGGCCGTCCAGTCGGCCTGGTGCAGCCGCCCGACGGCCTCCCGGGAACCGAGCAGTCCAGCTTCCAACAGCCCGGAGAGCAGGCCGGCCATGAACGAGTCGCCGGCGCCGACGGTGTCGCCGACCGTGACCCGCATCTGGTCCAGATGCAGGAGGTCGCGGTTGCCGGCCAGAACCGCGTACGCGCCCCACGGTCCACGGGTGA
>JBDIAO010000217.1:0-3337 GCA_039812375.1 Phycicoccus sp. | reverse complement strand
TCATCCCGGACTTGATCCGGGATCTCTCCCGCCTGAGATCCCGGGTCGGAGCCCGGGATGACGTGAATGACCAGCGCTTCCCCAACAATCGAACCTCTTCGTTCACCGCTGGTCACCTACCCCTGGGCGCCGCCACACGTCCTCATAGGCTGCTTGGCATGACTCACGGGGTAACGATTCGCCCGGCCCGGGGCGGGGAGGCCGCGGCACTGACCGAACTGGCGCTTCGCTCGAAGAGCCACTGGGGGTACGACGCCGAGTTCCTCGCCGCCTGCCGAGCGGAACTGACCGTCGGTCCGGATGAGTGCGCTTCGGGCGCGATCAGGATCGCCGTGGAGGGGCCAAGAATCCTCGGCTTCCATTGCCTGCACGGCACCCCACCGCACGGCGAACTCGCCTCACTCTTCGTCGATCTTGATGCGATCGGACGAGGCGTGGGCAGCCTGCTGCTCAAAGACGCCCTGAGCGAAGCGACCGTGCGCGGCTTCAACGACCTGACCCTCGAGGCCGATCCGGGTGCGGAGTCCTTCTACGCCCAGTACGGCGCGGTTCGAATCGGCGAGACAGCGAGCGGCTCGATCGCCGGCCGGGTTCTGCCTCGAATGCGGTTCACCCTCACTTCAATGCGCGGCCATCGGGAGAGTTGAGACCGGCTTGCAGGATCTCGACCCCATGGGTCGCGACCTCTTTGATGACGGCATTGGCTGGACTGGCATCGGTGATCACTCCGGAGACTTGGCCCCAGGGCAGCACACGGTAGGGCGAGGCCGTCCCGATCTTCTCCGACGAGGCGAGTATGTAGGTCTCGGCCGCGCGCGCGGCAAGGGCCCGCTTCATCGCGGCGTCCTCGGCGTCCCCGGTGGTGAGCCCGGCCTCCGGGTGGACTCCGGTGACGCCGAGGAAGCAGAGGTCAGCCGAGACGTACTGGGCAGCCTCGACGGCAGCGGCCCCGCAGGTGACGGCGGAGTGTTTGAAGATCCGGCCACCCAGCAGGAACAGCTCAGCCCGGGGATGCTGCAGCAGCGCCGACGCGATGGTCGGACTGTTGGTGATCACGGTGCATTCCAGTTCCTTCGGAAGCAGCTGGGCGACCGCGAGCGCGGTGGTGCCACCGTCGAGGATGAGCACTCCACCGGGGTGGACCAGGGAAGCCGCCTTCGCGGCCACCGCCCGCTTGCCCTCGGGCTCGACGCTCTGGCGGGCGGCGTAGTCGACGATGGCGGGCGAGGTCGGCAAGGCGCCCCCGTAGACCCGCTGACACAGCCCCTCGGCGGCCAGATCACGCAGGTCGCGACGGATGCTGTCCACCGAGATGCCTAAGTCGACCGCGACGTCCATAGCCACGATCTTGCCTGTTTCCGCAAGGATTCTGAGCAGGTGAGCGCGGCGTTGAGCGGCAAGCATCCATATTCCTTCCTGTTTCTACGTATTATTGCATGTATGGTGGCCGCCATGACGACAGCGCAGATCATATGAAGACCCCCGGCGTCGACGTCCCGGACCATCGGGGACGCACCGGTCTTGATCGCACCGGGAGGGAGCTAAGCCGCAACCCGGACGTGATGATCCGAGATGTCGAGCTGACTTCGCAGGGCTGGCACGTGCTCAGGCGCACCACCTTCGACTACCGGCGACGTGACGGGCGCTGGGAACGCCAGCAGCGGGAGACCTATGACCGCGGGAACGGCGCGGTGATCCTTCCCTACGACGTCGAGCGTCGAACGGTCCTGCTGACCCGCCAGTTCAGGTTTCCGGCCTACGTGAACGATCATCCGGACGGGCTCCTCATCGAAGCAGCGGCAGGGCTTCTGGACGCCGACGACCCCCTCACCGCCATTCGTCGCGAGAGCGCCGAGGAGCTGGGCGTGACCCTCAGTCGGATCGAGCACGTCTTCGACGCGTACATGAGCCCCGGCTCGGTGACCGAGCGGCTGCACTTCTTCGCGGCCGCCTACACGCCCGAGAACCGGACGAGCGAAGGCGGCGGGGTTGCCGACGAGGGCGAGGACATCGAAGTGCTCGAACTCGACTTCGCCGAAGCGCTCGCGATGACCAGGGCGGGGCAGATCATCGACGGCAAGACCATCATGCTGTTGCAGTGGGCGGCCCTGCACGGTCCATTCGCCCCGGGTGATCGCTCCTAGATGAGTAAGTCCAGTCAGGCCGACTCGCGGGCGTGGGTCCCGACGTTGACCACCTGTCCGGAGGAGTCCCGGTAGAAGAAGCGGCGCACACCCCACTCCTCGAACGTCAGCGGGTGGACGATCTCGACGCCGGCGGCCCGCGCGGCCGCGTGGGCCGCCTCCACATCGTCCACGAAGACGGAGACGTCCGGATTGACCGGTGCGGTCGCATCCGAGGTCATCAGGCCGATCTGCCGGCCGTCGTCATCGGCCAGGAAGGCGATCCAGCCCATGTCCATCACCACCCGCATGCCGAGCACTTCGGTGTGTTCCGCGATGGCGGTGGCGACGTCATCGACGGTCAGGATCGGTGCGATGCGTTGAACCTGCATCCTCCCAGGCAAGCACTTCTGCACTCCTCGATCCACCCCGTTACGGGGTTGTAGCGCCCACGTCGCGTGCAGCGGCGCGGGCCCTGCTCCGGTGGGCCTTCGACACACTCGACCTCAACCGCGTCCAGGTCGAGGCAGACACCCCTAGTCAGCGCCGCGTCGGCGGTGGTCGGCGATCCAGGTGTGGTCGGCGATAGCGTCGGCGACCACCTGGCGGTACCTGGCGCCCTCCGGCCCGCGGTAGAGATCTCTCGGGAAGTAACGAGAGCTCTCCAGGTAGGGGGCACTGTGGTGAATGCGGGTGGCCAGATCGGTCAGGTATTCGTGGCCGCCGCTGCGATAGGCCTCGAGTTCGGCGTCGTCCAGCCGGATCAGCGCGGAATCGTCGATCAGCGCGCTGTAGCTGTAGCGGGCGTCCAGGTAGACCCCGCCCCGGTGCCCGAGAAGGAACCAGGTGCCGCTCTCATGATCGAGGTAGTGCATCGCCTCCAGTGAAGCAGGCTTGCCGCCATCCGCTGCCAACCGGCACCCGGAAACCGATTGCACTTTGCATTCAGTCGGCCCGGCAACTGCCTCGCCGAGCGGATGGCGCTACTGGCGTTCCAGGGTGATGCCGCCACTCAGGCCTGGATGATGTCGGTCGCGGAGAAATCGCACCCCTTGAACAGCAACGCCTCGCCGCGGGTGCCGGCCAGCGCGTAGCTGAAGGTGTCACCCAGATTGAGGCCGGCCGGGTGTCGACCCTTGCCGAACCGGCGCCACGCGGAAGCCGCAGCCTCGGCCTGACCCTCATCGACAGCGACGACCTCGGCTTCCAACTCG
>JBDIAO010000216.1:0-3342 GCA_039812375.1 Phycicoccus sp. | reverse complement strand
AGTTCGAACACTTCTTCGCAAGTGATGACGCGTTCCCGGGCTGGGATTGCTGAGGCAAGGCAGTTGAGCATCGTCGTCTTGCCCGCCTGGGTCCCCCCGGACACCAGGATGTTGAGCCCGGAGACGACGGCGGCGGCCAGGAAGGTCGCCGCCTGCCGGGTGAGCGTGTCGAGCCGGACGAGATCGTCCAGAGAATCCGCGCGAACGACGAACTTGCGGATGTTGACCAGCCAGTCCTCACGGGTGATGTCCGGGATGACGACATGCAGTCGGGACCCGTCGGGCAAAGTGGCGTCGACGAACGGCGATGACAGGTCGACTCGCCGACCGCTCGACTTGAGCATCCGCTCCACGAGGTCGCGGACCCCGTCCCGAGTGAGAATCGTGTTGGTCAGCTCCGCGATCCCACCGCGAGCAACGAAGACCCGAGATGGCTGGTTCACCCAGATCTCCTCGACGGTCGGGTCGTCGAAGTAGGGCTGCAGCGGGCCGTAACCGGCGACACTATCCCACAGCTGTTTCGCGGCTGCGTCGACATCCTCGAGTACGGGCAGGCCCCCGTGCAGCGAGCGGGTGTCGTAGTCCTGCACCGCCTCGCGAACGAGCCGGCGCACGGCCGCGTCATCGGTCGCCGGGTCCAGGCCCGAGCGCCGGATCAGCTCGCGAACCTCCCCGTGCAGTGTCTGTACGGCGTCCACCACACCCTCCCTTCGTCCCAGGACATCAAACCAAGACCGGACACGTGCGCGCACAGGCTGTCCACAGGCACCCGGCGAACCGCAGCTCGCCGGGTGCTGGACGGCGGCCCGCACGCCTCGACCGCTCCAGAGTCTTGCTGCCCTGTGGATAACTCAGGACGGGTATGCCGACCGCTCACCTACGGTGCTGTCGTGTTCCTCTCACTGACCCTCGTCGAACCTGGGCGCACCGCCGCCAGAGACGTCGAGGTGGACCCGGCCCGGATCCGCACAGCGGACGACCTCCACACGACTCTCACCGATCTCCTCGCTACCACCCCGGGGGCTCTGTCCGTACGGGGCCTGCCGGTGGCGGGGTCTGACCGCGTCGGGCACCCCCCACTGCTGCACGGCGCGCAGGTCCTGCTCGGCGGCCCTCCCGCGCTGCCACGCCCGAGTGAGTCCGCAGTGACACTACGGGTCGTCGGCGGGCCAGACGCAGGCCATGCCTTGCCTCTCAGCGGGCGCCGGGTGGTGGGACGAGGCGCCGGCTGCGACCTGAGGGTCGACGATCCCGACCTGAGCCGGACCCACTTCAGCGTGACCGTGGAACAGACCCACGTGCGGGTCGAGGATGCCGGCTCGACGAACGGGACCCATCGTGCTGGCCGACTCACCTCCAGTACGGTCGTTGGGGCAGGCCGCAGCAGGTTCCGACTCGCGCCGCCGCCGGCACCCGCCCTGGACACCGCACCCGACGGGCAGGGCCGGTTGGTGCTTGAGCCGCGCCTGGCCCAACCTCCCATACTGGGCCCCCGGCACGTCCGACGACCCGTCAGTCCGTCGCCACCCTCCCGCACCCGGGTGCCCTGGGTCGCGGTCCTCGCCTCAATCCCGGTCGCCGGGGTCCTCGCTCTGGTCCTCGGACCACGCATGCTGTGGTTCGCCGTGTTGGGCCCGCTGCTCGCGCTGACAACGGCGGCCGGCGAGAGGTGGCTGGGGCGACGCCACCACAGGCGAGAACTTGCCGGCTACGCAGACGCACTCGCGCGGGTCGAGGCGGAGGTGTCGCTAGCCCTGACCGACGAGGCCTCCCACCTCGACCTCCTTGTCCCCGACCCCGCTGCCCTGCTCGATGCAGCCACCCGGCGGAGCGAACCGCTGTGGACACGCCCCTTGTCGGGGGACGAGCGCCCGTGGATTCGGCTGGGCTGGGGGTCACCCCTTTCCCACGTGTACGTCAGCGACGCCGCGTCACCTGGGCTGGACACGGCCTCGTCGGCCCAGCGGCGTCACCGCGAGGCGCCGGTGCTGGTCGACCTGCGTGCTGCCGGGGCCCTCGTCGTACGCGGCGACGCACGGCGATCTCGGCGGGTTATCGATGCACTTCTGGGTCAGCTCGCCGTGCTGCACTCCCCCACCGAGCTCACCCTCGTCGTCCTCGACGAGGACCCGCAGTCACCATGGCGATGGCTGCCGCACCGGCCAGCCCACCGCACAGCGGCGACCGGCGCGGATGCCGCGACCCAACTCAGCGTGGAGGCGCAGGAGTGGGAGTCCGGACCGACCGGGCCCACCCGGATCGTGGTCATCCCAGCCCTCCCCACCGCAGTCGATGTCAGTGCCCTCCTCGATCGGGCGCGCCGCGCCGGAGTCCTCCTCGTCCTCGCGTCGACCCGACCGGTGCCCGAGGTAGCAGCCGAACTCGATCTGACCGCCCTGCCTGCCCTGTTGCACACCGGCGAGGACACCGTGGAGCTCATCCCGGACGAGGTGGGTTGGGGGTGGGTCGACCGGCTCACCAGGTCACTGGCTCCCCTGCGACCGCCGCAGTGGCGCGAATCCGCAGATGAGTTGTCCAACCTCGCGGAGGTGACCGGGTGGACACCTCGCTGGGCCGCGGGGCTCGACGCGGGGCACGCGGGCATCGGAGCGGACCAGGCAGTGGCCGTCGTCGGGCTCACCGGGAACCGGCGATGGGAGGTGGACCTCGACCTTGACGGCCCCCACGTCCTCCTCGGCGGGACCACGGGGTCGGGCAAGAGCGAGCTCCTGCGCGCCGTCGTCACCTCCCTCGCGCTCACCCTGCCCCCGGAGGACCTCTCCTTGGTCCTGGTGGACTACAAGGGGGGCGCCTCCTTCGGGCCATGCGCCGACCTGCCTCACGTTGCTGGCCTGATCACCGACCTTGGTCCTGGGCTCGCATCCCGAGCACTGCAAGCGCTGCAAGCCGAGGTGGCCCGACGGGAACGAGTCCTCGCCGAGCATGGGATCACCGACCGGACGGCATACCTCGACCACGTCACGACCCTCGCGGACCGTGCACGACTGGCCCGTCTGGTCATCGTCATCGACGAGTTCCGGGCGCTCACCCAAGAGCACCCGGAGGTCCTCGCCGGTATCGTCCACCTCGCCGCCGTGGGCCGCTCGCTCGGGGTACACCTGATCCTGGCCACCCAACGCCCGGGGGGTGTCATCGGCCCGGAGATTCGGGCCAACGTCAACCTCCGCGTCGCCCTGCGGGTCCGGGACCGACAGGACTCCCAAGACGTCATCGAGGCACCCGATGCAGCCGCTCTGCCGGCAGCCCAGCCCGGGCGCGGTCTCGCCAGAACAGGCGACGGCGACCTGGTGCCATTCCGGGTGCTGCCCGTGAGCGTCCCCC
>JBDIAO010000215.1:0-3344 GCA_039812375.1 Phycicoccus sp. | reverse complement strand
GTCGTCTGCTCAGGCAGCCGTTCGGTCTCCAGTCTGCGCCCCGTCTCTCGGGCGATCAGGATGCTCGTGTCGAGGACGGCGGAACGCTCGCTCATAGCGGGTCGAGATCGTCGGTCGTGTCGCCGGCCAGGGCATCGAGATCTCGCGCCAGCCCAGGGTCAGCCTGATGTAACGCGATCAGGTCCATCAGCTCGGCGCGGGTGAAGAACTGGGACTTCGCCGATCGTACGGGCCCCAGCTGCGCTACGGGCTTGCCATTGACCGTGATTGTCACCGGAGTGCCGTCGGAGACCTGGCGCAGCACTTCCGCCGTGTGATTCCGCAGGTCCCGCGAAGCAACGGTAGCCATGTGTGCAACTGTAGCATTCTTGCCACAGTCGGACCCGGGCGGGTTTGTCCCCGATACTTTGCGGGTGCGCGTCAACGTGCTCGGTCCGCTTCAGGTCGTCTCCTCAAACGGTGAGGTGGCCGCCGGACCCCCCAAGCAGCGGGCCCTGCTGTGTCTGCTGGTCATGCACGTCGACCACATCCTGAGCCCGGGGTCAATCATCGACCACCTCTGGGGAGAGCATCCCCCGGCCAGCGCCGGCGCCAATCTCCAGGTGTACGTGTCGCAGTTGCGCAGGCTGCTCGAGCCGAACCGCGCTCGCGACGAGTCGCCGCTGATCCTGGTGACCGAAGGTGGCGGGTACGGGCTGCGATCAAGCGCTGCAAAGCCGGGCGCGCTCGAGTTGGACGTCCGCGAACTCGACACCCTGCTGGCCCGGGCCCGTGAACTCGCCCTGAGCGGGCGTACCGAACGTGCCGTTGCCACCCTCGACGAGGCACTGGGCCTGTGGCGTGGCGAGAGCTACCACGACGTACGCGACGAGTCCTGGGCGCAGCCCGAGATTGCCCGACTCGCCGAACTGCATGCAGCGGCCGTCGAACAGCGCGCCGAACTGCTGCTGACACTCGGGCGTTCGGCGGACGTGGTGACCGCGATGGAGGTGTTCCTCAGGGCCGAGCCGCTGCGGGAGCACGCCTGGGAACTCCTCGTCCGGGCGTACGTGGCCCAGGGCCGGCAGGCCGATGCACTCGATCGGCTCCGCACGGTCCGGCGGTTGCTCGCCGAGGACCTGGGCATCGACCCGGGACCCGCCCTGCGCGATCTCGAGACGGCCATCCTGCGCCAAGCGGTCCCCGCGCCGGAAACATCCCGAGAACACCCAACCGTCACCACGTTCGTGGGTCGAACCGCCGAACTCGCGACGCTGCAGCAGGCGCGACGAGATGCTCTGACCCGATCTGTGGTGGTGCTGCTGTCCGGCGAGCCCGGCGTCGGTAAGTCCACCCTGCTGGCACGTTTCGCGATGGCCAGCTCGCTCTGGGGCCGCTACCCGGACCACGCGACCCCGCCGCCACTGTGGGGATGGGAACAGGTGATCCGCGCCGGCGCGATGCTGCGACCGCAGGTCGTCCTCGCGTCCTCGCTGACCGAGTTGCTCGCGTCCGGCAACGAGGCCCGGGACACCGGCGAGGGCGCCCGGCTGCGCTTCTTCGACGACGTTGCCGGATATCTCGCGTCGATCGGACCCACCGAGGTGATCCTCGAGGACATCCACGCCGCCGACGAGGCGAGCCTGCGGCTGCTCGAACATGTGGCGGCCGTGCGCATCCCCGGGTTGCTGCTCATCGCCAGCTTCCGGTCGCACGAAACAGCGTTGCTCACTGCCACCCTCGCTCGATTGGCCCGGGTAGGGGCGCGACGGGTCGAGCTCGAGGGCCTTGACGAGAACGACGTACGCGAACTCGTCGGTCAACTCCGTGGCACCGATTCGGGACCCGACAACGCCCGGCTGTTGGCGGAGCGAACCGGCGGAAACCCGTTCTATGTCACCGAACTGGCTCGCGCCGACGGCGAGCTGCCGGCGGCCGTTCGAGACGTGCTGTGCGATCGGGTCGATCGCCTCGGATCGGAGGTGGTCTCAGCGCTGGAGGCCGCCGCGGTGGTGGGCGAGGAGTTCGAGACCTGGCTGATCGCCGAGACCGGCGACCTGTCCCTGGAAGCCACCGCTCTGGCCCTCGACCGGGCCTATCAGGCCGGCCTCGTCCGCGAGTCCCCGACCGGACACGGCCAGACCTTCAGCCACGCGCTGGTGATCGATGCCCTGCTCGCCCGCCGCTCGGCGGCCTGGCTGGCCATCCACCACGAACGCTGCGCCCGTGCCCTGGACCGGATACGGGCGGGGCGGCCCGACCTGCTCGCCGCCCGGGCCGGGCACTGGATCGCCGCGGTCGAGCTCGGTCCCGACCGGGCGACGGCAGCCGCCGAGGCCTGCATCGACGCGGCGGTGGCGGCCCGGGCTCGACACGCGCCCGAACACGCCGTCGTGCTGTGTCAGCAGGCGGTCGCCGCCGGCGAACTGGCCGGGTTGGGTGGCCGGCGACGGGCCGAATTGTTGCTGGAGTTGGCCAGATCCCTCTATGCCGGCGCACGCTACGACGAGGCGGCCGCTGTGGGGATCCAGGCGCTAGATCTGGTTCGCGATCCGGCGCAAGTGGTGCAGGTGGTGGACACCATGCTCGCCGATCCGCAGTGGATCTCCTTCCCCTACGACACCGATGTCAGCATGATCGACCGCAGGTTGCAGCAGGCGCTCGCCGCCCTTCCCACAGGATCGTCGGTCTGGGCGCTCGGGGAGGCCTGCCGCGGCGTACTCCTCAGCGCCAGTGGTGGTGACGGGGACATCGATGCGGTGACTGGCGGAGCAGTCCAGGCGGCCCGGGCACTGGACGACCCCGACCTGCTCATCCGGGTGGTTCAACTGCGGTTGGTCGCGTTGCGCGGACCCGACTTCATCACCGAACGGGCGGACACCGCCCGGCTGCTGCGGTCGCTGCCGGGCCTGCCGCCCACCCTGGCCCTGGTCGCGGACCTCAACTCGGTGAGTTACCAGGTGGAGTGCGGTGAGGTGGCTGCCGCCGCCGACCGGTCGGTGGAGTTGGAGCAGCGAGCTGAAGAGTTGCGCGATCCGACGTTGCTGCGCCAGACCCGCTACGTGCGAGTGGCATTGGCGATGTTCCAGGGCCGGTACGAGGACGCGGCGGCCGACCTTGCCGCGGTGGTGGCTCGGACGCCGACCGCGAGCCGGCACTACTTCCAGGCCGCCGAAGCGGGCATCCATGGGCAGGCGGCCTACGAGCAGGGTGCGCTGGCGGGGTTCGCGCCGTACCTCGAGCGGGCCTATGCCGAGACCGGCATGTCGAGCTTCGGGTACGGCCTGGGGATGGCACTCGTCGACACCGATCCGGACCGCGCCCGGTCGCTGCTGTTGGGTACGCCGGAGCCACCGCGGGACTAC
>JBDIAO010000214.1:0-3350 GCA_039812375.1 Phycicoccus sp. | reverse complement strand
TCAGCCTGCTCCGCATCGCTGGATGGACCAACATCGCGCAGGCACTGCGACATCACGCCGCCGACAGCCAACGCCCGCTCGCGCTGCTCACGACGTGATCAGCGACTTTGCCGAGGCCCTGCAGGCCAACCGGCCGTTGGTCCGTAACGAACTGCTCCGCACCAGCGACCATCACATCGTCACGGTCTATGGCGCGGAGTACCGAGGGTACGTGCAGTACTACCAGATGGCCGGCAACACCAACTGGCTCAACAAGATCCGCTGGAAGTTGCGTCCCTGATAGTGGTGTAACGCGGTAGCTCAGATCTCCAGCCCCGAGCGTGTCGTGGGGACGAGGCAGCGGCCACCGCGTGATCCTTCGAGTGAACCTTCCAAAGCACTCTCGAACGGAGTCATCACGATGACCGCTCCTCACATTCTCAACCCTGTCGCGCTGCTGGAGAAGGGACTCTCCGACGCCTCGCCCGATCTGATGCGGACCCTGCTGGCGACGGTGATCAACGCACTGCTCTCGGCTGATGCCGACGCGGTGTGCGGCGCCGAGTACGGCATCGCGTCGCCAGAGCGGGTCAACTCCCGCAACGGCTACCGCCACCGCGACCTGGACACCCGGGTCGGCACGATCGACGTCGCGGTCCCCAAGCTCCGTACCGGGTCGTACTTCCCCGACTGGCTGCTGGAGCACAAGAAGCGTGCCGAGGCCGCGCTGATCTCGGTGGTCGCGACCTGCTACCTCCTGGGTGTGTCCACGCGTCGGATGGACAAGCTCGTCGCGACCCTGGGGATCACTTCGCTGTCCAAGAGCCAGGTGTCGCGGATGGCTGCCGATCTCGACGAGCAGGTCAAGGCGTTCCGCACCCGCCGGCTCGACGAGCCAGGAGGTCCAGGACCGTTCGCGTTCCTCGCCGCGGACGCGTTGACGATGAAGGTTCGTGAGAACGGCCGGGTCATCAACGCCGTCGTGCTCGTCGCGACCGGTGTCAACGCTGACGGGCACCGCGAAGTGTTGGGCGTCCAGGTCGCCACCAGCGAGACACACGCGGCGTGGAACACCTTCTTCGCCGATCTGGTCGCCCGCGGCCTGGCATCCGGCCCGGACGGGGTCATGCTCGTCACTTCCGATGCCCACGCGGGCCTGGTGGAGGCGATCGCGGCCAACCTGCCCGGAGCGTCCTGGCAGCGGTGCAGGACGCACTACGCAGCGAACCTGATGGACGTGACGCCGAAGTCGGCCTGGAACGGTGTGAAGGCGCTGCTGCACTCGGTCTACGACCAGCCCGACGCCGACGCGGTAGCCGCCCAGTACGACAAGATGCTCGACGCGTTGGCCGACAAGCTTCCCGACGTGGCCGACCACCTCGACACCGCTCGCGCCGACGTGCTGGCCTTCACCGCGTTCCCCCGTGAGATCTGGCGCCAGATCTGGTCCAACAACCCCAACGAACGGCTCAACCGTGAGATCCGCAGAAGGACCGACGTGGTCGGGATCTTCCCCGACCGCAACTCCGTGACCAGGCTCGTCGGCGCGGTGCTGGTCGAGCAACACGACGACTGGATCGAGGGCCGCCGCTACCTCGGACTCGAGGCCATCACCAGAGCACGGACCGCCATCAAGACCGCCGCAGCACAGGCAGCCGCCCAAACCGCCCAAGCCGCCCAAGCCGCCCAAGCCAGCCTCGACCAGGCCACCGCCGGCGACGACCTGCCCGAGCTGGAGCCCACCGCATGAACGACGACACCAGGACCCAGCGCGAGCACGACCTCGCCATCCTCGCCGCCGGCGGCTTCACCGGCTGGTGGAACGAGACCGGCCAACCGGCCCCGTTCCCCGACGACTTCTTCGACCCCGACACCGACTGGAGGCCCACCAGCAACGACACCCCGCCCACGCTCGCCGACGACGAGCAGCCCTTCTAATCCATCTCCGAAGGATCAGCAGTTACACCACGAACAGGGACTTGACCCCGCTGGATGATGGAACGATCGATGTTCACGACCCTGGCGAAGAAACACCGACGCCCACCCTGGGTCATCCGGGACCGCCTCAAAAGCACCACCGTGACCCCGCACGGGAAACGACGATGCTTCGAGGCCGTCTTGCGGACCCCCTCGGGCAAGGAGTTCACCGCCCGCTTCGGCGGCATCCCGTTGCGCACCGTCCGCCACGCCCGCATCCTGGACCGACCGTGGCCTGCCCGCCGGGGACGCCTGCTCATCGACCGACTCAAAGCCGGGACCTGCGAACTATGCCAGTCCCACGACGGGATCACCGTCTACCACGTCGCGCGTCTGGTCGACCTCAACACGTACAGCCCCACCAAGGCACCGGACTGGGTCACCGCGATGTGCCAGCGACGATCAAAGACCTTGATCGTCTGCGCCGCCTGCCACGCCCACATCCACCAGCCACGCACACAGCAGCACCCCCTGGAGAGCCGGGTGCGGTGAAAGCCGCACGCCCGGTTCGGGAAGAGGCCGCACGGAAACGGAACCCAGCCAGGGGCACCGCGCCGTGCGGCCTACTTCACCCCCACGCTCCTGGCGGCGCTCAAGAGGCTGCCCTGGACGAAGGTCCCGCGCGGGTCGCAATCGACTCAACACGGACACGGACGACGCGCCACTCGCACCATCAAAGTCATCCAGACCCCGACCCTGCCGGGCTGGCCCGAGTTCCACCACGCGAGCCAGGTCGCCCAACTTTCGCCGCACCGGGACCCGGGCCGGCAAGAAGAGTGTCGAGGTGACCTACCTGATCACCTCCGCGTCGCATCACCACGCACCACCTGCTGTGCTCGCGGCCTGGGTGCAAGGACACTGGGCCATCAAGAACAAGCTCCATTGGGTCCGCGACGTGACCTTCGACTGGGGGCACCTCCCGCTTGCGGGGGAGGACCGCTCCCAAGTTCGCACCGGCGCCGCGCCACGGGTCATGGCGAGCCTGCGCAACACCGCGCTCAACCTGCTTCGCTTGAACGGCTTCAACGACATCGCCGCCGCCACCCGACATCACTCACGCGACCCCGAACGAGCCCTCACATGCACCCTGACCTGCTGAATGCGACCTTTCCGGGGCCCTGGGCGGGAAGCCGTGCAGCACTGAGCGTGTGCACACTGACTGTGCTGAAGGCGGGAGGTGCGTGGGGCGAGGGGTCCGAAACCACACACCACCCCACGCACCTCTCGAGTCAGTCTCAGGATGTCGCGCTGATGACCCCGCCGGTACTCCACTGGTTGTTCGACCAGATGTTTCCGCTCGCGGAGGTCTTGACAGAGGTCACCGGTCCGTAGGTCCCGCAACTGCCCGACGCGCCACGCACAAAGACATTGTTGGTGATTCGGATGTCGGTCGA
>JBDIAO010000213.1:0-3395 GCA_039812375.1 Phycicoccus sp. | reverse complement strand
GAGGTCCCCGGACCAGCTCGAGGTAGCTCACCCGTCACGCTGCCGCAGAACACATCCTCGGTCAGCCACCAGATGCCCTGGGCGACCGGGGCGCACCCGTTGCTGTGTCGTGTCTGGGGAGCGGCGGTTTCTGGGCAGGGCGTGGCGGGGTGTGGTGGGGTGGGGGCATGCGCGCAGTCCAGGTCAGCACTCTTGAAGGTCCCGCCGCGATCCAGGTCGTCGACGTCCCAGCACCCGATCCGAGCGGGCGGGTGCTGATCGACGTCGCTGCCGCGGGTGTTGCCTTCCCTGACGCTCTCCTGACCCGAGGGCTCTACCAGATCAAGCCCGAGTTGCCGTTTATCCCCGGGTCGGAGGTTGCCGGGGTCGTCCGCAGCGCCCCAGTCGGCTCAGGTCTGGCAGAGGGTGACCGGGTGGCGGCATTCCCGATGTTCGGCGGGTTCGCCGAGCAGGTACTCACCGACCCACCGCTGGTCTTCCCCTTACCCGACGGGGTGTCCTTCACCAGCGGCGCGGCGCTGCCGATGAACTACCTGACGGCGCACTTCGCCCTCACCCTGCGAGCGGGCCTGAGGGCCGGCGAGTCCGTTCTCGTCCACGGCGCCGGGGGAGGTATCGGCAGCGCCGCCACCCAACTCGCCACAGCACTCGGCGCCAAGGTGTATGCCGTGGCCTCCACCCCAGCCAAGAGCGACCTCGCCAGAGCCGCAGGGGCGCACGAGGTCCTGGCGGCCGACGGGTTCCTTGAGACAGTCAAGGAGCTCACCGGTGGCCGGGGTGTTGACGTCGTCGTCGACCCGGTCGGCGGCGATCGGTTCACCGACTCTGTGCGGGCGCTGGCCCCACTCGGGCGGCTCCTGGTCATCGGCTTCACCGGCGGATCCATCCCAGAGGTCAAAGTCAACCGGCTCCTGCTCAACAACATCAGTGTCGTCGGGGTCGGCTGGGGCGCCTACTGGCTCGGTGCTGGCGGGAGAAGCTACCTGCGCCAACAGTGGGACCAGCTCGTGCCACTGCTGGTCTCGGGGGCCATCGATCCACCGGTCGGGGCGATCCGCTCGCTGGAGGAGGCCGCGCTGGCGCTGGCTGATCTGGAGCAACGGCGCACGAACGGCAAGACGGTTCTCGCTGTGACTCCCCGCTGAGCAACACCCCGATTGCCGCTGACCAGTCCCCGCTGAGCGACCGTCCGACTTTCGGCCAATAGGCCGATTGCCGGACACGGCAAATAGGCTCCGAATATGGACTTCCGCAACATCTATGCCCAGGGATTCGCCCGGGTCGCTGCCTGCACGGTTCCGGTCGCCCTGGCCGACCCGGCAACGAACGCGGCGCGGATCCTCGACCGGCTCGAAGCCCTGTCCGACGACGCGGTGGCACTCGCCGTCTTCCCCGAACTATCCCTAACCGGATACAGCATCGACGACCTGCTCGGACAGGATGTCCTGCTCGATGCTGCCGACGCCGCGGTCGCGACCCTGGCCCGGGCGAGCGCTGAACTGCTCCCCATGATCGTCGTGGGGTGCCCGGTCCGGCACGGCAGCCGTCTCTTCAACTGCGCGGTCGTCATCCACAAAGGGACCGTCCTCGGCGTGGTCCCGAAGTCCCACCCACCCACCTACCGGGAGTTCTACGAAGGCCGGTGGTTCGCCTCCGGCGCTGATGCCGCAGGCCAGCACCTGCACGCTCCGCACTGGCCTGGCGCCGACGACTGCGGCACCATCCCGTTCGGCCCGGACTTGCTTTTCGCCGTCGAGGACATCCCCGGCCTGACCGTGCATGTCGAGGTGTGCGAAGACATGTGGGTGCCAGTCCCCCCCTCTCACCGCGCAGCGCTGGCCGGGGCCACCGTGCTGGCCAACCTCTCCGCCTCCCCGATCACTGTCGGGCGAGCCAGTGACCGGCACCTCATGGCCCGCGCGGCAAGCGCACGATGCAACGCGGCATACCTGTATGCCGCCGCCATGGGTGGGGAGTCGACCACCGACCTGTCCTGGGACGGGATGACGATGGTCTATGAGCTCGGCGATCTGCTCGGGCACAGCGAGCGCTTCCCACAGCAGGCGCAGGCCACGATCGTCGACGTTGACCTGCATCGGCTCCGTCAGGAGCGGCTGCGGCAGGGGACCTTCGATGACAACGCCCGCACCCAGAGCGTCCGGGCCGACTCCAGCCCCAACTCCAGCCCCGACGGCGGACACGGCTTCCGCCGGCTCAGTGTGGCGATGGACCCGCCGGGCGGGGACGTCGGGCTACGCCGCGTCGTCGAGCGGTTCCCCTTCGTTCCCAACGATCCGGATGCCCTGGCCCAGGACTGTTACGAGGCATACGCCATCCAAGTAGGCGCCCTCGAGCAGCGCCTGCGATCCATCGGCGGCGGCGACCTGGCTCGGGTGCCGCGCATCGTCGTCGGCGTCTCCGGAGGGTTGGACTCCACCCACGCCCTCATCGTCGCGGCGAAATCGCTCGACCTCATCGGCCTGCCCCGCAGCCACATCCTCGCCTACTCCCTGCCTGGCTTCGCCACCTCGCAGCGGACGCGCTCGAACGCACAGCGGCTCTGCGCGGCCCTGGGTGTGACCTTCGAGACGATCGACATCCGCCCGCTGGCGCAGGACATGCTCGCAGCACTGACCCACCCGTATGCCGCGGGCGCACCGGTCTATGACGTCACCTTCGAGAACGTCCAGGCCGGGCTGCGCACCGACCTTCTGTTCCGACTCGCGAACCACCGTGGCGGGATCGTGCTCGGCACGGGGGACTTGTCCGAGCTGGCGCTGGGCTGGTGCACCTACGGGGTCGGGGACCACATGTCGCACTATGGCGTCAACGCCGGGGTTCCCAAGACCCTTATGCAGCACCTCATCCGGTTCGTCGCCGCCAGTGGTCAGCTCGGCGACGACGTGGACATCAAGGCCACCCTCCACTCGATCCTGGACACCGAGATCTCCCCCGAGCTCATCCCCACCGCTGACGGCGAGCGGCCACAGTCCACCCAGGACTCCATCGGGCCCTACTCACTGCACGACTTCACGCTCTTCCACATGCTGCGGCACGGATTCTCACCCAGCCGAATCGCTTTCCTCGCCCACGCCGCGTGGTCCGACGCCCAGCAGGGCAGCTGGCCGGTCGGTCACCCGGAAGAGGATCGGACGGCATACGACCTGACGACGATCCGGCACTGGCTGGAGGTCTTCGTGCGACGGTTCTTTGCCAACCAGTTCAAGCGCTCGGCGCTGCCGAACGGACCCAAGGTGCTCGCCGGGGGTGCGCTATCCCCACGCGGGGACTGGCGGATGCCCTCTGATGCCTCCGCTAGGGCCTGGCTGGCCGAACTCGCAGCGAACGTCCCATCGGCGGACGGTTAGGGTGTGCCGGCTCCCGGCGTCGACGGG
>JBDIAO010000212.1:0-3404 GCA_039812375.1 Phycicoccus sp. | reverse complement strand
AGCGACGGACTTGGTGCGACAAACGTGCAGCTCGCGCGGCACACGGGGTGTCTGGAGACGGACTTGGTGCGACAAACGTGCAGCTCGCGCCCGACTCGCCAGCCGCTGCCGCCCCCGTGACTGGCTCATTCTCGGATCAGGCCGACGCGCCTGGGCCGGGGCGCCCCCCTCGAGCGCCCCGGCCATTGCGTGCCCAGCGGTGACAAGGAGCCGGCACCGGCCCTCCTGATACATCCCAGTCCGGAATATCTCGCCTGGCCCCGCCAGAGGTAGTTCCGGGTTCTGCCGGTGCGGCGCAGCGTGGGCTGGGGTCCTGCGAGGATGGAGGCATGACCCCTGCACCGGAGTTGCCCGGATTCGTCCACGTCCACTCCGGCAAGGTTCGCGACCTCTACACGCCGTTGGGCCCGGACGGCCGCCCCGACCCCGACCGTCTCCTCCTCGTCGCCTCCGACCGGATCAGCGCGTTTGACTTTGTCCTCACCCCGCACATCCCCGACAAGGGGGAGATCCTCACCCGGCTCTCGTTGTGGTGGTTCGACCAACTCGCCGACCTCGTCCCGAACCACGTCCTCGCCACCGGCGCGCCTGAGGTCCCGCAGT
This sequence comes from Phycicoccus sp., assembly GCA_039812375.1. Classification (GTDB taxonomy): domain Bacteria; phylum Actinomycetota; class Actinomycetes; order Actinomycetales; family Dermatophilaceae; genus JAGOME01. The sequence goes on along the minus strand of JBDIAO010000212.1, from coordinate 2,801 downwards.
CCCTGGTCGGGCGCGCCGTGCTCGTGCAGCGATTGGAGATGTTGCCCGTCGAGTGCGTGGCCCGCGCGTACCTCACCGGTGGTGGCTTGCGCGAATACCAGACGGGGGGGTCGGTCAGCGGCATCCCACTCCCGCCAGGGCTTGTTGACGGATCACGCTTCCCTTCGCCCATCTTCACGCCCTCGACGAAGGCGCCCGAGGGTGAGCACGACGAGCCCATGGCTTATGCGCAGGTCGAGACGACCCTCGGGCCGGACACCGCAGCCGCAGCCCGCGACCTGACCCTGGCGATCCTCAGTCGTGGCAACGAGATCGCGGCCCAGCGCGGCATCCTCATCGCTGACACAAAGGTCGAGTTCGGCCATCGAGGCCATCGAGGCCATCGAGGCCATCGCGGCCAGCGCGCTCGCGGCGATGGTGAACTCGTCCTCGCCGACGAGGTGCTCACTCCGGACTCCTCACGCTTCTGGCCTGCGCAGCAGTGGCAACCGGGTCGGGCGCAGCCCAGCTTTGACAAGGAGTACGTCAGGGCCTGGCTGCTCTCGCCGCAGTCCGGCTGGGACAAGTCCTCGGGTCAGGCGCCTCCGCAACTGCCCGAGCAGGTCGTTGCTGCGACCCGGGAGAAATACGTCGAGGCCTACGAGCGGCTCACTGGATACGTCTTCTGAGCTGGCTCGTCGGCGCCGACAGGGTGGGGTGCTTCACTGGGTTACATGACCACCCAGCCCACCCCGCCCACCTGGCGCAGCGCCGGGTATCCGATGCCGGTGACCACAGCGATGGACTTCCCGGAGTTCACCGTGCTCTCCACGATCGGTCTGGTCTCCGGGGTGTACGCCACCAGCTTGGGCTTCACTCGCGGAATCACCTCCTCGTTTAGTTCGCTGGCCCGTGGTGAGGTGACCCAGATGACCGAGATGCTCGCCGAGGCCCGGCATGCCGCGCTAGGCCGCGTCATCGCAGCCGCCCAACAAGAGGGTGCGAACGCGTTGCTCGCGGTGCGGTTCGACTCCAACGAGGTCGGTGGCCAGATCATCGAGATCCACTGCTATGGCACGGCTGTCGTCATCGGCGCCAAGGAGTCCTGACTGACCGCTTCAGCACGACGGCCCTGACCGGGATCATGGTCAGCACGGCCTCATGGTCAGCACGGCACAGCACGGCCCCGACCTCGGCCGGTAGATTCGTCGACGACCGCTACCTCCGTTCCGGGAGACCACACCCATGGCCGCAGGGCACGACCTCGTGCTGACCACCATCCCGGGCGGCAGCGCCCTCTCCGACTTCCGGGCCGCTGCTCTGCTGGCACGGATCAACAGGATCGCACCGCAGATCACCGACATCACCGCCCGATTCATCCACGAGGTGGCCACGCTGGCACCCCTCGACGAGGCGACCCACGCTGAGATCACCGCGATCCTCACCTATGGAGACCCGTATGCCGGCCCAGCCCCAGAGACGGGCACCGTCGTCGTGGTCACCCCGCGACTGGGAACGGTCTCGCCCTGGGCCTCCAAGGCGACCGACATCATCCACAACTGCGGAGTCGGCATCCGGCGGGTTGAGCGGGTCACCGAATATGTCCTGAGTGGCGAGCCGCTCGACGATCACGAGTGGCCCCAGGTCGCCGCCCTGCTCCATGACCGGATGACTGAGGCGGCGGTTCCCTCCCGGGATGATGTCGCCCGGCTCTTCGAGGAACGTGACGCCGAGCCCATGGCCCACGTTGACATCCTGGGCCGGGGTCGAGCCGCTCTCGAGGAGGCGAACACGGCATACGGTCTCGCCCTGTCGCAGGACGAGACCGACTACCTCGTCGACGCCTTCATCGGCCTGTCCCGCAACCCGACTGACGTCGAGCTCATGATGTTCGCCCAGGCCAACAGCGAACACTGCCGGCACAAGATCTTCAACGCGGACTTCGTCATCGACGACGAGGTTCAGCCACGCAGCCTCTTCGCGATGATCCGGCACACCGAGGCCGTAGCCGGTGCGGGCACGATCGTGGCGTATGCGGACAATGCCTCGGTCATGGTCGGCGGGCCGCGTTCACGCTGGCTCCCGACCAGCCCCGACGGCCCGAGCCGGTATGCCGCCCGAGAAGGCGACGTTCACGTCCTGATGAAGGTCGAAACCCACAACCACCCGACCGCGATCAGCCCGTTCCCCGGTGCCGCCACCGGCGCGGGCGGGGAGATCCGCGACGAGGGAGCGACCGGACGGGGGAGCCAGCCCAAGGCGGGACTGACCGGATTCGTCGTCTCCAACCTTCACCTGCCCGGCACTGACGAGCCGTGGGAAGCTGCCCCACGCAGCGCGCCGGAGCACCTCGCCAGCCCGCTGGAGATCATGACCGCCGGCCCGATCGGCGCGGCGGCCTTCAACAACGAGTTCGGTCGGCCCGGGCTCGGCGGGTTCTTCCGGGTGTTCGAGCAGACGGTCTCCGGGGTGCGTCGCGGCTACCACAAGCCGATCATGAGCGCCGGTGGTCTGGGCACGATCAGTCCGGAGCAGACCACGAAGGTCGCCTTTCCCGCCGGCAGTCTGCTCGTCCAGATCGGCGGGCCGGGGATGCGGATCGGCATGGGTGGGGGTGCGGCGTCCTCAATGGCTTCGGGGGCCAACGCCGCCGACCTCGATTTCGACTCGGTCCAGCGCGGCAACCCCGAGATCCAGCGTCGTGCCCAGGAGGTCATCAACCACTGCTGGTCGCTGGGCGGCGACAACCCGATCCTCGCCATCCACGACGTCGGTGCCGGCGGGCTGTCCAACGCCTTCCCTGAGCTGGTCGACGGGGCGGG
>JBDIAO010000211.1:0-3441 GCA_039812375.1 Phycicoccus sp. | reverse complement strand
TTATCTAGAGTCCGCGGGTGGGAAGCGGGGTCTGGCCTGGCGCTTCATGTCCTGGACGTGTCCACACCAGAAGCCTGGCGCCAGTAGCGCACGAATGTCCCGTCTCAGTCTGAGGGGCGACGGTAGTCGAGGCGGTGGATGGCGTAGGCGCGGATGGCGGCTGCCAGCCATGGGGCAAGGTGGCGATCTTCGGCCCCCACGACGCCTCGCTGCTGGGGGTCGCTCTCGATCAGGTCAGCGAGAGCGTGGTAGGCCGCGGGATCGACGGGCCACATGGCATGGACGGCTTCGTAGTGCTCCGCAACGATGTCGAGCGCTTGTGGTGAGGCGGGGTCGACGCCGGACTGACGTGTGCGGGATAGGCGGCCGTAGAGCTCCCGGCCGTCGGCCGCTGCCTGGTCGTAGTCGCTCCTGGTCCAATGTGCCGTGCGAGCGGCCGCGATCTGCAGGGTGCTGGCGGCAGCGTCTCCGAATCGTTCCTGAAGGGTGGCGGCAAGTTGTGCTCGTTCCTCGTCCAGTCCCCGGAAGAACTCCTCATCAGGCAGGCGGTCCTCGCCTTCGAGGTCGTCCAGGGTACGGACGATCGTGGCAGCGATCCGGTCGAGGCGGTCTCGCTCAGCGGTAACGAGCATCAGGTGGCGACGCAGCGCGGAGGCTTCGCCGTCATCTCCCGCGAGAATGGCGTTGATCTGCGGAAGCGAGACGTCGAGATCGCGCAGCAGCAAGATGCGCTGTAACCGGCGCAGCTGGCTCCGGCCGTACCAGCGGTAGCCGTTGGAGGAAACCGCTGCCGGGGCGAGCAGACCGATCTCGTCGTAGTGCCGCAGGGTCCGGGCTGAGACGCCGGCCATCTTGGCGACTTGGCTGATCGAGTACTGCACAACCCAACGGTAGCGGCTTGACCCTCTCGCTACGGCAACTTCTAACGTCGCCTGTATGAGTGCAGCACAACCCTTCGTCATCAAGGCAGACCGCATCTTCAATGGGACGGCAGTTCTTACTGGAACGCACGTGCGTGTTGATCGGGGTCTGGTCGACGCGGTCGGCGAGCAGGAGATCATTCGAGCGGGAGATGTGGTCATCGACGGCGAGGGCGGGACGCTGCTGCCCGGTCTCATTGACGCGCACGTGCATCTGGCGCCGGAGTGCACCGTGCTCGCCGCTCAGTTCGGCGTGACGACTCTCGTCGACCAGTTCTCCAAGCCGGACCTCATCGCGGCTGAACGCACGGCGGTGCTCACCTCTCGCCGCGGCGACGGACCTGCGCGCGCGGACTTCGTGACCTCGAGCATCGGCGCAACCGCCCCGGGAGGACACCCCACAATGGCGTACTCGCCCTTTCCCTATGTCACGGGCCCGGGCGATGCAGAGCCCTTCGTGGCTGGCCGGGTGGCCGAGGGCGCAACGCACCTGAAGGTAATCTACGACGACGGGTCTGGGGCGATGCTGGACATCCCGGCCCTAGACGAGGCGACGATCCTCGCCCTTGTCCAGAGCGCGCATACCGCCGGGCTGCCGGTCGTCGCTCACGTCTCGACGGGCGAGGGAGCAGCACTCGTCGCCCGGTGCGGGGTGGACATGCTCGCGCACGTGCCGTTCGTCCCCATGAGCCAGACGCAGCTGGACGAGGTGGCCACGGCCGGGCTCGCTGTCATCGCGACCTTGACGATCTCGGACGGCTTCCCCGTGCGCGCAGGGATCATGCCGCTGCGCGAGGACGTCCCGCTCGATACCCAGCTGACACCGGCCTGGCGCGAGATGCTCGACACCCAAGCCCGGCGGTGGATGCCACCCACCGGACCGAACCTGGGTGCGGCCTCTACCAACGTCCGTGAACTGGCACGGCGCGGCTGTGCGATCCTCGCCGGAACGGACGTCCCGAACCCCGGCCTGATCTACGGCGCCAGCCTCCACCGGGAGATTCACCACCTGGCTACAGCAGCCGGCCTCGGTCCCGCCGACGCCTTGCGCGCCGCAACCTCCGTGCCGGCGCGCCTATTCGGCCTGCACGACCGCGGAACCCTGAGCCCAGGCAAGAGGGCAGACCTCGTGCTCGTGGACGGCAATCCCCTCGACGTCATCGCTGACACCGCCCGCGTGCGCCGGACATGGGTCGAGGGACGCGCCGTGGACCTCGCGGGCTACGAAGGCGGCCCCAGTGAGTCCGCGACCATCACGTGGCTGTCCGACTCCCAGGCGAAGATCCTTGCGGCCATCACGGAGATGTGGCCGGAGTTCGCCGCTGCCGCAGGCCTGGGCGAGCCGATTGAGCCCACCGGCAACCCACAGGTCGACGATGCTCTCCACGGGCTCACGAACCCCGACCGGGATGTGCGTCAGACCGCGGCCCTCGACCTCGGCACGTTGGCCGACCCTGCTGCCGCTCCGGTGCTTGTGGCACGGTTGTGGTCCGAGCAGGACTTCTTCGTCCGCGACACGCTCTCTTGGGCGGTCACCCGCGTCGCGGAGGCAGCCACACCCCTTCTGCTGGACGCCCTGGCCGGGGCCGATACTGCTTCGCGCGTGCAAGCGCTGCACGTCCTCAGCAAGATCGCGGACCCAGCGACCACAAACACCATCGTGCCGCTGGTAACCGACGACGACCCCGGCGTGGCGGCCAAGGCCAGGTGGGCACTCACCCGCATCGGCGACCCCCGAGCCATCCCGACCCTGGCAGCGCATCTGGGAACCGGCGACAGCACCAGTCAAAACGGACTCACCCGCGACCTCGCATCCTTCGGCGGAACGGCTGTGCCATTCCTCGTCACGTCACTGACCAGCGACGAGGCACCAGTGCGGCGCCACGCCGCCGAAGTCCTCGGCTTCATCGGCACGGGTGCCGAAGGTGCCACCGATGCCCTGGCCCAGGCGCTGCAGGACACCGACGAAGAGGTTCGCCTCTCGGCGGCCATGGCCCTGTACGAACTGCGCACTCCGACAGCTCAGGTGGTCCTCTCCCGCCACACTGAGGCGGACGATCCGCGACTCCGTGCCATCGCGAACCGCGCGCAGTCCAGAACGGAACGCACGAGATGACCACGCCACCACGTCCAGGACGGGCGGGCAGGGGCCTCGACGCTCGCACCGGCGAGATCACGCGTCTGGCAGCAATCCTCGCAACGCACGCTGAAAAGAGTCCAGGCATCCTCCGGCGCTACATCACGTTGCTGCCCGACGGTGTAACAGCTCTGGAGCTCCTATGGAATGACCTCGCGCGCTGTCCCACGACGCCCACCCGTGGATGGCGCACCGGCTGGAACGAACCCCTCGCAGACGAGGAGATTCGCCACCTCCTCTATCTCCTCGTCCAGTTCGGAGGATGGCACCGGGTCAAGGCGTGCAGCATCAGTCACTGTGGCCGCCCGTTCCTGGACGCCAGCAACGCCAACAATCGCCGCGCATGCTCCCGCCACATCCGTGGCGCAGCGAAGCGAGGCCAGC
>JBDIAO010000210.1:0-3470 GCA_039812375.1 Phycicoccus sp. | reverse complement strand
TGAAGGAGGCGCCGATGGCCGGGGGTCAGTTCGCCGGGGGTCAGTTCGCCGGGGCAGACTGAGCCTGCGCGCCCTGGGTCTCGGCTCCGGTGGTCTCCGCGCCTTCCGGGCCATCCTTCTGCCCGGCCGGTTCGTTGGCCTCGGAACCTTTCGCGTCCGCGGCTTCGTGCGCCAGGACCCTGCCGTTGCCGGCATCGACCTTGACCTCGGTGCTCGCGCCCTTGGCATCCTTCACCGTCACCTCAAAGATGACCCAGCCGTTCTCGTCGCCGAGCGTGCTGGAGGTGACCGTGCCGGGCACGGCCGCCAGGGCCGCCTTCTCGGCATCCGCGCGGGTGACCTTGGCAATCGCCTGGAGCGCGGCGCCCTGCTCCTGCTCGCTCTGCCCGGGCGTCTCGGCGGGGGCCTTCAGCGTTCCGGTGACGCCGCCCTGCTCACCGTTCTGGCCGGTGGTGTCGGTACCGCTCGTGGTGCTCGTCGCGGCGTGCGCGCTCGTGGGTGCCGGCTGCGCGTTGGCGACGGCGGTTCCGGCGACGGCTAGGCCACCGAGCAGCGCCAGACCGGCGAGCGAGGCGCCGATGATCTTCGGGGTGGTCTTTCGTGGGGACATGGGACTCTCCTGGGGAATGGGAACTGGCCCGGGCTTCTCGTCCGGGGCCCAACCGGCGATCGGTGAGGCGATTTCCACTGTGCGGCAGGCACACTGAAGCGGGGCTGAACCCACTGCTCGGCACTGGCTCGCCACCAGGAACCGGTCTACGTCACCATTGGCGCGACACCATCGAGGATCACCGGAGGACGCGTGGGACAGGGTGCGGCGGGACACGGCGAGCGCCGTCGGGCGCCTCGCTGGCGCTCGCCGTCATCCTGGTCGCTGCGCCGCCGGGTCCTCTTCGCCTCCGCGGTGGCCCTGGTCGCCGTCCTCGCGCTCGGAGTGCTCGGTTTCACCCTCGCCCTGCAACGCATCCTGACCAACGCCGCCACGGATGCCGCCACGCTCCAGGCTGCGCAGATCGCCGCCGTCGTCGACGCCGGTGAGTACTCGCCGCGCGCGGCGGTTACAGAACTCCCCGCACAGGGCTCGCTCATCCAACTCATCGACCACACCGGCGCTGTGGTCGTGGCCTCGGAGGCCTCGATCGCCCGGAAGCCGCTGACCAACCTGCGCCCCCCGGCCGGTCCGAGCGTCACCGGGGCAGCCGCGGCCGTCGCCGACGAGCACGACACGCACGTGCTCGCCGTGCGCGGCATCCGGGACGAGTCCGGCGCGACCTTCAGCCTCGTCGTAGCCACTCCGCTGGACACCGAGAGCAGAACCGTGCGCACCGCGACCGCCCTGCTCGTCGTCGCCGCGGCGTTGCTGGCCATCGCGCTGCTGGTCCTCATCCACCGGATCATCGGTTCGGCGCTGCAACCGGTGGACCGGATCGGCCGGCAGGTCGCTGCGATCAGCCGCGCGGGCTCGAGCGAGCGGGTGACGGTTCCGGACTCCCGGGACGAGATCGCCGAGCTCGCGAGAACCATGAACGCCATGCTCGACCGGATGGCCCGGGCGGATGCGGCCACCCGCCAGTTCGTCTCGGACGCGTCCCACGAGCTGCGCTCTCCGCTGGCCACCCTGCGTGCGACCCTCGAGACCGCGCCGGAACGAGCCGAGGCGCAGGACCGTGCGCTCATGCTCGCCGAGACCCTGCGCATGCAGCACCTCGTCGAGGACCTGCTGACCCTGGCCAAGGCTGACGACCACGGGCTGTCCCTGCGCAGGGACGAGGTCGACCTGGATGACCTCGTCGCGGCGGAGGTGAGGCGGTTGCGGGCCCTCGGCCCCGGCCCGGTGGCCCTGACGCTCGTCGCGGCCCGGGTGATCGGTGACGCGGACCGGCTCACCCAGGTGCTGCGCAATGTCGCCGACAACGCGTTGCGGCATACCCGGGGCGGCATACGGATCGGCATGGCGATCGTGGGAGGAGATGTACGGGTCGACATCGACAACGACAGCGATCCGATCCCGGCGGAGCAGCAGGAGTCGGTCTTCGACCGCTTCACCCGGCTCGACGAATCCCGGCAGCGGGACAGCGGCGGCAGCGGCCTGGGCCTGTCCATCGCCCGCACCTTGGCCCGGGCCCACGGTGGCACCCTCGTCGCGGGTACGGCACCGGACGGCTGGTGTCGGTTCACCCTCAGCCTGCCGCTGCGGGATCGGACCGGGTGAATCCTCAGGAATCGTTCAGGTCCGCTGCGACAGGATGCTGCCTGTAGATTCCCCGATCGCAGCGATCGGTGGACGGGCCATCAGGGAGGTCGCCATGCGGGTGCTGCTCGTCGAGGATGAAAAGCCTCTGGCCGAGTCGGTGCGTCGCGGCCTGGTCGGCGAGGGTTTCGTCGTCGACGTCGCGCACGACGGCATCACTGGTCAGTGGCTGGCCACCGAGAACCCCTACGACGTGATCGTCCTGGACATCATGCTGCCCGGGCGCAACGGCTACGACGTGCTGCGCAACCTGCGCGAGCTGCGGATATGGGCCCCCGTGCTGATGCTCACCGCGAAGGACGGCGAGTACGACGAGACCGATGCCTTCGAGCTCGGGGCGGACGACTATCTCACCAAGCCGTTCAGCTTCATCGTGCTCGTCGCCCGGCTACGCGCTCTCATCCGGCGCGGCGCCCCCGAACGCCCGGTCGCGCTCACCGCTGGTGACCTCGTCCTGGACCCGAACACCCACGACGTCACCTGCTGTGGCACCCCGGTTGCCCTGACCAGCCGCGAGTTCGCCGTCCTGCAGTACCTCATGCGGCATGTCGACGACGTGGTCTCCAAGCCCGAGATCCTCGACAACGTCTGGGATCCCGACTTCGAGGGCAGCGACAACATCGTCGAGGTCTACATCGGCTACCTGCGCCGCAAGCTCGACGACCCGTTCGGGCGCCGCTCCATCGAGACCGTCCGTGGGTCCGGGTACCGTCTGCGGAGCACCCGTTCGCCGGCCTCCACGTGAGAGCGTCGGACGTGAGGAAGACACCCCGCCGACAGGAGAAGCGCCCGTGAGCAGCACCGGCCCGGTCGTCCGGGGACGCCCCCGCGCAGCCCGCACGATCGGCACGATCTATGCCGCGGCTGCCGTGTCAGCACTCCTGCTCCTGTTGTTCTCCCGCTCCCGGCGCCCCTCGCTCGTCGAGCTCGCCTTCGGTCTGATCAACGTGCCGGTCAACGCCTCCCTGCTCTCGGCTGTCGTGCTGGGTGTCACCGCGCGGGCCCTGCTCGCCCGCAAACGGGCCGGCCTCGTGGTCGTCGCCGCCTTCCAGGTCATCGGGATCGTGCTCGGACTGGTCACCCTGCTGCCGAGGCAGAGCATCGGATGGTTGGCGTTGTGGCAGTCACGCACCACCTTCGGGCGCACCCTGGACGTCATCGCCGTCGCCATCGGCGCCCTCGCCCTGTGGTGGCTGTGGCGGGTTCGCGGGGAGTTCCC
>JBDIAO010000209.1:0-3480 GCA_039812375.1 Phycicoccus sp. | reverse complement strand
GGAGGGCCTCGCGCTGCTTGTGGTCGAACGCGTCGCCCACGGCCTTGATGGCCCGCACCTGGTACGGACGGCCGGCGATGTCGGTGTTCGCCTGCGCGGGCGACAACGGGAGCTTGGTCTGGCGTCGCTGGATGAGCAGTTCCAGCTCGTCGCGCGTGTAGAAGCCCTGGGTCTCCCGGGGCGGATAGCCGCCGGCGTCGTCCCAGATCCGGTGCTCGTAGCCGTTGGTGGAGAAGATCACCGGCCGCCGGCCGAACTGCTTCTCCAGGCAGTCGGCGTACAGCTTGGCTTGTTGCTGACCCACCTCCGGCGACGTCGCGGTGCGCTTGGCCTCGACGACGGCCAGCGGCAGACCATCGGCGCCCCAGAGGACGTAGTCGACGAACCCCTTGTCTTCTGCGTTGGGCATGCCGGTGACGGGGTACTCCCGGTCGCGCTCCTCATCCAGCGCCCACCCGGCCTCGTGCAGCAGGACGTCGATGAACAGGTCGCGAGCCGCGGCCTCGTCGTAGTCACGGGTGTCGGGGGCGGCTGCTGCCTGGGCGGCGGCGATCTGCGCCTTCAGCGCGACGATCTCCGCCTCGTGGGCGGCGAGACGCTCATCCTTTGCGGCGAGCTCGCGCGCGTGGGCCTCGTCCTGCTCCCTGAACTTCGCAGCGAGGCGGGCGATCTCTTCGCGCGAGAGCGGAGCGGCTTTCGCTGCCAGTGCCGGGTCGAAGTGGGCCTGCAACGGCACCACGTCAGGGGAGGGTGAGTGGTGGTATGACGTCCACACGACGACGTTGAACAGCTCACGCAGCACCGCGAGCGACACATCGGGACGGATCTGCCGGTTCTCGTGGACGGCGGTGTTGGCGATGCGGCGGATCGCGGTCAGCTTCTGCGTGATCCCTTGAGGGACCTTGGCTTTGAACGCGGCGTCGTTGATCCTTGCCGCGAGGTCGTCACGGTAGGGGGCGGGAAGGGACAGGACGTCATACAGATACCCGACGAGTTCCTCGACCACCCGTCGGCTGTAGAAACAGGCCGATCGTGGGTCCGACGACAGGTACGACTCGGCCCGCGCGCAATCATCATGCAGTGACGGCAGCGTCTGGCGGACGAAGTCGAAGTTGGTCATGGCTACTCGAAGAAGTCCTCGTCGATCTCAACGATCTCGATGCGCTGCTTGACCTGAACCCCGACGCCGTAGCGGATCATCAGTCTGGTGAGGCGCTCGCCGTCGATCAGAATGACCCTCGTGGCAACCGAGTTGGCGAAGTCAATCGCCGTGCGGGAGAACCTGCTCGTCGTGATGAACACGCCCTGGTTGGCCTGATTGCCGGCCAGCGCACCCACGAAGGCCTGGATCGCCTCACGCCCCACCGCATTCTCCGAGTACCGCTTGGCCTGCACGTAGATGCGGGAGAGGCCGAGCGCGTCCTGGTCGATGATCCCGTCGATCCCGCCGTCATTGGAGAGCTGCGTCCGGGTGGCGGTGCCCTCGGCACCGCCGTATCCCATGGCGATCAACAGTTCGAGGACCGCCTGCTCGAAGAACACCGGCTCCTGGCCCAGGATGCGTTCCAGCAGTTGAGCGGCCACATCGGCGTTGATGCGAGCCACACCCGACGCGATCTGTTCCTCCGGGTCGAGCACGGTGTCTTCCACAGTGATGTGTTCCGAGCGGGACTTGGAGGTGGGGAACGCCTTCCACGTGTGCGGTGCATTTGGATCGCCGGACAACGCCCGCAGATGCTTCTCAGTGATCCCCTGGGGGTGGGCGGCCAACAGCTTCCGGCCGACGTCGGTGATCCGGTAGTGGCCCCGGCTTGGCCGCTCGACCGCGCCCACCCGCGAGAGGTATGACAGCGCCCAGTTGCCACGGTTGCGGTACTGCTCCTGGCCGGAGGGGATGAGGATCTGCCGCTGTTCGTCGGTCAGATTCAGCAGATTGGCGGCGGCCTCGACGATGTGACGGCTCCGCCGCACCTCACCGTCGGTGAGCACCTCGAGCGAGGGAGCCATGTACTGGTCCCAGGTCGGTACGGCCATCAGAGTTCTCCTCGGAACGCGCGGGACTGGAGGGACGCGAAGAGCTCGTCGTCGGCTGCGCACGCTTGGAGGACGGTCCGAGCGTTGTCCTGGACCAGTCGGAGCCTGTCCGCGAACGCGACTTGCAGGTCAACTGTCGGCACGGGAATCTCCGTCGCTGCCAACTGGCCCACGTTGAGCGTTGGCTGCGCAACCGTGCGCAGTTCGGCGACGAAGTACCGCTGCGGAGTCGGGGTTCGCAGGTAGGCTGCGACGTAGGTGCGCAACACCTGGTCCGAGATCGGCACGCGTGTGATTGCGCGAGCGATGTTGCTACCAACGTCGGACGGCCGCACGAGGCTCACGATGCCGATGCTGCCGACGCTACTCACCAAGATCTCGTTTCCGCGGAGCCGAGAGCGTACGTATGCGGCCTCGACCTCAGGCGAGATGTGCTTCAGCTTGGAGCGGTCGACGATGCTGCCGACCAGATCAGAGACTCGAATCAGGGGGACGCCGCCCGGAGTGTCGTCGCCCGGCTGCACCACCCCGTAGTTCATTCGGTCGCCGCAGTCGATGAGTTCGTCCAGGCGCCGCGACGGATAGTCGTCGGCCCGGAACATGTCGTGGAAGATCGACTGGGTGAGGGAGTCGAGGTGGGTGAGGACTTGGCGGCGCTTGGCGCGGAGGGCGTCTGCGTGGTCGAGGATCGCGGCGATGCGGCGCTGCTCGGGGAGGGGCGGGAGGGGGACCTCAGCACTGAGAAGCTGCTTCTGCGTTAGTTTCGAGCGGGTAGAGCCAGAGATATACGGCTGAAAGTCGTAGTTCTGCAGGAGTCGGAAGAGAAAGTTGGTATCGACTTGAGCCGCCGCTCTAAGAACATGGCCGTGGTTGTTCACCCATGCTGGGCCGTCGATCCGGTAGGCCACCCCACGCGATGGATTTGAAAAGTGTCCGCCGTCTTCAGCAACGATCACAAGGGGCTCGTTGAATATTGCTTGGTTGATCCATCCCTGCTGGCCGTTAGCTCCGTAATAGGGAACGTCCCCAAGGATGCGGTCTGCCTCTGTTACAGGAACACGAAGACGGTCAAGGCACTCGGCAACCTCCCCTAGCTTCGCGGTCTTCACGACAGCATCGCCTTCAGCTCCGCCAGCCCCTTGACGATCTCGTCCTCCAGCGTCTCGATGTCGGCGATGATGTCCAACGGGGCGCGGTGCTCGACCTCGTCGTACTCGATCTCCTTGTAGCGGTTCAAGGACAGGTCGTAGCCCTGGGCGACGAGGTCGGCCTTGGGCACGAGGAAGGACTGCTCGGTGCGGGCGCGACCACGCTCCGGCGAGTCTGGTGTCGACAGGCTCAACCACCGGTCCAAGACGTCGGGGAGGTCGTTGGCCTCGACCGGGTTGCGCTTGTCGTCGAGAGAGAACCCGTCAGCGCGCACGTCGTAGAACCAGACGTCGTCGG
>JBDIAO010000208.1:0-3505 GCA_039812375.1 Phycicoccus sp. | reverse complement strand
GTCGCCTGTTCCCGCAACGCTCCATTGCGCCCACCCAAGTTGGCTGATGGGAAGCCCACCGCACTCTGGGTGGCCCCCACTCCCGCGGACCTGCGCCGGGTCATCACAAGTCGAGGACCAGCCGCAGCCCGGTGGCTCGGGACACGCAGATGCACATGCAGTCCCGGGCGTCACGCTCATCGTCAGTGAGGATCGAATCCCGATGGTCGATCTCGCCCTCGAGGACGTCGGTGATGCACGACCCGCACGCACCCTCGGTGCACCCGTAGTCGACGTCGAGCCCGGCGGTGCGGAGCACCTTGAGGATCGTCACCCCGGCGGGGACCTCGTACTGCGCTCCAGTGGAGGCCACCGTGACCTGGAACGCGCGGTCCGGCCTGTGTGGCGCCTGCTTGATCGCGGCAAACCGCTCGAAGAAGACGGTGCCGTGACCGCCGACCTCACTGGCCTCGAGCACAGCGTGCAGCATGGCCTCAGGGCCACAGACATAGACGTGAGCCTGCTCCGGGTATGCCGCGAGCAGGCCGGTGAAGTCGGCGAAACCGTCGGTGTCGTCGCAGTGCAGGTGAGCCGTTGAGGGCCAGGTCTCGCAGGGCATGATCGAACGCCGCCATGGGCCGCGACCTGACCAGGTAGTGCAGATCGAAGGGTTGCCCGCTCGACTGCAGGTGGCGCGCCATGGCATACAGGGGCGTGATGCCGATCCCCCCGGCGACGAGGACCCTCCGGCCCGGTCCTCCGTCCTCACCGGGGCGGATGGGGAAGTTGTTGCGTGGAGATGCGATGTCCAGCCTCGTGCCCACCGTCAGGGCATGCATGGCCGCAGACCCACCACGCCCGGCCGGTTCGAGCTTGACCGCCACACTCACACTCGATCCGTCGTGCGCCCAGTCGGCCAAGGAGTAGTTGCGGACAAGCCCGCCGGGCAGGTGGAACTGAGTCGCTATGCGCTCATTGTACGGTCGTTCAAACACTGAGTTGATCATCGCTATTGAACGTTCGTACAGTTCGGGCTACTCTCGGCACATGACGACTCCAGTGACTGCCGATGACGCCCGCCGCATCGCCACGGGCTTTCACCCCGATCCCAGCCGCTCGTTCTCGTTGCAGGCCGAGGCCTATGTGGAGCAGAGATGGCTCGACACCGAGATGACGAGCGTGTTCTCCCGGACCTGGCAGTGGGTCTGCCACGTGGAGCAGATCCGTGCTCCGGGAAGCTACCTGGCCGCCACGGTCGCGGGGATGCCCATCGCCATCGTCCGGGACCGCCTGGGGGTGCTGCGGGCGTTCTACAACGTCTGCAAGCACCGCGCCCACGAGTTGCTCTCCGGCTCGGGGACCACCCGTACCATCGTCTGCCCGTATCACGCATGGACCTACGACCTCAATGGTGATCTCCGGGCAGCCCGGCGGACGCAGCGCATGGACACCTTCGACAAGACCGAGATCTGCCTGGACCAGATCCAGGTCGAGGAGTTCGGCGGGTTCATCTACGTCAACCTCGATCCCACCGCCACCTCACTGGCACAGCAGGCACCGGACCTGGCGGCCGATATCGCCCGCTGGGCACCCGACGTCGCCAACCTCACCCACGCCAAGCGGTTCACCTACGAGATCAAGACCAACTGGAAAAACGCCGTCGACAACTTCCTGGAGTGCTACCACTGCCACATCGCCCACAAAGAACTCGTCGACCTCATCGACATGGACACCTACGAGGTCGTCACCCACGGGATCTGGTCGAGCCACTTCGCCGACGCGGGTACCCACCCCAACTCGGCATACGACGTCACCGGGGCCACGGTCAAGCAGCACGCGGTGTGGTGGCTGTGGCCCAACACCTGCCTGCTGCGCTACCCGGGCCGGGGCAACTTCATGGTCCTGCAGATCCTGCCCGACGGTCCGGAGCGCACCAAAGAGACCTGGGACTTCTATTTCGAGACCGCCGAGCTGACCGAGGCCGAAGTGGAGGCGGCCCGCTACATCGATCAGACCCTCCAGCCGCAGGACTTCCGGATCATCGAGAGTGTCCAGCGGGGCATGCGGACCCCGGCGTTCACCCAGGGCCGGTTCGTCCACGACCCCGAGGGCTCCGGCTTGTCCGAACACGGCGTGCACCACTTCCACGGCCTGCTCATTGACGCGTACTCGAGCGCGGCGGGTGTCGACAGCCCGACCCGCACGGTCGCCAACCTCGGCGCCGGCAGCTGAGGACTACCCATGGCGAAACCGATCCCCGACACCACGCGAGCAGACGGCATACACAGCCCGACGATGTCCGCGCATTTGCCCGCAGTCAGCGGTCACGTCGCCGCCCTCGGCGGCGGGCTCATCGGCCGCAGCTGGGTTGCCCTGTTCCTCGCCGCTGGCCGGTCGGTGTCGGTCTTCGACCCCGATCCGGGCACCGAGGCGCGAGTGCAGGCGGCGGTCGAGGAGTCGTGGCCGGTGCTGCAGACCCTCGGGCTCGCCGATGCCGCCCGGCCCCCAGGCGAGGTCGTCGTCTGTGACGACGCTCGGGCTGCCGTTGAGGGTGCAGCCTTCGTCCAGGAGAGCATCCCGGAGCGTTTAGACCTCAAGCACGAGCTGTATCGGGCCATCGAATCTGTCCTCGCCGAGGAGGCGATCGTCGCATCTTCCGCCTCCGGCCTCACGCTCAGTGAGCTCCAGGGCGGCTGGCAGGACCCTGCGCGGTTCGTCCTCGGCCACCCGTTCAACCCGCCGCATCTCATCCCGCTCGTCGAGGTCATGGGCAATGCCCGGACCGCGCCGGGCGTCCTGGCAGCCGCCCGGGCGTTCTATGAGTCGGTGGGCAAGGTGACCATCGAGGTACGCCGCGAAGTGCCCGGACACGTCGCCAACCGACTCCAAGCTGCACTGTGGCGCGAGGCCATCCACCTGGTCAACGAGGGTGTGGCCAGCGTGGCGGACGTCGACACGGCCATCTCGTCCGGTCCGGGTCTGCGCTGGGCTGTCATGGGCCCCACCTTGCTGTTCCACCTCGGCGCCGACGACGCTGGGCTGGCTACCTTCTGTGACCGGTATGCCGCCAGCTTCAACCGCTGGTGGGAGGACCTGGGTGACCCGCGCCTCGACGAGACCACCGCGGCCCGGCTCGTCGAGGGTCTGTCGCTCAGCGCGCAGGCGGACGTCCGGACGCTGGCGGCGCGCCGGGACGCGCTTCTCACCCAGGTCATCGCGGCCACCCATGCTGGGCGCAGGCTCGCAACCGAGAGCGAACACCCGACGAGGGACGAGTGCCCGGGCTGACCCCGCTGCCGAGGAGGAACCAGGCACCGGGATTCGAGCACCTGCTACGGTCGCTGTCGGCACGTGGTGTGCGCCATGCGTGGTGGACTACCGGGGTGCCGCCGCGACCCGCCTGAGCCCAAGGAGCCGTCGTGACCCCCTCTGTGCGCCCTGCCGCGATCCTCGGCGGAAACCGCATCCCCTTCGGCCGGCAGTTCGGAGCCTATGCGGGCGCCTCGAACCAGGACATGCTCACCGC
>JBDIAO010000207.1:0-3571 GCA_039812375.1 Phycicoccus sp. | reverse complement strand
CGGCCCGGTCCGACCCGGCCCAGTCCGACCAGGGCCAGACCGGCGAGCGCGACGAGCTGGAGCGCGAACGCCGCGTTGGCGTTGGCGTAGCCGAGGGGGCGCTTGCCCGGGGCTGCCGTGGTCAGGACACCGACCAGGAACAGCAGTGCCAGCACAAGCACCACCCCGGCCAGCACCCGGGCCGGCACCCGGCGGGCAGCCCGCTCACCCGCGAGGACGCCGAGGACCACCATGAGCGGGGCGACGACATACGGGGAGGTCGGCACCAGCCACACCCCGGCGCGGGCGGCGGCCACCGCGGCCCAGGCCACCCAGAGGACGAGCACCGCCAGAGTCCAGCGATCCAGCCATGAGAATCGGGACCGGAATGCCGCCAGACCGGTCATCGTCGTAGCGCGACCTGGTTCGCCGCGCGCCTGTCGGCGACGGTGGCATCGTGGCTCGTCGTTCGGCCTACAGGCAGCGCGAGGAGGACGAAGAAGAGCGGCAGCATGAGGACCCGCTGCCGGGCGAGGATGCCCCAGTTCGCGAACTCGGCGAACGCGAGGATGAACCCGATCACATAGACGAGCGTGAACGTCAGATAGGGGTTGCCGCGCAGCATCTTCGGGATCCGCCGGATCTGCGGCCAGGCCTTGACTGTGAGCACGAGGATGACGAGCGCCTCCAGGCTCTGCAGGAGAAGCTGAGGGTTCGTCGCCTCCCACGGGAAGGGCCGGAACAGCAAGGTGACGAAGGCCGCCGGGATCCCGAGCGGGGATGCCAGCGAGATCGGGGTGAACTGCGAGCCGCCCTGCCCGGTGTTCTCCGAGCGCCAGAGCACCTGCTCGGAGACCCCTTGCCAGGACAGGTCGTCAATGCCGAGGAAGCTCGCCGAGGCGTTGACGAGCACCCAGGCTGCCGCGACCGCCACGACGATGCTCGCCAGCTTGCCGGCGACGCTGGTGAAGGTCCGGTGCGTGGGGCGCACGAGCTGGGCGACCAGCAGAGCCGCGGCGAGCAGCACGGCGATGTGCGGACGGACGATGCCCATCAGGAGCAGCCCGAATGCCGCGAGGAGCAAACCGTCCCATCGATGCAGGGTCAGGGCACGTGCAGCGCCGTATGCGGTCACACCGAGGCCGAGCATGAGCCAGGACTCCTTGCCGATGCTCGCGGGCCAAAAGAGCAGCGAGGGCATGAGCATGACGAGTATGGCGTAGCGCTTGTGGTTCCCGGTCGGGAAGGCGGTCCGGAAAGCGAGGAAGAGGAGGAACTGCCCCCACAGCGCGAACGATGCGAAGACGAAGAAGGCGGCCATCGGTGAAGGCCCGATGACGGTGTAGATCGCTGTGGTGAGCGCCTGCATGACCGCGGTGCCCTCTTTGCCCTCCGGCATCTCGAATTCGCCCGCGCGCATTTGCAGGTAATGGGTGGCGGCGAAGACGTTGTAGCCCTCAGCATCCGCGGTGCCGTCGTAGACGACATAGGCGATGAAGTATCGCGCCAAGGTGGCGGCGAACTTCAAGGTGATGGCCCAGCCGAGGATCCGGCCAAGCCACTCGTTGCCGGGGCGGCTGACGATCAGCGATCCGAGGAGTGCGTTCGCGGCGAGCAGGAGCGGGAGGATGAGCACGGTGCCCCACACGTTGTAGGACTGCCGACCGGCTGCCCAACCGAACACGAGGGCCACCGCGATACCGCCGGCCGTGGCTGCTACGGCGCCCGCGGCGATGCGTGGGTTGGCCCAGTTCACCGCTGCCTGGATCGCCGGGTCGGCGGCGCCACCTCGTAGTAGTCGCCATCAGGTCCCTCGCCGTTGCGGCTGGAGGGGAGCCCCGCATCGGTGGGTGCCGCGTCCTGGCGATCGGCGCCGCCCGAGCGGCCCCGTCGCCCGCTGCCGGACCGACGCCGGCTGCCCTCCTTGGCGCCATACCCGTAGCCGTACCCGTACCCGTAGCTCTTGGCCGACGACTTCTTGGCACCGATCAGGATGACTCCGGCCACGACGACCCGGAAGCGGCGCAGCAGCTCGTCGACGCGGCGCCCTTCGCTCTCCTCGAGCCGTCCGCTGCGCACGACGATGGCCACGGCGTCAGCCTGCGGCACCAGGTCATAGACGTCGCTGGCCGCGAGCATGGGTGCGGTGTCGATGAGCACAACGTCGGCCATCTCCCGGGCCTCGTCGATGAGCCCGGCCATCCTGCTCGTCATCGCGGCCGGGTGTTCCAGCACCGTTCCCGCCGTGATGAGCCGCACACCGGGAATGGTCGTCGGGCGACTGAGCGACTCCAGATTGAGCGCGGTCGGGTCGGCGAGATAGTCGGAGATGCCGGCGCCCTGCTGGACGTCGAGGAGCACGTGCACGTTCGGCGAGCGCAGGTCACCGTCGAGGACGAGGACCTCCTGTCCAGCCTCGGCCATGCTGGCAGCGATATTGGCGGTGGCAGTCGTCTTGCCCTCGCCCTGGTGGGCGGAGGTGATCAGGAATACCACGCCCTCGCCGTCACCGGACCGGCCTGCCAGGCTCAGGGGACGTGGATGCGCGTCGGTGCCCTGGGCGGAGCCCACCGACTGGACCAGCGCGACCCGAGCGGCCCGGTAGGCGTCCGCCGAGTAGCTCAGTGGGTCGGTCAGGGCCGGGAGCACCCCGGAGCCCTTCCCGTGTTTGGCTGCCTTGGGCACCTCCGCGATAATCGGCAGTCCGGTCGCCTCCTGGATCTCCTGCCGAGAGCGCAGTCTCAGGTCGATCCGGTCGATGGCGAAGGCCAGGGCGATGCCCAGCAGGAGGCCGAGCAGGGTGACCATCAGGGTGCGTGGGAGCCGACCGGGCGGCAGGACGAAGGATGCCTTCGCCTGGTTGGCGATCGGGGTTGCTTCCTGGATGATCGACACGGTGAAGGGAGCCATCTGCGGCGAGCCCTTCGTGAAGTAATCGACCGAGGCCGTGGCGAAGGCGTTGGCTACAGCGGCGGCCTCCTCACCCTTGGAGTTGGTCGAGGCGATGGTCACCGCACCGGCTTGGAAGTCCGGGGTGACGACGATCTTGCTGGCCAGCACGGCCGGGTCACCGTCGTAGCCAAGGGCTGCGGCGGCCTGCTTGGGCACCTCACCGGTGGTGATGAGGAGCGGGACCCGGCCCATGTCACCCGACTGGCCTCCCGCCGCTCCCCCGCCCAGGAGCATCGTCGCCGTGGCGGTGTAGGAGGATCCGGCCTCGGCCCTGGGCGGGGTCGCCGGGGTGAGGAACCATGTCGCGACACCCGCCACCAATGCACAGACGACGACCACAAGCCATCGCCGTGCGAGCACACGCAGAACTTCGCGCAGAGTCATCCAGCACTCCTCAGTGTGTCCCCGGGGATATGCGCTCACCCGACTGGGGCACACCTCACCACTGGCTCGACATCTGCCGAGCACCCAAGAGTCTATCCGACGATCCCGCCGCCCCCGACCGTGCGTGCTTTGCCCTCGCAGCAGCGGCCTGAGAGGATCGGCCATCATGTGGGGACGGGCACAGCACACCAAGCGGCGAGGCACGCGACCGCATACCGATGGGCCCGACGCGCTGCGCCTGGTGCACCTGACCACC
>JBDIAO010000206.1:0-3592 GCA_039812375.1 Phycicoccus sp. | reverse complement strand
CGTCGGACGCCCCTTCGCCGGCCGATTCGAGCGCATCGCCCCCGCGGGGCTGCTCGACCGACCAGGAGGACGCCGCCGGCGACGCCGAGGATCCTGGGACCCCAGCGTCAACCCAGACTCCGAGACATGGTCCGACGGTGTCAGCCCGACGCGGCTCGAGGGTGTCAGGCATGCGAGACCGCGACGAGCGTGCGGAGTGTCCGACGGGACCGGCTGGTCGAGCCGGTCCACGGTCCCCGAGGCGGGTCGAGGAGCCGGCTCGCATCCCGGGGCACGGCAGCCTGCCGGCGGCGGTCGCGCGGGCGGTCATCCGTGGGGAGGGGCTGCCGGCTTGTCGATGCGGCTGCACAGGTGACCAGGACGAGTCCGGCGTGGAGGCGGCACGCGTCTGGGTGCGACGGCTGTACACCGCACCCGAGGGGCGGGACCTGGTGGCCATGGACTCTCGCCGGCGGGTGTTCACCGGGCAGCTGCGGCGGCTGCTGGTGTTGCGGGACGACGTGTGCCGCACCCCGTGGTGCGATGCGCCGATCCGGGATGCCGACCATGTCGTCGCCCACGCTGCCGGCGGTCCGACCAGCGTCGCGAACGGGGCGGGCCTGTGCCGCCGCTGCAACCTGACCAAGGAACAGCCCGGATGGGACGCTCGGGTCACATCCCCCGGACCCTGGCAGGCCACCGCGGCACCAGCCCCGACCGCGCCGGGGGTCACCGACCTGCCCGTGCCGGAGGCCCCGGCTCCGCCCGCACCGGAGGTCGCCGACCTGCCCGTGCCGGAGGCCCCGGCTCCGCCCGCACCGGAGGCCCCGGACCTGCCCGTGCCGGGGGTCGCCGACCTGCCCGCGCCGGGGGTCGCCGACCTGCCCGCACCGGAGGTGACCGACCCGCCGGAGCCGGCCGGGCCGCACACGATCCGGGTCACCACCCCGACCGGGCACGCCTACTCCTCGATGGCGCCACCGGTTCTGGGTTGGGGGTCCCGCCCCGTCCCCGACCCCCACGACGACTCCACGCCCGCCTGGGCTCCGGAGGCCGACCCGAGCCGACCCGGCCCGGTAGACCTCGCCGCGGACACCTCGGAGCCGTCCGCTCACCCGGCCCGGCACGGGCTCGACCCGCGGACCCCGCGCCCCGACGACCTCGGGCTCACCGCCTGAGGCTCAACTCATTGAGTCACCAGACGATTCGTGGCCGTGGCAACACGCAACTGCGTGATCGGCTCGCCAGCGAGGTCGACGACTGTGTTGACGGGTTCCCACGTCTGACCGTTGATGCGGACCTGGCCCGTGAGCCGAGCATCGACCTTGACGGGCACAGTGCCCGCCCTCGTGTAGGTGTGGCGGATTGAGCCATCAGGGTAGGTGCCGCCGAGGTCTTTCGTTGCCGGTGAGCTCGTGCCATCGCCATAGCGATAGGTGTAGGAGTACGCCTCGATGCGGAATTCGATGGTCCACCCCAGGAGAGTGATGGGGTCGCTGTCCTCACCGGCTGAGAGCCCTGCCGCCGGCCACCGAGCCTCATAGAAGGTGGGCAGATTGACAAGGGTCTTGTTCCCCTCCGGCTGGATGTGTACGGCCGGCTTGGCGAACGGCAGGTTGCGGAAGGCGTTCTGAATCTGGGCGAACGTCGGCGCCGGAGGTGAGATGGGCGCACCAGGCAGCGACTCCGGATTGCACGTCGTGCCCACGAACTGCCAACCCGTCGGATCCCCTGGTCCAGGGTTCCTCAACCGGCGATAGACGTTCATCAGCGGAGTGGTGGACGGTGGGTCCTGGTAAGCGCAGGCAATCAACGTTGCATAGCAGCCAGTCGTCCCATCATTCCGTCCGTTCCCGCCCGTCATGGCACGGTCACACGCAATCTCAGTCCTGTATTCGTAAGTCCCGGCCTCAGTTGCGGAAGCAGGCTGGGCGGTCGCGGGAGCTGTACAACTGGAACTTCCGGTGGTTACTGAAGAACTCGCCCCAGCGCTAGTTATCCACGCGGACGTTCCGTAAGTATTTGTCGCGCCGCAACTGCCCGCGGCCGAAGCACTCTGAGGTGTAATGCTGCACATCAGCGCAGTCGCCGTGACGCCCACTGCCGCGAAGATTGCCCAAATCCGCGTCATAGCCTTACCTGGCCCAAGTCCGTAACGTTCCAGTTTCCGCTACCCCAAACGAGCTTCACGCGCGCCGTGTACTTCTGGGGCTTGTTCTGATGAACGACCTTTCCCATCTTGTCCAAGAACGAAGCACCTCGGTCGCGGATCAACAAGTCGACGGACTGATTGGTAGCCTCGGTTTTCGTCGCCGATGGCAAGACCCCATCAATAGATAGAGCCAGAGAGTCCTGATGAACACCATTCTTACGATTCGTTTCAATACTCGAAATGCTGCCTTGGCAGGCGAAACAGCCTGTCGTTGACAACATGGACAACACCTTTGTGTCATTCGTTACAAAAGCCCTATCAACGGCGCTCATGAAGTACTTAGCCATCTGAATGGCGCCTTCGCGTGAATGTTGGCGGGCCAAGGAGGGTAGATCGGATGGCAGATTCGAAGGTGCTTCAGAGGTAGTGGGTCCGTTCGATGTAGTCGTTGTGGCCGAGGGGGTCGAGGTCGCGGTCGTGGTGCTGGTGGAGGGATCTGGATCCGAGCCGTTGCATCCGGCGAGGAGAACGGCGAGCGTCACCGCCGCCACTGCTGGTGCGTGACGTCTCATCTGGGCTCCTCTCGTTGGTCACGGGCAGGTATTCGTGCGTGACCTTAGCGATGTTCGGTTCAGCGTCCCGAAAGTTATCCACAGGCGGTGCTGAAGCGCCCGTGTTCGCTGAGTTGCGGGAAATGTAGGCAGGGTCGGCGGGTCGGGGCAACCTTGGGCGCCCATCTGGTGAGAAGTCCGCGGGGAGGGTCTACCCTCCCGAGTCGTCTTCGGGCGGTGGGGACATGCGGGCGTTGTGGGGAAGATGGCTAGAGCCAGGACTCTGGCTGGCTTCCCCAGAAGCTCCTGAGGAGCCGACCCGGTGCACGGGGCTGGCCTGTCGAGGCGCCCGCGCACGGCCCCCGGCATGTCGCGGCGCGTGCACGCGGCCGGTGGGGTGCTGGTCGCGGGAGTTCCGGTCGTCGGGGTCGGGGCGTTGCGGACGTTGTGGGGAAGATAGCCAGAGCCAGGACTCTGGCTATCTTCCCCAGAAGGTCGTGAGGAGCCGTCCGGTGCACGAGGCTGGTCTGTCGAGGCGCCCGCGCACCGCCCCGGCCTGTCGCGGTGCATAGATGGCTGGGTCGGGAAGGGCCTCGCGGGGCTGGGGTCGTCGGGTTCGGGCGGGGAGACCAGTGCGGACGTTGTGGGGAAGATAGCCAGAGCCAGGACTCTGGCTACCTTCCCCAGAAAGCCGTGAGGAGGTTCGCCGAGGGCACCCTGCGCCGAGGGCACCGTCAGGCGGGTGGCACCCTCCGCCGAGGGTAGCCTCCGCCAGGGCCGCCCGTCCCGAGGCCGCTCCTCGCCTCAGTCGTGGGCCCGGCCCGGCTGGAGGAAGCCGGACTCGTAGGCGAGGACGACGGCCTGGACGCGGTCTCGCAGGCCGAGCTTGGTGAGGATGCGGGCCACGTGC
>JBDIAO010000205.1:0-3596 GCA_039812375.1 Phycicoccus sp. | reverse complement strand
AACCCCGGAAACCTTCCCAGCGCTCGCCACGTTTTCGGGATGATCCCGAAATCGCGAGACTCGTGATGTTCGCGGGGCTGATGGGACTGAAGTCGGTAGGTTCGAGCGGAGACCGGAGGGTCTCAGCGGTTCGTGGCCATGCCAAGCAGGGCGGCCAGGCCCAGGGCACTGCGCGGGTCGTATGCCGCCCGCCACAGTCCGCCGTGGACCGCGGCATACGCCTCGTCCTTCCACGGGTGGCCACGGCTGGGGGCTCCAGTGCGCAGGTCGTGGGCGAGCAGTGCCGCCATAAGAGTGTTGCTCGTGCCCGGCTCGAACACCTCCATGCCGAACCGATGCGCGCCGGCGTAGGCGGCGGCCAGTGCACGATTCTTCACCACCGAGTAGGTGCGCGTCGGAGGTGCCACCCGCAAGGACACCACGGCCCCCTGATCCCGTGCGACGGTGGCCCGCCAGCGCTGGATCCGCTTGGCGAGCAGGTAGTTCGGTCCCTGCTGGAGCACCACGGAGTCGTTGATTCCCGGATCCTCACCGGGGAGGTAGTTGCGTCGGAGCAGGCGCCCGCCGGAGAGCGTGCGCAGCGGGACCCGCAGCAACTTCGAGGTTCGCCGTCGGGCATAGGAATCAACCGAGGCTGCCACAGCGTCTCCGGGCACCGCGAAGATGTCGGTCGGAGTGGCCAGGAACGCCAGAGCCACCTCGCCCTCGGAGCCGGCAACCTCACCGGGGCGCCTGGCCCGTCGGGCCCGCACCGCCTCCCCCAGCGCGTCCACCGCGGCGCTGACCCGGACCCCCAGAGCTGCGTCGGCATAGACGTAGTTGCCGATGACGAGCCGCCCAGGCAACGACGACACCCACTCCACCGCGGCGCCGAGGTCGTGCACGAGGTCGATCCCGGCGCGGCTGCTCACCGGACCGTCACCGGGCTTCACCGGCAGGAGAAGCCGGCCGGCCAGTCCCCGGGTGTCCGCGATGAGCGTGTCCCACAGATCAGGTCGTGGCAGGTCCACCGCGGCCACAGTCGCGCCCCACCGCAGCAACGAACGGACCGGGCCCATCTCGGCGGCAGCACCAAGAGCGACAACGGTCCAGCCGCTGAGGTCGAGCCCGTCCGGGGTGTCCATGAGCTCGTCGATCGCCTCACGCACGGTGGGCTCGACGGCACCGGCGTCGACCCACGTGTCGAGCTGGCAGCGTAGGTCGTCCCCGACGAGGTGACGTCCGCGCAGGGGGACGGCCAGCACCCGGTCGGGCCGGCCGCCTCCGACGAGTTCCTCGGTGAGCAGAGGGGGTCCGGTTTGGGCCTCGTATGCCGCCTCGTATGCCGCCTCGCGCAGCGGGCTGGACACCCCGTCGGGGCTCTCCCAGCACAGCCGGTCGTGGACCGCGCCGAGCCCGTCCCTGGCGATCTGCACGGCACTGTGGGCGCTGGGCAGTCCGGCCTCGACGAGTCTGCGGAAGTGGGTGAGGTAGCCGTGCCGCCAGTTCGTCTCTCGTGCGGCGGCGGCCGATCCCACCGGGTCCACTGCACGCAGCGCGTCGGCGACCACAGCACGCCCGATCGCGGAGGTGGAGCGGCGCCCGTCCACCAGAGGGAAGGTGACACCGCCGACATCGCTGTGAGCCATGGCACTCACCCGACCACGACTTCGCGCCCGGGGCAAGGGCAAGCGCTCGGGCGCGGAGTCCGATGAGGCGGCTCCCTTGCCCCATGATCCACGGGACCCTAGATTAGGTCCACTCTCTTGGTGCGCTATACGAATCGAGTTGCATGATGAGCAACACCTACCCGTCGTCACGGATTCATTCCCTCATCGGTGGGGCCCGCTACGAAATCATGCCGACCCAGCGGATCGAGGAACAGGTCCTCGCCAGCGTCCCCAAGGACGTCGCAGTGACGGTGACTGCGGCCCAGAACAAGGGCATCGAGTCGACGCTGGCGCTGAGCACCGCCCTGGCCGGAGCGGGATACCACGTCGTGCCGCACCTGGCCGCCCGGATGATCAGCGGCCGCTCGGAGCTCACAGAAATCATCGACCGGCTCCGGGGCGCAGGGATCACCGACGTTTTCGTGCCTGGCGGGGACGCAACTCCACCAGCAGGCTCCTACCACCAGGCCCTGGACCTCCTCGAGGATCTGGACACCCTGGGCAGGCCGTTCAGCCACGTCGGGATCACCGGCTACCCCGAGTCACACCCGAGCATCGACGACGACCTGACCATCCAGTCGATGTGGGACAAGCGCCGCTACGCGACGCACATCGTCAGCAACATGACCTTCGACGCCGAGCACTTCGGCACCTGGGTCGAGCGGATCCGGCGGCGAGGTGTCACCCTGCCGGTCCTCGTGGGGGTGCCAGGTCCGGTCGAGCGGGCCAAGCTGCTCAAGATGGCGACGATGATCGGGGTCGGGCAGTCCATGAAGTTCCTGCGCAAGCAGCGCAGCATCTTCGCCAAGATTGCCTCACCGGGCTTTCACCCCGACCGGTTCGTCGCCCGTGTCGCTGCCCTGTCCGCAGACTCCGCACTGGCCATCGAGGGCCTGCACGTCTTCACCTTCAACCAAGTGGATGTCGTCGAGGCCTGGCGGCAGAAGGTGCTCGCCACTGAGCAACCACACTGAGCCCTGAGCAACCACACGGAGCCCTGGGGCTCTGCGCCGAGGCCCCGGGCACTGCACTGAGACGGATTGGGTGGCGCCGCCGGTGGTTTCGTAGGCTCGTGCAGTGACCCGGAATCGCCTCACTGCCCTCCTCGCTGGCCGGCCCGCACTCTTCGACGGTGGCTACGGTTGGCTTCTGCAGGAGCGAGGCTTGCCTGCGGGCGAGCCCGCCGAGCGGTGGAATCTGGACAACCCGGACGCGGTGGGCGGACTCCACGAGGAGTATGCCGCCGCCGGCGCCCAGATCCTCACGACGAACACGTTCGGCGGCACCCGCGCCCGGCTCGCCCTGGCCGGTCTGGATGACCGCGTGCACGAGATCAACCGGGCCGCTGCGACCCTGGCCCGGCAAGTCGCCGACCGGCACGGCATCCTTGTCGCCGGCGACCTGGGCCCGAGCGGGGAACTGTTCGAACCGCTGGGCGCCCTGACTCCGGACGAGGCGAGGGAGATGTTCGCCGAGCAGATCCGCGCACTCGTCGACGGAGGCGTTGACCTCATCCTCGCTGAGACGATGAGCGACCTCGCCGAGGCTCGTGCGGCGATCACTGCGGCCCGGCAGGTCGCCCCTGACCTGCCGGTCGTGGCCACGATGAGTTTCGACACCAACCTGCGCACGATGATGGGGGTCGACCCGGCCGCTTGTGTCCGCGAGCTCGTCGACGCAGGAGCGGACGCGGTGGGCGCGAACTGCGGTCGCGGGCCGCAGGAGATGGAGCAGATCGCGGTCCAACTCGTGGCCAACCGCGCGGATGAGGTGCTCCTGGTGGCCCAGTCCAACGCCGGGCTGCCCCAGTTGCGGGGCGGTCACTTCGTCTACACGGTCGACCCGGCAGGGATGGCCACCCACGCCCGGACACTGCGCGACCTGGGGATCGACGTCATCGGCGCCTGTTGCGGCTCCTCCCCGGAGCACATCGCCGCGATGGTGGCC
>JBDIAO010000204.1:0-3654 GCA_039812375.1 Phycicoccus sp. | reverse complement strand
CAGGCCGACGATCGGGTCGGCGAGCGGGAAGCCGAGCAGTACGCCGATGCCGCCGACGACCACGGCCAGCGAGGTGAAACCGTCGGTGCGGGCATGCACACCGTCGGCGACCAGCGCGGCGGAGCCGATCTTTCTACCCACGCGGATGCGGTACACGGCGACGGCCTCGTTGCCGAGGAACCCGACGATGCCCGCGCCGATCACCCAGCCAATATTCTCCATCGGCCTGGGGTTGATCATGCGGTCGATGGCCTCGTAGGCAGCGACGATCGACGACAGCGCGATCATGAGGACGATGAACAGGCCAGCGAGGTCTTCGGCCCGGTTGAATCCGTAGGTGTACTTCCGCGTCGCGACCCGGCGGGACAGCACGAACGCGATCCACAAGGGCACCGCGGTGAGCGCGTCGGAGAGGTTGTGGATCGTGTCAGCGAGCAGTGCGACCGATCCGGAGAACGCGACGATCACCGCCTGCACGATGGTCGTGGCGAGCATCAGCACGAGGCTGATCTTCAGCGCCCGGATGCCCTCGGAATGCGCCTGCATCGCGTCGTCGATCGAGTCGGCGGCGTCATGGGAGTGCGGGACGAAGATCCGATAGAGGAAGCCCTTGACCCCGGTCGGATGTGAGTGGCCGTGGTCACCGCAGTCATGCGAGTGGCCGCGACCGTCAGCATGGTCATGTCCGTGCATGGCCGTGTTCGTGCGGGTGCGCGTCATGGTCGCAAGAGTGTGCAGGCTCGTCGTGCTCGACTCTGTGCGGGTGGGCGTGGCCGTGTTGGGTCATGCTCGTTCTCGTTGCTGATGGTGGTGCGCTGGGGCCTGTCCTTCGGCTACGGAGTGCTCGGCCTGGAAGATCGCGTCGGTCACGAGCTGCGAGGCATGCTCGTTCTCCAGCCGGTAGAACACCCGCTGGCCCTCCTGCCGGGTCGACACGATCCGCGCCATCCGCAGCCTCGCCAAGTGCTGGGAGACCGCGGCTGGCGACTTATCCACGATGTCGGCCAGGTGGTTCACCGACAGCTCGTCGCTGGCGCGCAGGGCCAGGATGATCCGGACCCGGGTTGCGTCGGCGAGGAGGCCGAAAACCTCAACGGCGAGCTCGACGTACTGGCTGCCAGGATCTAATCCGCATATCTGCGTATCTGCGTCCATACGCAGATTATTGCACGTATGCTACGCCCGCTCCACCGACGCTCGCGTTCGCCGCCGCCGCCCACAACTTCGAGCTCGCCACCGGCACCCTCGGTGCCACCAGCGGCCCGAGCCCTCGCCAGGGTCGTCGGCCCCATGATCGAGGTGCCGATCCTCTTCGGCCTCCTCTACGTCTCCCTCTGGACCGCTCCGACGGCGCGGCTTCCGCCGACCAGCTCAACGCCGTCGGAGTCGAAACGATGGCCGCAGTCGGCATCGACATCACCGCCGAACAACCCAAGCTCCTCACCACCGACCCCGTCCAGGCATCAGATGTCGTGATCACGATGGGCTGCGGCGACACCTGACCGATCTTTCCGGCAAACGCGACGAGGCCTGGACCCTCGACGCCCAGGACAGGGCGTGAACGCCGTCCGCACCATCCGCGACGACGTCGAAGCCCGCATCCAAGGCCTCCTCTCCGAAGTGACCTGATCTCGACCCGGCCGGCGCACCTGCTGGGCATGACGCTCAACCTCTTTACCGATAGCCCCGGCCAGCGCTGGCCGGGGCCATTGCGTCATCTCGAACATCCGCCCCTGCCGGTGGGGGGCTGAGCGGCATGGATGTGTTCCCCGACTTCGACGGACTGGGCGGGATCGGCGACCTGAAAGAAGTGGTCGGTGCGCTGTTCACGTTCGCCCTCGTCACCGCGGTACTGATGCTGATCGTCTGCGCCCTCATCTGGGCACTCGCCACCGCGAACGGCCACCACGCCACCGCCACCAAGGCGCGCATCGGCGCCTGGACCGCGCTCGGTGCTGCGGCCCTGGCCGGCGGCGGGGTGGCGTGGCTGAACTGGCTCATCGACCTTGGCCAGCAACTCTGACCCCTTGCCGGCCGGCGAACCTCGCAGTCGCGCGGCGCGAGGGTTCTTCGGACTGTGGGGCGGGGGGTGCACCTGACCGACGAACCCATCCGCGTTCCCCGCCCTCCGGGGCGGGTCCGTTCGTCAGGAGACCCACCGTGTTCGACCTCATCACCACCGTCCTGGCCGCACCCGCACTGGTGCCGATGGACATCGATATCGACCCCAACGATTCCGGTCTGCCCGGGATCGGCCAGCTGCGGACCATCGTCGGCGCGGTCATGACCGTCGGCCTGATTCTGTCCGTGCTCGCCCTGATCATCTCGGCGATCGTGTGGGGCTTCGGCGCTAACTCCTCCAACCCGCACCTGGCCGGCCGGGGCAAGGTGGGCGTCCTCGTCTCTTGCGGTGCCGCGGTGATCTGCGGCGCGTCAGTGACGCTGATCAACTTCTTCTGGAACGTCGGCCAGCAGGTCTGACCCCACCCCCTCCATCAACTCGATCTGAGGAGTGATTGCGGTGGGTGTGTGCGATGTTCCCATCATCTCGACCGTGTGCGACACCGCCGGCGAAGCAGCGGCCTCGCTGGTGGCGGCGCCGTTCGACTGGCTCGCCCAGGCCATGGGCGCTGCCGCCTGCTGGTTGTTCGAGGCCGTCTGGACGGTGTTCGACACCACCACCCTGGTGGACGTCACCCGGCCCGAGTACGTGGCGGTCTACAACATCCTGTTCGGCATCGCGGTGTTCGTGATGCTGATCTTCTTCTGCCTCCAACTCATCACCGGTCTGATCCGCCGCGACCCCACCGCCCTGAGCAGGGCCGCGCTCGGTCTGGCGAAGTCCGTGCTCGGCAGCTTCGTCGTCATCACCCTGACCGCGTTGTTGTTGGAGATCGTGGATCAGCTGTGCGTCGGGATCATCCAGGCTGCTGGCGAGACCACCGAGTCGATGGGCGACAAGATCACCCTGCTGGCCGCGGGACTGGTCGGCATCAACATCGCCGCACCCGGGGTGGGGGCGATCATCACGATCTTCCTCGCCGGCCTGGCCATCAGCGCGGCGGCCATCGTGTGGCTCTCCCTGCTCGTGCGGAAGGCGCTGCTGCTGGTGGCGATCGTGCTTGCACCCCTGGCGTTCTCCGGCGCGTCGTGGGATGCCACGCGGGGGTGGATCGGCAAGTGGGCCATGTTCGTCATCGCCTTGATCTGCTCGAAGCTGGTCCTGGTCGTGATGTTCCTCGTCGCCGTGACCCAGGTCTCGGCGCCGATCGATGGCGACCTGTCCTCGATCAGCGATCCGATCGCCGGGATCGTGCTGATGGCGATGGCCGCCTTCGCCCCGTACCTGACCTACAAGTTCCTGTCCTTTGTGGGCTTCGACATGTACCACGCGATCGGGTCCGAGCAAGACGCCAAGAACGCCCTCAACCGGCCCATCCCGACACCCACGAAACCGGTCGGCGACGGCCCGCAGAAGGTCCTCGACGGAGGCAACAGCGGCAACAACGGGGGCGGCAACAGTGGCGGCGGCAATGGGAATGGTGGGAAGGCCCTGCCCCCGCCGAAGACCCCGACACCCCAGGCTGCGGGGAGCACGGCCGGGGCAGGCGGAGGGAAAGCCGCCGCCGCCGGCGCCGGGTCCGCCGGCGCGAG
>JBDIAO010000203.1:0-3682 GCA_039812375.1 Phycicoccus sp. | reverse complement strand
CGGACCAGGCCGAAAGTCAACACCGTCCCGCCCAGAAGAATAGGGTCGCCAGTCAGTGAGGTTAGCCTTACCATGGTCAGGTGATCGTGTGTCATTGCGCGGTGGTCAGCGACGAACAGGTCGTCGGTGCAGTCGACTCCGGGGCCCGCACCCTGGGACAGGTTTGCCGGGCCACCAAAGCCGGCCAGGACTGCGGCATGTGCGTCTTCACCCTCAAGCAGTTGATCTGCAAGCATGAGGAACTCACGTACAGCACACTCCTGGAGGTCGAAGGTGCAGCCAGCTAGCCCCCGGATCGTCGAACTGCTCAACAGCGCCCTGACCCTCGAGCTCACTGCGACGAACGCGTATTTCCTCAATGCGCGCATGCTCGACAACTGGGGCTTCTCGCGCCTCGGCAAGGTCTTCTACGACCTGTCCATCGGCGAGATGCGCGACGCCGACGACCTGATCCAGCGGATCCTGCTCTTCGGTGGCCACCCCAACGTCCAGCGGCTCAACCCGATCCGCGCCGGCGAGACGCCCGAGGAAGTCCTGCAACTCGCCCTGGACACCGAGTATGCCGCGGTCGCCCAGTTCAACGCCGCAGCCGCGGAGTGTCACGACCTCGGCGACCATGGCACCGCGAACGTGTTCGAAGAGATGGTCCGCGACGAGGAGAAGCACGCAGACTGGTTCGAAACCCAGCTCGACGCGCTCGATCGACTCGGCGCAACGGCATACCTCGCCCAGCAGATGGATCCTGGCGAAGGCCCCGCCTGAGATCTCGGACCCGGCGTCACCCTCACCGATGACAGCAGAGATCGGGGTGATCCTCAGCCAGACCGGCACCCCACAAAGCCTGGACCGCACGGAGGTTCGTCGCTACCTCAGGGAGTTCCTCTCCGACCAGCGCATCATCGACCTACCACGATGGCGATGGCTGCCCATCCTCCACGGGATCGTGCTCCGGACCCGGCCGGCGGTGGTGGCGCAACGGTTCGCGCAGATCTGGACCGAGCAGGGCTCACCACTACTCGCGATCTCACGAGCCCAACAGGAGGGCATCCAGGACCGCCTCCGGGACCGCTACCAGGTCGAGCTCGCCCTGGCCTACAGCACCCCGAACATGTCCGAGGCACTCGAGGCCCTCAGGCGGGCGGGCATCGCCAAGATCGTGGTGCTCCCGCTGTTCCCGCAGTACTCCAACGCCACCACCGCGTCGGTCTATGACGCCGCGATGCTCCATGCACTGGGACGCGGGAGGCCAGGTGGGTTACCCATCATGAAGCACTCGCCCACTTTGCGGTTCATTCATCCCTTCCATGACGATCCGGAGTATGTCGCGGTGCTCGCGAGCAGTGTCCGCCGACAGCTCGCCGAGGGCCCCGCACCGGACCGGATCATCGTCAGCTACCACGGGCTGCCGCAGCATTTCGACGACGCGGGCGACCCCTATCGGGGCCAGTGCGAGGCGAGCACCCGGTTGCTCGCCGAGGAGCTGGGGTGGGCTGAGGGCACCTTCGAGATCGCCTATCAGTCCCGGTTCGGCCGCACGAAGTGGATCACGCCTTATCTCCACACCCGGCTGCGCGAGTTGCACCGAGAAGGAGTCGAACAGCCGGTCGTCATCACCCCGGGCTTCACCACCGACTGTCTGGAGACCATGCACGAGCTCGCCATCGAGGGACGGAAGCTGTTTGCCCGAGGCGGTGGCGCTCCCGACCGCTTCCGCGTCCTGGCTTGCCTCAACGACGACCCTGCCTGGCTTGACTACATCGCAGATCTCATCGCCCGCAACAGCAACGGCTGGTGACCGGCGCCGGTGGTGGATGTCAGTTCGGGTCCCTAGCATCGGGCGGCATGCGGATCCTGCACACCTCCGACTGGCACGTCGGGCGCACCTTCCAGGGGCACCCGACATACGAGGCGCTGAGAACCGTCCTGAGCGCGCTGACCGAAGCCGTGCGCGCCCATGACGTCGATGCCGTCCTCGTCGCCGGCGACGTCTTCGACTCCGCCGCCCCCTCGGCGCAGGCCTATCAGCTTCTCGGGTCGGTGTTGACCGGCATCCGGGAGGCCGGGGCGGTGGTCGTGATGATCTCCGGCAACCACGACTCGGCGGCCCGACTCGGGTTCCAGTCCGAGTTCACCGCGTCGGCCGGCATCCACGTCCTCACCCGCCCGGAGGCCCTCGACGTTCCCGTCGTCCTGACGGACGAGCACGGCCCAGTACACGTCTTCGGCATCCCTTATCTCGAGCCCACTCTCGTCCGGCACCTGTGGCCCGAGGCCGCGGTACGCAACCAGGCCGAGTCGCTCACCCTCGCCATGGATCGCATCCGGGCCGCATCCGTCCCCGGCGTGCGGACCCTCGTCCTCGCGCACACCTTCGTCTCGAGCGGGGTGGGGGCGAGCGAGTCCGAGAAGGCGGATGCCGTGAGCGCACCCAGGGACTTCACCCAGGGCGGGGTCGACGCCGTTCCGCTCATGGTCTTCGACGACGTTACGTATGCCGCCCTCGGTCACCTGCACTCGCGCAGCGAGCTCGCTCGTCACGTGCGCTACTGCGGGGCCCCGCTGCACTACTCCTTCGGGGAGGGGAGCCGGCCACGGGGGGCCTGGCTTGTCGACCTCGATGCCGACGGACTTGCCGAGGTGGGCTGGGTCGACCTGCCGGTCCCGAGGCCGCTGGTCACCCTGACCGCAACCCTCACCGAACTCCTCGACGACCCGGCGCACACCGCCCATGAGGACTCCTGGGTGCGGGCTGTCCTCACCGACACCGCCCGACCGGTCGACGCCATGCGCAAGCTGCAGACCCGCTTCCCGCATTGCGCCCAGCTCGAGCACCGCCCCGTGCTCGGCCACGACGTCGGACCCGGCTGCTACGCCCAGCGGGTGCATGCTCGCTCCGACGAGGAGGTCACGGCGTCCTTCCTCGAACGGGTGCGCGGTGAGGGGCCGACGCCGGCGGAGCGTGACCTCATGGCGCAGGTCATCGCCGAACACAGGGCCCGGGAGGGACAGGCGTGAGCGGCTCATCGGAGGTCACCGGTGTCGGAGGAGCGGCCCAATGAGGGTCAACCACGTCGAGATGACCGCCTTCGGCCCGTTCAAGGGCCACGAGGAGGTCGACTTCGACGCCTTCGCCGACGACGGGATCTTCCTCATCGCCGGACGCACTGGGGCCGGCAAGACCTCAATCCTCGATGCCGTGTGCTTCGGGCTGTATGGCTCGGTCCCCCGCTACGAAGCCACCAGCGAGGCCCGCTACCGCTCCGACCATGCCGAGGTCGATGCGCAGCCGTTGGTGGCCGTCATCTTCACCGTCGCAGGCACCCGCTACCGGGTGCGGCGCACCCCGGCATACGAGCGACCCAAGCTGCGCGGGACGGGGATGACAAGCGTCGCCTCAAGTGCCACCCTGCACCGGTGGTCGGCCGCCCAGGAGGAGTGGCAGGGCCTCGCCAGCGGAGGCGGCGAAGTCGGGCGGCACATCGGCGAGATCGTCCAGCTCAGCAAGGACCAGTTCCTCCAAGTCATGCTGCTCGCCCAGAACCGCTTCCAGGAGTTCCTCGTCGCCGACTCCAAGGACCGGGGCACGTTGCTGCAGACCCTTTTTCGCACGAGGCGCTTCGAGGACTACGAGAACGCCCTCGTGGAGCAGCGCAAGGGCCTCCAGGCCCGACTCGCGGCATCC
>JBDIAO010000202.1:0-3739 GCA_039812375.1 Phycicoccus sp. | reverse complement strand
GTACCGCGGTGAAGGGCGGGGTCAGCCTTTCACGGCCGGTGTCGTGGCTGCCGGCGATCGCGAGGCGACGGGCGCTGTCGAGGACTTCCTGGACGAAGGCGGTGATGAGTGAGGCTTGGGCTGCGGCGTCTTGTTCGGAGCCGATGACGTAGATGGTGCCGCCGCCGCGGATGAACTCGGCTGGATCGAGGCCGGCATGCTCGTCGTGCGGCATCGTGGTGGCGAGGACGTCGGGGTCGGTGAGGCAGGCGATGGCGTCGCGCAGTGTCTCCCAGATGCCGGATCGGGTTTCCTCGACCACGGCTTGGGCCTGTTGCAGTATCCGGCGGATGGCGGCGAACTCGGGGTGGGCGCGCAGGATCGTGACGGCTTCGGTGTCGGTGTCGTTTTGGCACCAGTCGACGAACTCGGCGACGCTGGCCCCGGAGATGGCTGCGGCGAGCAGGTAGGCGGTCATGACGTCGATCGCGCGGCGTTCGAAGAACGCATGGTTGCCGGTCGTGTCGCCGGACTCGGTGGCGGTGGCACGCAGCAGTGCTTGGGCGCGGCGTTTGGCGGTCTTGACGGTGGTGCAGCCGCGGATGGGGTTCCAGCGGACGTGGTCGGGCCAGCTGACGGAGCCGGTGAGGTCGAGCACTTGCACCGGAGATCCGGCGCGGTCTCGGGCGTGTGCGGTGAGCAGGAACAGGTCGAGCTTGGTCGAGGTGACGATCAGTCCGCCGGGTGCGGCGAGGACCTTGTGGATCAGGTCCATCAGCGACTTGCCCGACTGCTGCGGTGCGATCACGCCGGTGGCGTTCTCCAGTGGCAGCCACAGGTCAGTGCGGGTGACCGGTGCCTGGTGGAGCGGGATCCCGATCTGCGCAGCAGGGGCGTGTCGTCGCTGGCCGCGGGTGAGGTCTGGCCGGGTGACCTCGGCTCTCTTGCGGCAGGTCGTGAGTGAGAGTTCCTGGCTGACGTCGGCGCGGGTGGCAAACCCGGTGCCGGTCGGGGCGACGAGCCGGTAGGCGTGTTTGACGAAGTACCCGTACGCGACGCCCGTTCCGATCGCCAACATGGCAGCCACGGTCCAGAATCCCCACGGCGAGAGGTGATCAGCCCCGAACGCGATCGCTGGGTCGGCGGGGTGGTGCCAGAGATCGACGCTGATGGTGGGCCAGGCGGCCAGACCAGCGGCCGGGCCGACGCCGGTCAGTGTGAGCAGGATCAGGCCGGCGATCACTGGGGTCATGGCCACGGCTGCGATCCCGAGGAGGACCATGATCGCGCCGGTTCCGGCCGCTTGCCGGCGATCTTGCGCGGTGTACCAGCGCCACATGGCTACGCGGCCCCCTCGACGTCTGCGGCGGCATCGGCAGGGGAGTCCATCGCCGTGCCGACCTCGTCGGCCATGGCGCGCCGTGGATCGGTGAGGCTGTCGTACTTGCGGGTGCCCATGCGGGAGTCGGTCTGGATGAGGTCCCATTCGAGCCCGTCCCGGAGGACGGTGTGGTCGACGAGGAAGGAGCGCTGTCCGACCTTCCACAAGGCGGTGGCCTGGGGCAGCTGGGGCAGCAGCGCGGCTTCGACGTCGGTCAAGTTGAGGGTGGACCGGGTGATCGGGATCTGGTCGTCGGCCTGGTTGTAGATGATCCGGGTCGAGCAGTCAGCCAGCAGCCCGAGGGAGAGTTCGCGGACCTCGGGCGCGGCGCCCATCAGGTCGGAGATCCGGTGCAGCGCGATCAACGTGGCAGATCCAGATGTGGTGTCGTCGCCGCGGGCGAGCTTCTGGCCCTCGGAGATGCGGCGCACGATGGCCGGGTAGCGGATCTGGCGCCAACACTCGTCCAGGACCCGCAGCCACTGCCGGTCGGTGAAGGTGAGGATCTGATCGACGAGCGCCTGACCGCAGGTCATGGTGAGGGCGACCCCGGCCTCGGAGGCGCGGATCCGGGAGATGTCGATGACGACACCCGGCTTGTCCCAGTCGATCTCGACGGTCTCGCCGTCGAACACGCCCTTCAACGTGCCCTTGATCATCGCCCGGAACCGGAGCGCGAGGTCGAGGCAGTCATCGGCCAGGATCGACAGCGGCACGGGAATGGCTGCGGCCATCTCCTTGGTCGGGTTGAGCATCAGGTCGCAGAACTCGGCGAGGTTGGGTTGCCGCATCCGATCGGCGGCGACGTGGTCGGCCTGTCTGGTGAGCTGCGCCAACGCCTGCTCGATGCCGGTCTCTTCACGCGCCGTCAACGGTCGCCCCGACGCGGTGGCCCCGAGCGCGGTGAGCAGCAGGAGACGCTGCTGCTCCATCAGCTCGACGTAGGTGCGTTCGGCCATGCTGGCTGGTCTGGGTGGCGCGTACAGCGGATTCAGGGAGCGACCCATCCCAGGTCCGAGCTGCACCACGGTGGCACCGACCGCCTTGGCCATGGCGGTCATCTCGCCCTTGGTGTCGGCCGGGTTGATGAACCTGACTCCGAAGGCCAGGAGCCGGAGAGCGAGGGTCTTGATCAACGATGACTTGCCGGAGCCGATGGTGCCGAAGATCCCGACGTTCGGGTTCGGCAGCTGGCCGGCCCGGTACAGCTCGAACGGGTCGAACCGGAACGCGCCACGGGTGAACCGGTCCCGGCCCACGTAGGCGCCGTCGGCGGTGAACCCGCGCTCGGCAACGAACGGGTACGTGCCGGCGATCTGCGCGGTCGTCTCCTCTTGTGCGCGTAGCCGCAGACGGTGGAAGACACGGCCCGCCTTGGGGCCGGCTGGGCCCCGGCCGACAGGTGCGAGGTCAAGGGAGGAGACGATCTCGCCGAGACCGTCGCCGTCGTGGGCGCGGGGCGGCGTACGCCACGGCGTCCGAGGCGTGGTGACCGGTCGCGGTTCGTCGCGATTCGCTCGCCTCATCGCAGCCCACGTCCCAGCGGCAGGGCGGCGGCGCCGAACGCCTGGTCGTGCTCGCCGGACAGCCGGGTGATCTCGAGCTGGGAGCGTTGCGCCAGGGATTCGATCTCCCCGGACGCGGTCTCGAGTTCGGTGAGATCGTTCGCGGAGACGGAGAGGAAGCCCAGCATCCGGTACAGCCCATGGCCGGCGACCATCTCCGACTCGCGCCGGTCGACATCACTGGCCTCGACCTCGTGCCGGCGGGTGGTGCGACGACGGAACCGCTGCCGCATCGTCGACTCCGAAACCACGCTGGACTGCTTGAGGCTGACTCGACGGTTCGCCCGCGTGGGCGGCAGCGGCTCGAGAATGAGCGAGACGGTGCGTCGGAACTGCGACGACAACAGCAGTGGGGAGAGGAACCCGGCCTCGACGTACTGGCGCGGCCATTGCAGGATCCACCAGCAGCGGTGAACGGCGGAGTCGGTGCGGTAGAAGGACCAGGTGTTCTCCGCCCGCATCGGCCCGCAGATCGCCGGGTCGACACCGGACGGCAGTCCGTCGTCGCCGCCGCGGAGATCGGACTGGGCGCCGCCGCGGCGTTGGACGTGAGCCCGGGAGGCCGGGTCGTAGGCGGTGCGGATGATCTCGCCGACCAGCCGGGGTGGGCACCAGCCCTCGACCCGGACGCCGGCGCTCTTGAGTCCATCGGCGATCTTGTCGATCTCGCGGAGGACGACGGCCGCGGCGCCTGCATCGCCGCCGCCGGCCTGCCGGATCTCCCCGCCGGCGCGGCGGGCGTCCACGCTTACGGCGACGAAGCACTCGTGGGCCTGGGTCGAACCGTCGACGGCCACGAGGAGTTGTTCGTAGT
>JBDIAO010000201.1:0-3745 GCA_039812375.1 Phycicoccus sp. | reverse complement strand
GGCCAGGATCTGGCAGAATGGCGGAGCTTCTATGTCTTGTGGTGCCCTCTCAACGCCGTACGACATGGATCCACCCGAGTTCGCCGGCCGGTGACCCACGCCGAAACGCGACCTCACCCGTACTTTGACTGGGACAGATCCCAGGCAATATCCACACAGGAGTAACCACACACGTGGCTGTCAAGATTCGTCTGAAGCGACTGGGCAAGATCCGGTCGCCGCACTACCGCATCGTCGTCGCCGATTCTCGCACCAAGCGTGACGGCCGGGCGATCGAGGAGATCGGTAAGTACCACCCGAAGAACGACCCGTCGGTGATCGAGGTCGACTCCGAGCGGGCGCAGTATTGGCTGTCGGTCGGCGCTCAGCCCACCGAGGCCGTCGTGGCGCTGTTCAAGCGGACCGGTGACTGGCAGAAGTTCTCCGGTGACACCT
Organism: Phycicoccus sp.; assembly: GCA_039812375.1. Classification (GTDB taxonomy): domain Bacteria; phylum Actinomycetota; class Actinomycetes; order Actinomycetales; family Dermatophilaceae; genus JAGOME01. The sequence goes on along the minus strand of JBDIAO010000201.1, from coordinate 3,310 downwards.
CGCCGTCCGGCGTGGAGCCGCAGAAGGAGAAGAAGAGCAAGCTCGACGCCTTCAACGCCGCGCTTGCCGAGGCCGGCAGCGAGCCGAAGTCCGAGGCCATCTCCAAGAAGTCCAAGGATTCGGCCGACGAGTCCAGCGAGGCCTGAGCGTGTTGGACGACGCGCTCGAGCACTTGGTGCGCGGCATCGTCGCGCACCCCGACGAGGTCCGGGTCCGCGACAAGCGGCTCCGGCAAGGCGGTCGGATGCTCGAGGTGAGGGTCAACCCGTCCGACATCGGCAAGGTGATCGGCCGCTCGGGTCGGACCGCCACTGCGTTGCGCACGGTCGTCGGTGCGTTGGCCGGCAACCAGAGTGTCCGGATCGACTTCGTCGACACCGACAAGCCGCAGCGTCGCGGCGGACGTCGCTGACTTCCGCACGGAGCAGGACGAGACCAAGAGCACAGTTTCACCACAAGTAGGACACAGCGTCCCGGAACCCGGCCAGGTTCCGGGGCGTTGTTCTTTCTGGTAAGGGAGAAGGAGCCTGTCGATGGCAGAGACCGTCGAGGTGATCGTCGGCATCATCGGACGTGCCCACGGCATCCGCGGTGAGGTGGGCATCGAGTTGCGCACCGACGAGCCGAAGCGACGGTTCGTGCCGGGTGCCCGGCTACGCGTCGAGGGAAGTGCCCACCCGCTCACCGTCAGCTCCACTCGAGACCATGGTGGTCGGCTGCTGGCCCGCTTCGACGAGTGCCCGGACCGGACGGCCGCCGAGAGCCTGCGCGGTGCGGTGCTGGTCGTCGACGTCGATGCCGACGAGCGGCCGGCCGATGAGGAGGAGTACTACGACCGGCAGCTCACCGGGCTGCGCGTGCTCGACGCCGCCGGCAGTGAGATCGGTACGGTCGCCGACGTCATCCACCTGCCGGAGCAGGACGTGCTGGAGATCCGGACCTCGTCGGGGGTACGCCTGGTGCCCTTCGTTCGGGCCCTTGTCCCGCACGTCGACCTGGCCGCCGGCTCCGTCCAACTCGCCGACGTACCGGGCCTGCTCACCGACGTGAGTGACGAGGGCACGAGCGACACGAGCGACGAAGCCGAGCGCGGCTGATGCGGCTCGACGTCGTCACCATCTTCCCCGACTACCTGGCCCCGCTGGGGCTCTCGCTGGTCGGCAAGGCGATCGACACCGGGATCGTCGACCTGCACGTCCACGACCTGAGGGACTGGACCCACGACCGGCACCGTACGGTCGACGACACCCCGTACGGCGGCGGTGCGGGCATGGTGATGAAGCCGGGGCCCTGGGGTGAGTGCCTGGACACCCTCGTCCCGGACTCCGCCGACAATCCGGGATCCGCCGACAACCCGGAATCCGCCGACGCTGACGCCGCCGCCGCGCAGAGCCCGCGGCTGCTGGTCTTCACTCCGTCCGGCCGCCGCTTCGACCAGGCTCTGGCCGACGAACTCGCCGGCGAATCGCACCTGATCCTGGCCTGCGGCCGCTATGAAGGCATCGATGCGCGGGTGGTCCCGTACGCGCGCACCCGGATGCGGGTCGAGGAGATCAGTATCGGCGACTACGTGCTGAACGGTGGTGAAGCGGCCGCGCTGGTGGTGATCGAGGCGGTTGTCCGGTTGCTGCCAGGCGTCATCGGCAATCCCGACTCGCTGACGGAGGAGTCGCATTCGGCCGGGCACGACCGGCTGTTGGAATATCCGATCTACACCAAACCGCCGTCCTGGCGCGGACTCGATGTACCGGCGGTCTTGTTCTCCGGTCACCACGCCCAGATCGCCGCCTGGCGCCGAGAACGAGCCGTGGAGCTGACCCGGGAGCGGCGCCCGGATCTCCTCGCCGACCAGGGCTGACGTGGCCGACCAGGACTGAACTGGAAGGGGATTGAGATCATGCTGGCACTCACGAGCAACTCACTGCTCATCCTGGTGACGGTGGCGGCTGTCGCGTCACCGGTGATCGGGGTGATCTGGTGGCACCGGTCGGTCCGGGCCCGGCGGTCCTCGATCGGCCGCGACCTCGGACGCTGGCTCTTCGTCCTGCTCGGCCAGGGGCTCGCCATCTTGTTGACCTTCCTGATCGTCAACAACGAGTTCGTCTTCTACACGTCCTGGACCGACCTGCTCGGCCCCAACGTGGCCGAGACCACCAGCATCCGGTCGCAGGGGTGATGAGATGAGTCTCACGGGTACGCCGTTGCTGGCGCTCGTCATCGTGCTGGTCGTCCTGGCTCCGCTCGCGGTGGTCGCGCGCTGGCGGGTGACGGCTAGCCGCGGCCGGCCCAATACGGCGCTGGCCAGTGTCGCGCGGCTGCTCGCGCTGCTGGGTGCTCAGCTGCTCGCGGTCTTTCTCACCTTCTTGATGGCCAACAACAGCTACGGCTTCTACAACTCCTGGACCGACCTCACCGGTGTCGGCCACGACAAGCCCACGGGCATCAGCGACCGCGGCCTGGTCAAGAAGGGACAGGGGCGGACCGAGATCGTGCGGGTCTCGGGTGGCCCGTCGGGAGCGACCGCCGACATGCTGGTGTGGCTGCCACCCCAGTACGACCAGCCCGAGTACGCCAACAAGAAGTTCCCCGTGATGATGGTGCTGCCCGGTCAGCCGTCCCAAGTGCAGACCATGTTCTGGCACTTCGACTTCGGCGGAGTGGCGACCCGGGAGATCGACAGCGGACGGGTGCAGCCGTTCGTGGCCGTGTTCCCGCCACTGATGATCGACCCACCTCGCGACACCGAGTGCACCAACGTCGACGCCGGCCCGCAAGCGTTGACCTGGCTGCAGAAGGACGTCCCACAGGCCACTCTGGCGCATTTCCGGGTATCCGATCAGAGCAAACTGTGGTCGGTGATGGGCTGGAGCACGGGTGGGTTCTGTGCGGCGAAGCTGCTGCTCACCGAGCCGGGCCGGTTCAGCGCTGCTGCCTCGCTCGGCGGCTACTACCAGCCGCTGCTGGATCACACCACCGGCCGGCTGTTCAGGAACAAGACCGAGCGCGACGACAACTCGCCGCTCTATCTGTATCTGACCGAAGGACTGCGCCCTGACCGGAGTCTGCTGCTGGTCTCGGGCAAGCAGGACACGGAGTCCTGGCCGATGACGGAGAAGATGATCGAGGCGACCAAGGGCAACCCCAACGTCTACACGTACGTATTCGCCCAGGGCGGTCACAACTACCGCAACTACCGAGATCTGCTGCCCGGAATCCTGGGCTGGTTCCAGGCCCGAGGGGTCTACGGGTCGGGCTGACCACAGGGGCCCAGCGGTAGTCCGGGCCGGTAGGAGTCCGGGGTCCAGTCGGA
>JBDIAO010000200.1:0-3777 GCA_039812375.1 Phycicoccus sp. | reverse complement strand
CAGCCCAGAGCGAGCACAGCGACGGTCTGGACTGGCGACGCCCCGACAGCACCAGCCGAGCCGCCCTCGGCCTGCGCTCTCGCTGCGACGCCGCCGACCTGTACGCCGCCGCCCTGCTGACCGACCCGATCTACCGCCGTCGCGCCGTCCACACCGGACACGTGGTCACCGGGACCGCCAAGCCGCTGGGAGACAAGCTGAAAAGGGTCGAGGTCACCTGCACCCGGTTGGACTCCCGGCTGCGACCCGGCAACGCGCTCACCGGCTGGGTCGGTGGCCCAGCCACCAGCGCGGCCCCCTTCACCGCCTCCGTGACCGCCGCGACCGTGCATGCCGGTCACCTGATCCTCACCCTGAGCGGCACCACCGGAGCGGCCCCCGGCGACGGCGACCCGGTGACCCTGACCACCGCCCCACCGAACCCGCACCGGCAGCGCGCCGGACGCAAGACCTACCGCGCCCTCTACAGCGCCCGCCGCTCATGGCTGACCACCGGCCGCACCCCGACCGCCACCCGCCGCCCGGTCCCGCTGGACGTCCTCGTGGCCGGAGCCGAACCCGACTGACCGGCACCCCGCACCCGGTGTCGGTGCTCCCGCCTACAGTGGCTCTCACCAACCCATACAACGGCTGACCATCGTTGAACGAGAAGGACATTCACCCCATGCGAACCATCCCGCGCCCGACCACCCCGACCCCCACGGTCACCGTGCCACCGGCACCCTGCGACCCGACCCCGGCCACCCCACCGCGACACCCCGCCGCCGCGATCATGGACGACCCCACCACCGCAGGCGTCCTGCACTCGGCATGGTCCGGTGACCCAGCCGTCGTCGTGCCCAGCCCACCCGGTGCCGGAAAGACCCGCCTGGTCGCGCTGCTCGCGGCCACCCTCGCCGGTCGCGCCGACCTGCGCGTGGGCATCGCCGCACAGACCCGCGACCAAGCCGTCGAAATCGCCCGCCGCCTCGGTGCTCTCGACTGCCCCGCCCGACTGATCTGGCCCGGCAAACACCCCACCCCCGACCTCAGCGGCGGCACCGCCACCGTCGTCACCGGCCGGTCGGTCCGTTTCCCCAACTCCGGTGGGGGAGTGCTCATCGCCACCACCGCCCGATGGACCTACGCCGATCCCAACGTGCTCGCCGCCGACGTGCTCGTGGTCGATGAGGCATGGCAGGCCACCTACGCCGACGTGGGCGCGCTCGGCGCATTCGCACCGCAGATCGTCTGCGTGGGCGACCCCGGACAGATCGACCCCGTGGTCACCGGCCAGACCCGACGCTGGGACGGCTCCCCGACCGGCCCTCACCTGCCCGCCCCCGCTGCCCTCATCGCCGCGCACGGCGATGCCGTCTCCGTGGTCACGTTGCGCCACACATGGCGACTCGGCCCGGCCACCACCAGCCTGATCCAACCCACCTTCTACCCGACCCTGCCCTTCACCAGCCGCCGTCCACCCGAGCACCTGAGCGGCCCGGACGGAACCCCGCTGCCCGAAGTCGCCGCCCACCCCGTCACCGCCACCGCTGGCCCCGGCGACCCCGCCCTGACCGGCACCTGCGCCGACCTGACCCGCGCACTGCTTGACACCACCTTGACCACCAGCGACGGCACCCGCCCGGTCACCCCCGCCGACCTCGCCGTCGTCGCCGCCCACGTCAGCCAAGCCGCCGCCGTGCGCGCCCTGCTCGCAGACCTGCCCGACGTCCTCGTGGGCACCGCCAACCAACTCCAAGGCATGGAGCGCCCCGCCGCCGTCGTCCTGCACCCCCTCGCCGGATACCGCGACCCCACCGCCTTCGGCACCGCCCTCGGCCGCGCCTGCGTCATGCTCTCCCGCCACCGCGCCCACCTGACCGTCGTCACCGACACCGCCACCCCCGCCGTCCTTCGCGGCCCCGACCCCGACCCGGCCACCCTCACCCACCGCAACCTGCTCGACGCGCTACTCACCTGAAACCCCCAGCCCCCAGCCCGCCAGCGCGACCCTGGGCCGGGCGGCATGGGGTGCCCGGCCCAGGGCTCGGCCGTGCCCTTCGAGCTCGCCCCCGGTGGAGCAGCGAGAGGGGCCGGTGCGGATGCACCGACCCCTCCCACCGCTCCCTTCGCCGCTCACCGGCGCAGCCGCACCTCCCGGAACGTCGTCGCCACCCTGAGCGCCTCCGCCTCACCGAAGAACCCCTCCGCCGCGAGAATCTGCGCAGCCCCACGCGGCCCGGTCCCCTCGAAACCGCACGTGACCCCGTTGAGCGCCAGAACCCGCCCAGCACCGTCCGTCAGCGTCATCAGCGGGTACACCGCCACCCCCGCCGACGAACGCCCGTAAGGCCACCCCTGAGCCTCCTGCGGCCCTCCCAGCCGAACCTCCACGAACCGGCCGAACATCGCCCTCGTGCCCTTCCACGTCTCGATCGAGGACGCGGTCACACCGCACCCGTCATCAGTGGCGGCATAAGGGTTGGCAACGATCTCCATCACAGACTCCCTCTCGGGTCGAATCTCCCTCGGGTGGTCAGCCCGAGCACTTGGTTGGTGTCTTCGACACTAGCCGCCACCACCGACAACCCGGCCTCACAACCCCCACAACGCCACTGCCACACCCGGCATGGGGTGCCGGGTGTGGCAGGACGAGGACGCTGCGGCTCTTTCGGGTCGGGAAGGTGCGACCACCCCGCCCCCGGTGACACAGGCCGCCAGGGCTGTCAGCGCCGGGTGGCACTGTCATGGGCACCAACCCATACCCGGCCCGACCAGCCGGCCCGCGTCGACACCAGATGTCCTCGACGCCGAGAGAGAAGGAGACGATCACCATGAGCGCCCCGCGTCACCGCATCCCCGTCCAGGAACCTTCCCTGCGTGTGAAGACCATCCGCCGCCTCCGCCGCAAGCTCCGCGCCGTCCAGATGCGCAGCTGGGCCCGCTCCCGTCTCCGCCGCAAGGACGCCGTCATCCTGGACACCGAGACCACCGACCTGTTCGGTCACGTCGTCCAGGTCAGCGTCATCGACCTCGCCGGCCAAGTCCTGCTCAGCACCCTGGTGCGCCCCAACGCCAAGATCAGCCCAGCCGCCACCGCGGTGCACGGCATCTGCGACCAGGACCTTCAGGACGCGCCCTCCCTGGAGGCGGTCGCGGCCCAGCTGCTCGAGGCCACCCGAGATCGGCAGTTGCTGGCCTACAACGCGCCCTACGACCGACAGGTCCTGGCCGCCGGCCTTCGGGCTGTCGACGTGGACCCCGCCCACCTGGCCGATCCCCAGAACTGGGTGTGCCTGATGCGTGCCCGCTCCGTGGTGGAAGGCCGCGGCTGGACCGCCCTCGGCGGACCACACCACGCACTGGGCGACTGCCTGGCCACCCTCGAAGTCCTCCACGGCATCGCCGGGCGGCCCACATGATGGGCTACAACCACGTCAGCTGCGGCCTGCTCACCGGGGTCGCCACCCTGCCGATCGCGCCCGTCACCGGCCCAGCCGCCCAGACCGCATGGGTGCTCGCACTGGGCGGCGCCAGCCTGCTGCCCGACCTGGACACCACCGGATCCACCGCCGCCCGCATGTGGGGCCCGATCACGCGCACTCTGGGCACCCTCGTCGGCGCGATCGCCCAAGGCCACCGTCAAGGAACCCACGATGCCGTCCTGGCGCCGATCGCCTTCGCCGGCGCCGCGCTCCTGGCCTCGCTCCACCCGGTCACCACCGGAGCGGTCCTGGCGGTGACCATCGGCCTGACCCTGCGCGGGCTCGCCCTGGCCGGCGTCGGCCGCATCGGCGC
>JBDIAO010000199.1:0-3868 GCA_039812375.1 Phycicoccus sp. | reverse complement strand
GGGCGGGGGGGCGCTGACCCGGCGTGGGACAGCGGGCTGCTGGCCGGTGTAGCCGGTGGCGTGAGGCCGTTTGGCGGTGGCGGGGCGGACACGGAAGACGCCGGTCTCGAGGTCGACGTCCTCGACCAGGCGGATGGACAGCGGGCCGCCGGGACGGTAGTGCTGCGAGTCCACGTGCTCCTCGACGGCGGCGATGAGCTCGTCGTTCAGGTCGTCGGAGAACTCGCCGAGCCGCTCAAAGTCGGTCTCGGAGAGCTCGATGGTGAAGTAATTGGGGACCAACGCGACCCCGGTGCCGACGACGGCTGCCTTGTCGTCCATGGCGCGCCGGATAGCACTGGCGATCTCGACCGGCTGGACCTCGGCGCGAAATGCCCGAGCAAAGACCCCGTTGTAGGCCCGCTCAAGCTTGCTCTCGATGCGATCGAAGATGCCCATGCGCCTGGCCTCCTCTCGTGTCGGCGGGCCGAGGGAACGGCGCCGAGGTCCGGGCACGCGGCAACGGTGGCCGCGGGTGGGTCGCTTCGATCGTAACGGGGTGAGGCCTGCGCGGCATGTATATACAGGGAACCAGCCGCGATCAAAGCAGTGACAAGTGCGGGACGAAGGTCCTCCCGCGCCAACGCAACAGGCCTGCTTGCCGGCATACCTGACCGGCGCACGCCGTCATACCCGACACGTGCGCGCCGCCGTATGCCGTCCCCCGGCTCGGCCGTATGCCCTCCCCCGCTTTGTTCGTCCGGCACCGATGAGGCAGACTAGGGACGCTTTCGCGCACGGCGCGAGGGTCCACGCGCAAGTGGCGGAACGGCAGACGCGCTGTCTTCAGGTGGCAGTGTCCTTACGGGCGTGGGGGTTCAAATCCCCCCTTGCGCACTCACGCGGAGCTCCCTGAGCTATCCGTTGCGTTTTCCCGAAGCTCCCAGCCGGGGAGTTGCGCCCCCCGATCGTCGATGTAGCGCGGTAGCTGTGATCGAAGGCCTGCGCACTGGTTGTTCTGCAGAGTGGTTGTCCTGCAAAGAGTGCAGCCAACTGCCCGTTCTGCAGGACAACTGTCCATGGTGCCCGGACGAGGACCAGCGGTGGCGGCGGATCGAGCTGCGGATGGACAGAGCCTCGCATCATGTGCACGCAAACTGCATGCCTGGTTGCCCTTCAGATCCAGGATGTACCCGATGAGGTCCGGGATGTCTTGGCGGGGCTCGCGGTCGCACGAGATCAGTCACTGCAGGCGTTCCTGTTGGCGCTGGTCATCGACGAGGCGCGACGCTCCTCGCACCTGACCCTGCTCGACCGCTTCAGGGATCGGCGGGACGGATCACGGCTGTCAGTCAGCGGAATCGTCATCGGCGACAAGAACTACTTCGGCCGCGACGTCGAAGACCGCCTGGCCGGTCAGGGGATCCGCCTGCTATACCCAGCCCGCAAGGGCGAATGTGCCCGCCCCGGGTCCGAGTTCTTCAAGCCGCTACGCCAGGTCATCGAGTCCATCTTCGACGCTTTCGAGGGCCAGCTCGACCTCGAGCAGCACGGCGGACGCACCATCTCCGGCGTCAACGTGCGGGTCTGGCAGCGCCTACTCGCCTTAACCGGGATCCACCGAGGAGTTGGGGTGGGTGAGTGTGGCGGAATGACGAGATGCCCTGCCGTGATGGGAGATTGGGACTTGCGACGGTTCCAGTATCCCGATCGGGAAGGGCGTCTCTGGGATGGAACTCTCTCACACCCCTGCGGCGACCGCGGCGGTCTTCGATGACCCGAATCTGATCGGCTCGGCCGGGCTGGTCCCGGCCCTGCGGCTGGCGGAGACCCCTACCCCGACACCATCACCGCAAGCTCATCCTCGCGCCACCGACATCGAAAACACCATCGGTGGATCCGGGCTTAGCCGTGCAGCTCAGGGACGGTGGCTTCCGGGCGCGACTGGAGCGACTCTCGAGGTAAGGCCCCAGGAGCGGTTGCTGGATCTGATCTCGATCGGGGGTGCGGGCCGGGGCGAACCTCGCGCAGGCACGCTACGCCCCAGGCGGCGGAGTGAGTCACTGGCCGGTGTACCCAGGCTCGATGGCCAGGCGTTCGAGGGGCTGTCCGGTAAGGGCGGCGATGAGCTCGAAGTCCTTGTCCAGGTGCAGGACGGTTAGGCCCGCGAGTTCGGCGACGGCGGCGATGATCAGGTCGGGGATCGAGGGGGCGCGGTGATGTCCTTCCCGAGCCAACAGCAGTTGGACCTCGACGGTGCGGTCCTCGATCGCGGGCGTCAGGTACTCCACCGGCATCGATGACAACGGGGGCCGGGTGAGCATCCGGCGGGCGTCGCGCCAACTGCGGGCGGAGTAGCCGACCTCCAACCGCGTCACCGTGGTGATCCGCACCAGCCCGCGTTCGATCCGCTCGGCCCAGGTCGCCGCGTCCGGGCTCTGGCCGAGCCGCACCAGAGCGGACTTGTCGGCAAGCCACTGGGTCACTGCCACGCGGCGCCCATTACCTCTGGGTCATCCAGATCGCCGGCGAGGCTGGCAAAGGCGGCCAAATCGTCCACCGAAACGGCGCCGTCCGTCGTTGCGGCGTCCGCAGCCAACCGGCGACGGATGTACTCCACCCGGGACAGTCCCAGCCGTGCGGCGTGCGCATCGACACCGGCCAGCACCGCGTCGGACACGTCTCGGATCAACACGTCGGCCATCTCGATCACCTCCAGATATCTCATGATATCAAGCGTGGCGAGCCCAAGTTAAGTACGAGTGCGCGCGGCTAGGTCATGGTCGGCGCTGGGCTCGCCGCGGTGGATGCAGTATCCACACCGGTGGCGGTGCGCATCACAATCGGTGCGTGTCGAGCCAGTTCATCAGCGCGGGGAGGGCCAGGTAGGCGACCGTGCCATGATCGGCGGAGGCGATGGGGTGGAACTGGACGTCCATCCCCAGCGACTTCTCGTGTGCCGCGAACCCCTCAGTGGCTGTCGGCAGGACGAGGGTGTCGTCCAGGCCCTGCGCGACGAACAGCGGGGCGGTGAACGCGACGGCACCGGCGGAGTTCTCGGCAAGCAGCGTTGCCCAGGGCTGCACGCTTCCGGGATTCGAAGTCACGAAGCGGCCGACGAGGGGCTGGCCGATCTCGTGCAGCTTGCCGATGTCGCTCAGAAGGCACAGATTGTTCATCTCGGGAAGGAGCTGCTGCGCATCGGGTGTGAGGATGCCTCCCAAAGTGGCGCCCGTGTCCGCATACACCTCCGCGTAGGCGGCGAAGGCGTATGACCCGATGGTGACACCCGAGATGTCGTCGATGTGGTCGCTGAGCAGCGCTGTCAGGTCGGCCGCCGGTGCCGCGACGGCCACGCCGAGGATCTGCAGCTCGGGTGCATACTGTGGCGCCCGCTGGGCAGCGAAGAGCACAGCTTGACCACCTTGCGAATGCCCCCACAGGATGACGCGATCGGATGCCTCGGCCGCAGGTATGTGCTGTGCCGCGCGCACCGCGTCGAGCACGGCATTGCCCCCGGTGTTGCCGACCAAGTACGAGTCAGGACCTGTGGTGCCCATACCGACGTAGTCGGTCGCGACGATCGTGTACCCACGATCCAGGAAGAGTCGGAGGCCTTCGATGAGCGCGAACGGGTCGAAACCGCGCGAGGGCGCGCAACTCTCTGCCGCGCCGGTGGTCGGATGCCCCCACGAGAGCACTGTGCGCCCGCCAGCCGGTGCCAGGCCGAGCGGGGTGACGACGACGCCTGTAGACACCTGGATGTCGCCGTGCACGTCGGTCGTCCGGTACATCACGCGCCACGCGCGCGCCTCGAACGGGACACCGACGAGTTCCTCGGTACGCACGATCGTCCCCGGCGCCCCGTCGCGGGCACCCGTCGGCTGCA
>JBDIAO010000198.1:0-3880 GCA_039812375.1 Phycicoccus sp. | reverse complement strand
GAGCAGGCGCTGCACTCGTGGGGCTGGCGGCTCCCGTTCTTCCTCGGCATCCTCGTCGGCCCGGTCGGCCTGTACATCCGGGCCAGGCTCTCCGAGACCGAAGAGTTCGCCGCCACCGAGAAGCACGACGCCCCGATCCGGGCCGTGCTGACCACGCACATCGGCCGCGTCCTGACCGGCGCCGCCTCGATCGGTGTCGCGACGATCTCGGTCTACCTCATCATCTACATGCCGACTTTCGCGGTGAAGAGCCTGCACCTGCCGGCCAGCGCCGGTTATCTCGGTGGGATCGTCGCCGGCATCGTCACCCTCGTCCTCACGCCATACATGGGGATGCTCGCCGATCGGGTGGGCCCGGCCCGGCTCATGCTCGCCGCTGCTGTCGTCGCGCTGGCCGTCGCCTGGCCGCTCTTCGCCCTCATGATCAACCGCCCGAGCGTGCCCTCGCTCGTCTTGGTCATCACGATCCTCGGGATCATCATGGCGGCCTACTTCGGCCCCCTGCCGACGTTGTTGACCGAGATCTTCCCGACGAACATTCGCACGACCGGGGTTTCGGTCGCCTACAACGTCGGAGTCACCCTCATGGGCGGCATGGCTCCGCTCGTACTCACCTGGTTGCTTGATGTCACCGGCTCGCTGAAGGCCCCGAGCCTGTACTACATGGTGGTCGCGGTCATCTCGATCATCGGCCTGGTGGTGGCCCGCACCCGGTACGACGCCCGGTAGGCGAGGCGGCCGCTGCGCCGCGACGTAGCTTCCAGTCCGGGGGTGTCGAACTTTCGGCCAAAAGGCCGATTCATCGACACCCCCGGCAGCGATGCGAGCATCGTCTCGAGGCGCAGTCTCGGGCTCGAGCGGGCAGGCGCGGGCGCGGGCGGGCAGGCGCGGGCGCGGGTGGGCGAATCAGGTGGTCGCGCTCGACGGAGCTGGCTTCTGCTCGGTTCCTCCCCGACTGTCCGAGCCCTCGACGGTGTCGCGGTCGACCTTCTGGTCGAGGACCTTGCCGTTGCCGGCGTCGACGACGACCTCGTGCTCGGTGCCCGAGCCGACCACCTCGACGACCCAGACGACGTTGCCACCCTCGTTCTCCAACTCGACCTCGACCGCGGTGCTCCCCGGCACTGCAGACTCGCCGATCCGGGCCGCGTCGGCGAGCTTGATCTTCGTGAGCCTGACCAGTGCGGCGTCGTCGTCCTTGGCGGTCGTCCTCACGGACGAGGTGTATGTCGGGCGGTCGTTGTCGGTACTGGTCGAGGCGTACGCGAGCCCGGCGCCGCCGAGCACGACGACGCCGGCCACCGGGATGCCGACGAGAGCCGCCTTCTTCTTGGTGAAGCTGTACCAGGCCATGGGAGTCCTTCCGGAGTGCGGAGCGCTTGTGCTCCGGCTGTGCCCTGAGCCTGTCCGAGGGCCGCTGTGCTGCCCCTGAAAGATCCTGAGCACCCGTTCAGCACAGCGCGGGCAAGAGGATGACCAGCCGCGCCCCGGGGTCGTTATCTTCGATGGCCACGCTCCCGGCGTGGCTGCGCACGACATCGTGGACGATGGCCAGCCCCAGCCCGGCACCCCCGAGATCACGCGTGCGGGCATCGTCGAGCCGCACGAAGCGTTCGAAGACTCGCTCCCGATCGGCAGGGGGAATCCCGGGGCCGTCGTCGGCCACGACAAGCCGGACCCAGCGCTGGTCGGCGCTGAGAGAGACGGTCACCAACGTGGCGGCGTGCCGGGTCCCGTTGTCGAGCAGGTTGGCGACCATCCGGGTCAGCGCGCCGGGGTCACCCAGGACCCGCCCGGCCAGCACACCGCCGAGATCGATCCGGATGCCGCGACCGCGGGATCGTCCGGCCAGGTCCATGACGATCTCGTCAAGGTCGACAGCCTGCCGGTGTGTGCTCGCGCCGGCATCCATCCGGGCGAGTGCGAGCAGGTCGTCGACCAGGGTCGAGAGCCGCTCGGTGTCGCCGAGCAGACCAGGTAGGGCAGCCGCAGCCGCACTCGCGTCCCCGCCGCGCCGCAACACCTCGAGCTGGGCGCGGATGGTTGCCACCGGCGAACGCAGCTCGTGCGCGGCATCCGCGACGAACTGGCTCTGCCGGTTGCCGGCCACCTCAATCCGGGTGAGCAGGTCATTGAGCGTCTCGGCGAGCCGGGTCAGTTCGTCACCGGCGGGGGGCAGCTCGAGCCGGCGGTGCAGATCGGTTCCCGGGATAGCCGCCGCCTGGCGGCGCAACTCCTCGACGGGACGCAGGGCGGATCCGAGCAGCAGCCAGCCGACCAGGCCCAGTGAGAGGACAACGACCGGAACCCCGACCGCGAGTGCGCTGGCCAGTTCAGAGGTGCTATGCACGACCTCCTCGGTGGACAGGGCGGCATAGACGTCCACGGCGCCCCCCGAGGAGTCCGCGCGCACGACGGCCACCCGGTAGCTGCCGTCGCTCAGGTCGTTCTCGGCGTGCCGAGTCAGGGCGGGCACCACGCTGCGCACACTGCCGTCGGTGTCGCCGGGCAGGGTGAACAGCCGGGGGTGACCGACCAGGTCGGCCGATGAGGAGACGACGGCGCCGCTCCCGTCGACGACTTGGACGAGGGGTGCCCGGTCGTCGGACTCGGGTAGCGATCGGGGCAGTCGACCCTGCTCGGCCTGGGCGGCGACGCTGCGGGCCTGTTGGAGGACGAGGTCGTCCAGCTGTGCGGTGAGCGAGGTGTGCAGCCACCAGAGCAGCAGCACGGCGGCTCCGCTCATCCCGACGGCCAGCACTGCGGCGGCGGCGGCCGTCAGCCGGGCCCGGAGCGAGCGGCGGGCCCACCACGACGCCCGCGCCGTGCGCGGTGGTCGTGGTGGCTGCCCCGACCGCCCCGACCGCCCCGACCGCATCGACGTCACCCGCCGGAACCGTGCAGGCGGTAGCCGACGCCCCGCACGGTCTCGATACTGCGCCGCTCGAAGGGGGTGTCGATCTTCTTGCGCAGGTAGCCGATGTACACCTCGACGATGTTGTGGTCCCCCTCGTAGAACTCATCCCACACGTTGGCCAGCATCTCTCTCTTGGAGACGACGTGGTCGCGCCGACGCAGCAACAGGTGCAGGACGGCGAACTCCCGTGGGGTGAGGGCGATCTCGTGCCCTGCGCGCCGGCAGCGCCTGGTGCCCGGGTCCAGTTCGAGGTCACCGGCCCGCAACACGGTCGGCCGCACGGGGGCGCCGCGGCGGATCAGGGCGCGCAGGCGGGCGAGGAGGACGACGTAGGAGAACGGCTTGGTCAGGTAGTCGTCGGCTCCCAGGTCGAGGGCGTCGGCCTCGTCGTACTCGCCGTCCTTCGCGGTGAGCATGAGGATCGGAGTCCACACCTGTGCGGCTCGCAGCCGCTTGACCACCTCGTAACCGGAGAGTCCGGGCAGCATGATGTCGAGCACGATCGCGTCGTACTCGTGCTCGCTCGCTCGCCACAGGCCGTCCACGCCGTTTCCCTCGATGTCGACGGTGAAGCCGTCGGCCGTCAACCCGCTGGCCACCGCCTCGGCGAGACGGCGTTCGTCCTCGACGACGAGCACCCGCATGGTCCGCTCCTCCCGTCATTCAGCAATGGTTCAGCATCCCGGCGAATACTGAACCACTGCTGAGAGCCGCACCGGGCTCCGGCGGAAAGAAGACCAAGATGTCCGACGAACTCACCGCGGCCCGGGGCCGGCATGTCCGCAACTCAGTGGATACCGCATACGGGGGTGCTGGTGGCGCGCAACGTGGAGTGCGGCATCCGCGGGCAGTGCTCAGCGCCTGGCTGACGAGTGCGGCGGCCACCCTGGCCGTGGTCCTGCTCGCTCTTGGAGCCTCCGCTCACGCCGGCCTGTCCGCCTACGACGTCCCCGTCACCACGGC
>JBDIAO010000197.1:0-3909 GCA_039812375.1 Phycicoccus sp. | reverse complement strand
TATTGGCCGATTGTTGGACGGCGGCGGAGGACGACGAGTGTGTCCAGGGCTTCACGCATCCCGGATTCGGTATCGACCCGCCGGGTGACCAGCTCGGCCCGCTCGACGTCGACGGCCGGTCCGGGTGCCTGCGCCGCGGCGACGATGACGTCGCCGGGATCGTGCACAACCGCAGGGTCCTGTGGCCCTCCGTAGCCATGCTCGAGGTTGCGTCGAGCATGGAGCACGATGACGATCCGCCCACCAGGTGCAGTCGCGCGAAGAGCGCCGGCGAGAGCCGCACGCCAGGGGCCGTCGGGGAGCTGGAGGTAGGAGATGACGACGAGGTCGTATGTCGCATCCTCGCCGGGGTGGCCCTGCGTCGCGTCGGCCACTCGCGCGTCTACGTGGCCAGCCGAGTCTCCAAGCCGAGCCCGGGCGAGCTCATTGATCCGGGCCACCGCCACCGGTGAGAAGTCACTCGCCGTGACCTGCCAGCCGCGGGTGGCAAGCCAGATGGCGTTGCGTCCCTCCCCTGCAGCCAGGTCGAGGGCGCGCCCCGGCGCCAGGTCGGCACATACCTGCTCGACCCACTGGTTAGGCCCGGCGGACCATACGAGCTCACTCGCGGCATACCGCGCATCCCAGGCAGACGAGTCCATCCCAGCCTCAGGCGAGGGAGAGGAAGAGCTTCTCCATGGCTGATGCGTCCATGGCGTTGTCCGGATCGGTCACGCACTGGCGCAGGCCGAGCGAGATCGTCGCGAACCCCGCTCGGTCGATGGCCTTGGAAGCAGCTGCCATCTGGGTGACGATGTCCTGGCAGTCCCGGCCCTCCTCGATCATTTTGATGATGCCGCCGATCTGGCCCTGGGCGCGGCGGAGCCGCTTGAGGACGGCGGTCATCTCGTCGGGATCGAGTTGCACTGGAGTCTCCTGCCTTGAAGTACGGAATACTCCATGATACCCCCGACGGTATGATGTGAGCGCTTCCAGCACCTACTCGACTCATACCCCGGCGGGTATAGGATGGCCTGGCTGGCTCCCCCGGGACCCCATCGTGTCCGTGGTCCGTAGCCTCACCCAACCGGAAGGACGCCGATGGAGACCGCCCTGCTCGCTGCGGCTGCCGGAATCGCCATCGGCCTCGTCCTCGGCACGCTCGGCGGCGGTGGCGCGATCCTGGCCATACCGTTCCTCGTCTACGTCTTTGACCAGCCACCGCAGTCGGCGATGGCCGGAGCTTTGATCATCGTCACGCTCTCCTCGATCACCGCCGTCCTGACTCACTCCGTCGCCGGGCGAGTGCTGTGGCGACAGGGCGTGGCGTTCGGCCTGCTCGGTGTCGTCGGCGCTTGGGCCGGTAGTCAGGTATCGGTCCTGGTCGACGGGGACCTGCTCCTCTTCTGGTTCGGTGTCCTGCTCCTTGTCGTCGCCGGCCTGATGATCCGGCGCACGCTCGCTTCCGGGCAACCGCAGAGCCCGACCACACCGGGGCCGCAGGACCGCGTCGGTGTCGGGCACATCCACCCCGCACGACTGATCGCCACCGCGACCGGGGTGGGCCTGCTCACTGGGTTCTTCGGGGTCGGCGGCGGATTCGCTGTCGTGCCGGCATTGGTCCTGGCCCTGGAGACACCGATGACACTGGCGGTCGGCACCTCGCTCGTCGTCATCGTCCTCAACAGCCTGACCGCCTTGACGACCCGGCTCACCGGAGGGATCACCGTCGACTGGACGATCATCGCGCCCTTCGCCGTGGCGGCCTCACTGGCCGGTGTCGCAGGTGCCAGAGTCGCCCACCGGCTACCGGCGCACGTGCTGACCCGGTCCTTCGCGGGGCTGCTCATCGCGGCTGGCGTGTGGACGGGTGCACAGGGACTCGCGGCATACCTCTAACCCCGCTCGGGCGGGCGGATCAGGGCTGGAGGATGCTGGGGAGGGCGGCGCAGGGCTGGAGCCGACTCAGAGGCGTGGCTCAGGACCGCTGGGGTCCTCGGGAGCGTTACGCCCGCTTGGTCATCCTGGCGCGGACGTCGTCCATATCGAGGCCCCGCACCGACTCGATGACCTGTTCCAGTCCGGCAGGCGGGAGGGCACCGGGTCGAGCATGAACGAGGATCCCTTCGCGGAAGGCCATCAGGGTGGGGATGGAGGTGATGTTCAGCGCCCCGGCGAGGGCCTGCTCGGCCTCGGTGTCGACCTTGCCGAACACGATGTCGTCATGCTTGTCCGACGCCGCGCCGAACGTCGGCGCGAACTGCCGGCACGGGCCACACCATGCGGCCCAAAAGTCGACGAGGACGATGTCGTGGTCGGTGATCGTCTCCGCGAAGGTCGCAGCGGTGAGGTCGACAGTGGCCATGCGGGTTCTCCTGGTTGATGACGAGATCGTTGGCGACAACGACGGCCTCCTGGCCGACATTCCCCGGCCGGTATGCCGCGTCCGCCGGTCAATGGATGCGGACGTCAATGGATGCGGACTCTGTCAGTACCGGCCGGTCGGACCTAGGCTGCACAGACATGACCGACTTTGCAACACCCATCATCACCCCCGACCCGCAGCGGGGCCGCCGGATCGCTGAGCTCGACCGTGCCCACGTGTTCCACTCGTGGTCGGCGCAGAAGCTCATCTCGCCGATCCCGATCGCCGGCTCGTCCGGCTCCCACTTCTGGGACTTCGACGGCAACCGCTACCTGGACTTCTCCAGCCAACTCGTCAACGTCAACATCGGCTACCAGCACCCCCGCCTCGTCGCGGCGATCCAGGAGCAGGCGGCCCGGATGACGACGATCAGCCCTGCCTTCGCCGACGAGCAGCGCTCCGAGGCGGCCCGGCTCATCGCCGAACTGGCCCCGGGGGACCTCGACATGGTGTTCTTCACCAACGGTGGCGCCGAGGCCACCGAGAACGCCATACGCATGGCGCGGCTGCACACTGGGCGACTCAAGGTGCTCACCGCATACCGGAGCTACCACGGTGCGACCAGCGGGGCGATCACTGCCACCGGTGACCCGCGGCGCTGGGGCAGCGAGCCGGGGATGCCCGGTGTCGTGCACTTCTGGGGCCCTTATCCGTATCGTTCGCCGTTCCACGCGAGCACCCCAGCCCAGGAGTGCGAACGCGCCCTGCAGCATCTGCGGGACACGATCATGGTCGAGGGCCCGGCCACGATCGCGGCGCTCATGCTGGAGACGGTGGTCGGAACCAACGGTGTCCTGGTCCCGCCGGACGGCTATCTCGCCGGGGTGCGCGAGATCTGCGACGAGTTCGGCATCGTCTATATCGCCGACGAGGTCATGGCCGGGTTCGGACGGTGCGGCGAGTGGTTCGCCGTGGACCACTGGGCCGTTGCCCCGGACCTGATCACCTTCGCCAAGGGGGTCAACTCCGGCTACCTGCCGATCGGTGGGGTGATCATCTCGCGCAGGATCGCCGACACCTTCGCGGAGCGGGTCTATCCCGGAGGACTGACCTACTCCGGGCACCCGCTCGCTTGTGCCAGCGCGGTCGCGAGCATCGGCATCTTCAAGGACGAGGGGATCCTCGACAACGTGCGGACGGTCGCGGACGAGGTCATCGCCCCCCGGCTCGCCGAGATCGCCGAGAAGCACCCGAGCGTCGGGGAAGTTCGCGGACTGGGCTTCATGTGGGGGGTCGAGCTCGTGCGGGACAAGGAGACCCGCGAGCCGCTCGTGCCCTTCAACGCCTCCGGCGCCGCCGCAGCGCCGATGACCGCCTTCGCGGCTGCGTGCAAGGAGCAGGGTCTGTGGCCCTTCATCCACTTCAACCGCACCCACATCGTCCCGCCGCTGACGACGACGGCGCAAGAGGTTGCCGAAGGACTCGACATCCTCGACAGGGCGTTGAACGTCGCCGACGAACACACCGCCTGACCACCCGTCGCACGCCACCCGACCAGACCGTCG
>JBDIAO010000196.1:0-3919 GCA_039812375.1 Phycicoccus sp. | reverse complement strand
CTTAGCCGACGAAGGCCACCGCCGACTTCGGGGCGATGTCGACGGTGAGGGCGAAGACGTCTGGACGGGCGTAGTGGCCCGTGACGTCGAGGTCGAGGTGGCCGCCCTGCTTCACGGCGAGGTCGACGTCGGCATACAAGATGGTCTCCTCCTCGAAGACCGGGCCGGCGAGGACCTGACCCATCGGGTCGACGATCATGCTCCCGCCGCGCATCGCGTACTCCTCGTTGGGTGGCAGCAGCTCGAGGTCGAGGTCGTCCGGGTAGGCGCTGACCTTGATGGCCTGGCATGCGCTGAGCACGAAGACCCGCCCCTCGATCGCGATGTGCTGCATCGTCGGTGCCCATGTCGGGCGGTCGTCGGCAGTCGGGGCGCAGTAGATCTCGATGCCCTGGGCATACATCGCGGTGCGTAGCAGCGGCATGTAGTTCTCCCAGCAGATGACCGCGCCGAGCTTGCCCGCGGGAGAGTCGACGACGGGCATTGTCGAGCCGTCCCCGAAGCCCCAGATGAAGCGCTCGCCGGCGGTGGGCATGAGCTTGCGGTGGTAGCCGACCATGCCCTGGGTGGGGGAGATCATGACGATCGTGCAGTAAAGCGTCCCAGCGGCGCGCTCGATGACCCCGACGACGACGAAGAGGTTCGCCTTGGCCGCCGCCTTCGCGACGGTCGCCATCTCCGGCCCGTCGAGCTCGATCGCGCAGCGCGAGTACCGGTCGTAGAGTTCGCGGCCCTCGGGCCGGCGGACCCCGACGACGGTGCCGAAACCCAGGCCCTTGGGGTAGCCGCCGATGAAGGCTTCCGGGAAGACGGCGAGCTCGGCACCGGCCGCGGCCGCCTCGTCGATGAGACCGGTCATCTTCTCGACCGTCGCGGGGGTGTCGAAGGGCACGGATGCTGTCTGGACGACGGCGACCTTGGTCACGGCTACTCCTGTGGTGTGGCTGCGTGGGTGTGGCTGCGTGGTTCTTGCGGTTCTTCGGTGTTCGGTGCTCGGGAGAACGTGGGCATCGCGTCAGCGGTGAGAGCTGAGGATGCCCCGATTCGAGTGTCATCGAAGTCAACCAGCCGAATGCCGTATGCGGTTTGTCGCCGCCGACGAAGTGTCCCCCGTGCGGTGGTGGGCCCGCACCGAACCATGGACCGGCTGGGGACCCTCGCGGCGGGTCCCCTCGTCGGGTGCCACCCGCGGATGCAGGTCGGATGCCCCCGCGGACGCACCGGTTCCTCTGCCGGTCAGAGCGAGGGGCCCTCGCTGCGCAGCTCGTCGACTGCGGCCATCGCCGCACGGAGCTGGCCCAGCCAGTCCTGGGTGTGCTCGCCGGTGAGTCGGACGCACCAGGCGAGGGCATCCGATCGGGAACGGGCCACGCCGGCATCCACGAGCGTGTCGAGGATCTGCCGCTCCGGTTGGCGAAGACGCGTCATGACCGGGACGGTCAGGTGGGTGAAGAGGACCTCGGTGTCGCCGAGCCGGGCGCCCCAGGCGACCTTGCGTCCGTAGCGGGCCTCGGCCTCCTCGGCGACAGCAATGCGCGCGCTCTTGGTGTCGGCACGCCATCGGGAGATCAAGCCCTCAGCCTCCGGGCCGTTGGCCGGCTCCTCGTTGAGGGTGCCGATGATGGTGATCTCCTCGCGGTCGGCGGTGACATCGAGGCCGGTGAACCACTCCTTGGGGAGGCGGCCGGTGAGCCAGTCGTGCAGATCGTGCGTGCTGGGCAGGTCGCCCTGCTGCCAGCCGCCGGGCCTGCCGAAGCCTCGCCCGCGCCGCCGCCCCCGACCGCCTCCGGGGCCCTCGGGACCGAAACCGGGCCCGCCCGGTCCGAAACCTGGCCCGCCCGGCCCGAAGCCGTGGCCGAAGGGGCCGGGGCCGAAGGGGCCAGGGCCGAAGCCTTCGTCCCGGCGGCCACGCCCGCGCTGGGCGCCTGTGTGTGGATGGGATCTCATGGGTACTCCTTGTGTACTCGTCGTTGTGATCCTTACGTAATTACAGTATTACACACAACGTCCGCTGTGACGAACGGACTGTATGCAGGAGTCATGACGACCCGTTGAATCGGGTGTCAGCCGCCGGTCAGGCGGCAACTGCCAGGGCTGTCAGTCGCCAGGGCTGTCAGTCGCCGATCGGTCGGCGCCGGTTCGCCTTGAGCTGCGCGTGACGTCGTTTGGCCTCGAGCCGGCGCAGCTTCGAGCCCCGGGTCGGCTTCGTCGCTCGCCGTGGGCGCGGCGAAGGGGCCAGAGCCTGCGTGAGCAACGTGGCCAACCGGGCCCGCACGGCATCCCGGTTGCGCAGCTGGGAGCGGTGCTCCGATCCCACGAGGACAAGCTGCCCGGCCACGAGCCGCGAGCCCAGGGCTGCCAGGACCCGATCACGCTGTGCCGGGGTAAACGCGCTGCTCTTCCCGGGATCGAAGACCAGCTCGACACGGCTATCCGTGGTGTTGACCCCCTGGCCGCCGGGCCCACTGGATCGGCTGAAACGTTCGACGAGTTCCGAGGCGGGGACGACAACTCCGTCTCGGGCCCCGGGCATGGGGTCGAGCACGAGATCCCGCCCGACGCTGCTCACTACTCCATGGTCGGCCATCCCAGAGTGGTTCCTGGATGCCGGCCGGCTTACCCGACACAGACCGAGGGCGTGAAGCACTGCTCCTGCGCTCTGGCGGGTGGGGAAGGCGGGTGGGGAAGGTGCGTGGCGTTGGCGCCGGATCCACTGGTGGAGAATGTCGGCCACGCATGCAGGCACAGCGAGGGGAATGGAGCCATCGAGGTGGATGAGCACGAGCAGATTCTGCGAAGGTTCGAGCCTGTCCTGAGGTTCAACGAGGGGGAGATGTTCTTCCCCATGGCAGTCGAGGACTACCTCGCCCAAAGTGCCCTGGTCGTTGGCAGCGGAGGCCGCCGGCGCGTCCTCGCCGAGCGGGGGAGCCTGACCCTCGACTCGCTCAGCGCCCGGGGCCGGGAGGTGGCCGGGCGGGGGCTCTCCCTCGAGCACGTCGACACCCCGATGAGCAGCGCGCAGTACCGGGCCTGGCGGCGCCGCGAGGACCGCCCGTTGTTCATCTCCTCGAGCCGCTTCGCCGCCGTCGGGTTGCTCTCCCGGCTCATCGACGCCATCTTGCGGGTCACCCTGCTGCTGCGCGGCCGAGTGCCCGGCGGGTTCACTGCGGCAGCACAGGAGGCCTATGCCGCCTCGGCCGGCTACGACACCCCGGTGTACTACGGGCGGGTCGTCGAGGACGCCGGGTACGTCGTGGCGCAGTACTGGTACTTCTACGCGATGAACGACTGGCGTTCCTCGTTCGGTGGCATCAACGACCACGAGGCCGACTGGGAACAGGTGACCATCTTCCTCGTTCGCGAGGGCGACGACCTGCGCCCGGCATGGGTGGCGTTCTCGTCGCATGACGAAGTCGGCGACGACCTGCGGCGACGATGGGACGACCCCGACATGACGAAGGTCGGGGAGCACCCCGTGGTCTTTGCCGGCGCAGGGTCGCACTCAGGTGCCTACCTGCCCGGTGAGTATGTCGTCACCACGCCGTTCCCACTGCCCGAGTGGATGAGCGGCATCCGATCCGCATGGAAAGCGCTGCGGCCCTGGTCGAAGACGAAGGAACCCTCCTTCCTCTCGGTGCCATACATTGACTACCGCCGGGGAGATGGGGTGACGATCGGAGCCGAAGGTGAATGGGGATGGTCCCCGGTGGTCATCGACGACGACACGCCATGGGTACGGGACTATCGAGGCCTGTGGGGGCTGGACACCCGCGACCCGCTCGGCGGTGAACGGGCCCCGGCCGGGCCGCGGTATGAACGTTCGGGGACGGTGCGAGCCTCCTGGGGGCAGCCGGTGGCCTGGGCCGGACTGGACAAGGAGCCGCCATCGGTCGCCGAGGCGATCTCCCAGCTCAACGCG
>JBDIAO010000195.1:0-3967 GCA_039812375.1 Phycicoccus sp. | reverse complement strand
CATCGCCACCGATGGCCGGAAGGATCGGGACTGCGGGGACCTGTCCGCCTCGCTCGGAGCCACTGGCGCAGCCGCCCGAGTTGACCCCGATGCAAGCATCCACGGGAAGCCCCAGTACCTCGGTTCCGACGAGGATCTTGGCCGGCGGGATGATACGCGCGGCTGCGTTGCCCCGGGTGCCGTGGCAGCCGGTCGTGTTGACCTGGACGCAGGCATCGACGGGAAGGTTCAAGACCCGGACCGCGGCGACCGCATCGACGCGGAGCGGTAGGACGGCAGCGCGTGCCCGGTCGCTTCGGTGGCCGCTACCGTGGCCGCGCTCCGGGACATGAGTGCGAGGTGAAGCGGGTTTGGCGGGCTTGTCCTTGTCGTCCCGACTGCGCTCGATCTCGTGATGGGCGGCGCGTCGGACTGTGCCAGTGCCGACTTCCGCCTTCACTGCCAGCAACGCACGGTGCCGCTTCTTCGGCGTCACCGACGGAGAGCCGAGCTGGACGCTCAGCTGCAGGCGAGTGTTGGTCCGAGTCTCACTCTTCTTGTGCTGGGTGACGGGCCTGGCCGACCTGGGCTTGTCGTATGACTTGGGCGCCGTGCTCCTCGTGGTCGGCTGCGTGCTTCTGGTCGAGTGTCGGTGGCTACCGAGCGAGACTTTGACCTCGGTACGTACCACCGGGGCCGTGCTCTTGTGCCTGTTCGACTTCTGTGCCGGAGCGCTCTGTCTTACGACCGTGGTCGACTGTTTCGCTGTGTTCTCGACCTGCTTCACGGTCCGCTTGACCTGCTTTGCCGGGCTCTTCACAGGCGAGGTGGCGACCTTCACCGTCGCCTCGAGATTCAGCGGATCCTTGTGCGTATCGGCGTGCGCGACTCCTGCGCCGAGGGCAAGGGCCCCGAGCGTGCATGCGGCACCGCCGAGCACCCTCGTCAACCATCCGTTCATGACGTTCTCTCTCTCAGGTAATACTCAGATAATGGATGTGGGTCGTAGCTGCCAGCGATCGCAGATGGACCGATGGCCCGGCCGACCCAGGCCGGAGGGCTGCCGCCGGTGACGACGGCATCGAGGTGAGGAGAGAGAGCCTCAGTCGGGGGAAAAGCTCGGTCGGATCGACCGGCGGACGGGCGACGCGATGATCGGCCCGAGCGCGAACGGGGAGCGGGAGGCGGCCCAGCAGGCCGCCAGGCCGGCAGCCAGCGCGAGCAGCATCAGACCGGCCGAGCCGGCAGCCGCCGTGCCGGACTCGCCGGCTCCCAGGGGTCCGGCGAACACTGCGTTGTCCCCGAAGGTGACGAGCGCGCCGGTGGTCGTCGCGAGAGCGGTCGCCTGGACCGTTGCCGCGGTAGCAGAGGTGAGTGCCGGCCAGTGAGCAAGCAGCGGTACGGCCGCGATGGCAGACGGCGAGTGGGTGATCGAGGCGGGCGCTGGCGACGTACGGGTCGCCCTGTGCGCGGCGTGCGCAGTGGCCCCCGAGACTGGGCCCTGAACCGGTGCCGTCACCGAGGGGTTGGCGAGCGGCGGCCCGGTTGGAGTGCGGGGGAGGACCGGGGTCGTGATGTCCACGTCGTCGACGATCGAGCGCACCAGATCGGTCACCGTCACGACGAGTTGGGGAACCGTCGTGGTGAGCGTGCTGTCCACTGAGGCGATGACGGTGTCGTGGAGGTCGACCACAGAACTGAGCACGTCGTCGGTCACCGCGGTCCGAAGGGGTGCCGGCAGCGTGGTCTCGATCGTCTCCAGCGGCGTCAGCACCGTCTGGCGTACTGCTTCGTCAGCGACGGTCGTAGTCCGGGCCACCTTGGTGACCGACGCGGAGGACAGCGCAACCACCGAGGAGACGGTGGGTGAGATCGCTGAGATCACCGGCGCTTTGCTCGTGGCTGTGGGCTTCGTCGTAGGCCGTGCGGAGCTCTTGCTTGGCGGCTTCGGGGACACCGCTTTCGCTGGCTTGGTCACGGCCGGGCGGCTTGGCCCGGTGCTCGCATCCTTCCGCGGCACGCGATGAGCAGTCCGCTCGACCACCCGTCGAGTGGATTCGTCGACTCGGAGAACGGGCTTCGTGACCGCCTTCTCGACTGCCCGCTTGACCGCGGTGACCTTCTTCGTGGTGACCTTCGTCGATGCGATCTGCTTCGACACCGTACGAAGCGGCTTGGCGACCGTCGTCCGCACAATTGATCGATGGGTAGTCGATCGGGCTGCGGCCGGTCGGACCGATCGGGTGCTCTTCTTGGCGATGGCCACCGTGGTGGATGCCGGCTTGGCCGCCTTCTTGGGCGGTGTCGCGTGCCTTGACCCAGCGGTTGCGCGAGCCGTGTCGGCAACCTTCCCCACGACCTTGTCGACCTTGTCGAGGCCAAGTGGGGAGTCCGCGTGGGCCACGCCGGCGCTCAGGAACAGTCCCAGTACGACGCTGGCCAGACCCAACACGATCCGGACCGTCCAGGGGTGGGCAAAAGCGGCGGCGTCGGGTGTCCTCACCGTCGGCCGCCTCTCATCACCCCCGAGACGAGGAGCGTCGATGGCGTGAGACTACCCAGGAGAAATTGTCGTATGTCGTCGAAATCAATGATGTTCAACAAATTCTCAGGTGGTGGGTCGCGTCCGTGGCTGCCAGGACGGGTCTCGGCCGATGAACGCGATCAGCCGGTCCTGCACGGGAGCGTCGTCGGGGACGGGCACTCGCGGGCCGTACTGGCCGGAGCTTCGTAGGATCTCGTCCCACGGCTCCATCCCGGCCAGCATGGCGGCACACGTCTCCTCGTCCAGGGTGTCGTCCTGGCCGGTCGCACGAGCCAGATCCCAGGTGTGCAGGAAGACGTCGCTCGTATAGAACTGGTCGACTGCGGCACCGAGGTGGTGGGTGCCCACCTGCGGGTGGGTGAACTCGCGATCCGAGCCCGGTCCGTCGAGGAGCCCTTGAACGGCGGCCACATGGGTGTGCCAGGCTCCTGCCGGGTCCTCGGTGACCGTCGGCCCGTCGCTCGGCAGCTCGATGCCGCCGGCGGCGAGGAACGCCGGCAGCCACTCGACCAGGTGGGCAACGACGTCGCGGGCGACCCAGCCGTCGACGGGAGCCGGTGCGTCCCAGTCGCGGACCCCGTCGACCCGGGCCGAGAAGACACCGGCGACTGCGGCATGTCGTTCGGTCGGGGTCACTGGATCGCGCCCTCGGCCAGCAGTCGATCGATCTTGGCGTACCCGTCGTTGACGCCGACCTCCATGCCGCTGCGCAGCCAGGCGTCTCGGCTTTCGAAGGAGTCGACCAGGGACTGGCCGTGCAACCGGGTCCGCCCGTCGCCGAGGTCCTCGAAGCGGACCGTCTCCAGGGAGACTTCCTCCGGCATGCCCTCCCAGGTGAACGTCTGCACGATGACGTCGGCGCCGATCCGGTGGAAGCAGCCGCGGAAGGCGTACTCGTCGCCGTCGCAATTGGTCCCGAGGAAGCGCCAGCTGCCGCCGTCCCGGACGTCCCAGACATCGATGGTGGTCTCCGTCCCGTCCGGACCGACCCAGCGGGCGTACAGCTCAGGATCCAGGTGAGCCTTCATCAACTGCGCCGGGGTGGCGGTGAAGTCGCGGGTGATCCGGATGATCGGCAGTTCCTCGTCGGCGACGATGGTTGCCTCGGGGCTGGTGGTTGTGGCGTTCATGACGCTCGTCCTTCCTGCGTGGCTTGTGTGGGGTGGGTGGGGTGGGTGGTGGTTCCGGGCGGTGCCGCCTCGGACTCCTGCAGTTCGGCCAGCACCGCGTCGAGGCGGCGGTAGCGCTGCTCTGCTCGGCGGCGGTAACGCTCGATCCAGGCTGTCATCAGGTCGAACACCTCCGCTTCCAGATGTACGGGTCGGGTCTGGGCCCGTCTGCTCTTGGTCACCAGGCCGGCGTCCTCCAACACCTTCAGATGCTTGGAGATCGCCTGCACGCTGACCTCGTACGGCTCGGCCAGTTCGTTCACCGTGGCGTCGG
>JBDIAO010000194.1:0-3969 GCA_039812375.1 Phycicoccus sp. | reverse complement strand
TCAAGGGCAAGTAGCGCCCCGCCGGGGCGAGCACCGGCCGGGTTCAGGACCCACCCGAACCCGACGACGGCTGCCCCAACGCGGCCGACAGAAGGCCGAGAACCAAGTACGCCACTGCACCGCCCGCCAAGCCCGCAGCGAACCACAACAGGTGGGGGAACCGACGCCGGACGACAAGCCCAACACCGGCAGCCACGGCAGCAGCCAGCCAAGGCCATACCAGCCCCAAGATGCTCAGGACAAAGCCGATAGCGAGACCACCAGCAAGAGTGCCCCAAGGGGCGACGCTGACATGCGAGGTGCTTTCGACCTGTCTCACAGCCATCTTGATCCACGTCTCCTATGGTGTTGAAAGGTCATAGGGGACTGCTGCACGGATAGGTGACAACCGATCTGTGGTGCCGAGAGGTGCCGCTGGAAGGATGTCGCCGTGCCCAAGCCCTATCCCCAGGAGTTCCGTGACGACGTCGTCCGGGTGGCCCGTGCCCGCGAGGACGGGGTCACCCTCAAGCAGGTCGCCAAGGACTTCGGGATCTCCGAGTCCTGTCTGACGAACTGGATGACCCAGGCCGACCGCGACGCCGGTGTCCGATCCGGGCCGGGCCGTGAGGAGCTGGCCGAGCTGCGCGAGCTCAAGCGGCGCAACCGGCTGTTGGAGCAGGAGGTGGAGGTGCTGCGCCGGGCGGCCGCCTACCTGTCCCAGGCGAACATCGGCCCAAAATGATGTACCCGCTCGTCCGTGAGCTGGCCGTCGACGGGATCCCCGTGACGGTGACGTGCCGGGTGCTGAAGATCGCGAGAGCGCCGTACTACCGATGGCTCGAGGCGCCGGTCACCGACGCCGACCGGTCCGCGGCGCACCGCGCCAACGCGTTGTTCGACGCCCACCGCGACGACCCGGAGTTCGGCTACCGGCTCCTGGTCGACGAGGCCGCTGATGCCGGTGAGCCGATGGCGGTGCGGACCGGGTGGGCGATCTGCTCCGAGAACGGGTGGTGGAGCGCGTTCGGCAAGCCCAAGCGAGGAAAGGGCAAGAGACCCGGGCCGCCGGTCCACGACGACCGGTGCGCCGTGACCGACGAGCACGGCGTGACCCGGCACGTCTTCACCGCCGACGCCCCGAACCAGCTGTGGCTGACCGATATCACCGAGCACTGGACCGGTGAAGGCAAGCTCTATCTCTGCGCGGTCAAGGACGTCTACTCCAACCGGGTCGTCGGCTACTCCATCGACTCGCGGATGAAGTCACGCCTCGCGGTCGCGGCCCTCTCCAGCGCCGTCGCCCGCCGTGGTGACGTTGCCGGCTGTATTGTGCACTCCGACAGGGGATCTCAGTTCCGATCTCGGAAATTCGTGCGTGCTCTGAGCCGTCACGACATGGTCGGATCGATGGGCCGGGTCGGTTCCTGCGGCGACAACGCCGCCATGGAGAGCTTCTTCTCCCTGCTCCAGAAGAACGTCCTCGACCGCCGCTCCTGGGCCACTCGAGAGGAGCTCCGCATCGCAATCCTCACCTGGATCGAGAGGACCTACCACCGACGCCGCCGGCAAGACGCCCTCGGCCGATTGACCCCCATCGAGTACGAGACCATCATGACCACACCGGCCACTCAGGCCGCCTGACCCAACCTGTCACCTATCGGTGCAGGAGTCCCAGTTGTCGTCCTCAAGGGGGGTGAGCCATGGTGCCGCGGGCCTGTCGGGGAATAGAGACGACCTTCTTGAGGGATTCGTTGCTTGCGTTCGGGCTTTCCGGTCGGCCGTGGATCTCGGTGGTTCGGGCGTGGTTCGACTCGTACCAGGTGCCGTACTGCTTCTGTCGTAGGCGAAGTCGACCGAGCGGCCGTCCAGGGCCTGGATACCGCTATCGAACAGGGGGTGGGTGTGGACCGCGCCAGACAGCGCGGTTTGACTTGCGGGTCGCAACCCAGATCGAGCTCCCCGACCGCCCCAGACAGAGGCAGCACCGGGCGCCGACAAACCGGCGCCTCGACATGCGACACGTCATCCGCACCCCATCGGCTTTCGCGCTGCCCGCCAGGCCAACTGGTTAACCGTTTATGGTGGTCACATGACCCAGGCTCTCCGTTTGGTGGCGTTGCTCAACAGCGTGCATGTTCCAGACCACGATGACCAGTTGGCCGACAGCCGTGCTGGACGCTGGCTCGAAGAATGGACTGGCGACCCACGGGACGCCGAAGTCAGGGCTGAAGCCTGTGTTCCCTTGAGAGAACTGCGCGAGGGCATTCGCCAGCTGGCCGCCGCGCGCGAGGGTGGCGTTCCGGAGCCAGGTGTCGTCGACCGGGCCGCTGCCGTGCTTCGTACAACGCCACTTGTGCTCGAGCTTGGTGAAACTCCGCGCCTCGGCGCCGCCGGCGATGTCGGACCCGTCGGCCGCGCCGTCGCTGCCGTGGCCGGGTTACTGCCCGCCGTGCACGCCACCGGTGAGTGGGGCCGGGTGAAGGTCTGCGCTTCGACTGAATGTCAGTGGGCCTTCCTCGACGGGTCGCGCAACCGCTCGCGGCGCTGGTGCAGCATGTCCGGCTGCGGCAACCGTGCCAAGAACCGAGCATTGCGTGACCGGTTAAATCAGTTGAGTGGTTAGTTTCGATCGAACACACTAGCGACATGAACCACCTCCACATCGACAGCTACCCCGGGCCGCGTGAGGCGCTACGCCCGCTCTTCGAGCTCGCAGAGGACTCTCGCTCAGAGCTGGACTCCTACCTCGACCTCGGCCGTGTACTGGTCGCTACGAGCGGTGACGGTGAGGTCATCGGGCACATCCAGCTCGTCGACACCGGCGAGGCCGGCAAGATCGAGCTGAAGAACATGGCCGTCGAGCTGGCACATCAGCGCCGGGGGGTAGGGCGTGCCCTGGTATCGACGGCGCTGAAGCAGCAGGGTGCGTCAACGACCGCTGTCGTCGTCGCCACCGCGGCCGCCGATATCGGCAACCTGCGCTTCTACCAGCGTCTCGGCTTCCGGATGCGATCGATCGAGCGTGACGCATTCACTTCGGCCACCGGGTATCCGAGGGGCATTCGGATCGACGGCATCGAGCTGCGCGACCGTGTCTGGCTCGACCTGACCCTCCCCACAGCGAGCACGTCATGAGCGACCACCGACTGCCACTCTTCTGCGACACGGCGCTGGCGCAACGCCTCGAGCGGGCCGAGGTCCAGCTCATCGCGGCGGCCAGCGAGGCCGCTCACCTCCGCCAGGAGAACCCCCGCGGCTTCGTCCTGCCTGTCGCGGGTGGGGTGGCCAGCTTCGCCGAGGATGGCTCGCCCTACAACAAGGTGGTGGGGCTCGGCTTCGGCGGTGTGCCCACCGCGACCGAGTTCGACACGATCGAGGAGGCGTACGCCGCGGCCGGCGCACCCGTCCAGGTCGAGCTCGCCCACCTCGCTGACCCGGAGCTCCTGCAGTTCCTGGCCGGTCGTGGCTTTCGGGCCGAGGCGTTCGAGAACGTGCTCGGACGGGTGCCGGCGGTCGAACAGCCCGTTGCTGTTGGCTCGGGAATCGAGGTCCGACCCAGCGGAGACGACGAGTTCGAGCAGTGGCTCGAGGTCGTGACCGAGGCTTCGATGCACCCGGACACGCAGGGCGTGCCCTGGCGTGAGGAGTTCCCCCGGGAGACCTACCAGCGGGCTGAGCGAGACTCTCGTGCGGCGGGCGTCACGCGCTACGCCGCGCTGCACAACGGGGTCCTGGCCGGCGGCGCAGGCATCCGGATGACCGAGGGTGTCGCCCAGTTCGCGGGGGCGGCAACGGCGCCCGCTCACCGGCGGCGCGGCATCCAGTCCGCCCTGCTCACGGCTCGGCTGGCTGATGCCGCTGCGGCCGGCTGTGACGTCGCCGTCATCACCACGCAGCCAGGCTCCAAATCCCAACAGAACGCGCAGCGCCGGGGCTTCGACCTGCTGTACACCCGGGCCGTGTTGGTGAAATAGGGCAACGCTCCTC
>JBDIAO010000193.1:0-3971 GCA_039812375.1 Phycicoccus sp. | reverse complement strand
GCGTGTTCGATGGCGAGGTCGAGCCCGCCGTACCCGGAGAAGAGCGATCCAACTCTGAGCGGTTGGTCGTGCTGGGTGGGGTCGTGCATGAGGGCTCCGGCCGCTGGGTGATCCCCGGCCGAACGCCACTGGTGGAGTCGTTGCCGGGCTGGTCACCGGGCAGGTGCACAAGCACCCCGAACTGCCATCCGTCGATCATTGGCATGCCGCCGCCTCGCGCACCTTCGAGCACCGCGACGGTGACGCCCCGCCGACTCGCTTCCCGCCGGAGCCGCCTGGCCCCCCTGAGCCACCACACGTCTTTCTGTAGAGGCGCGACCGCGCAGTATCGTGCCCAAGAGCGGCGGCTTCCGGCCCACCTTGCGGGCACGGAAGGGAGGCCGGGGTGACGGTTTCGATGCGCGTGATGACCGCTGGCGATGGCTACAAGTACCTGCTCCGCTCGGTCGCGGCCGGCGACGGTGACCGCTCCCTCTCAACCCCGTTGACGCGCTACTACGCCGAGGCGGGAAACCCGCCCGGCTTCTGGATCGGCCAGGGCCTCGCCGCGCTCGGGCACGGCGAGCTGACGACCGGCTCGCAGGTGTCGGAGGCACAACTCGAGCTGCTGATCGGGTCAGGTCGTGATCCGATCACCGGCGATCCACTCGGCAAGGCGTACCCGACATTCGCGCCCGTGGCCGAGCGGATCGAACGCCGCACCAAAGCCCTCGACGCCGATCTTGGGCCGGCCGCGCGGGCGGTCGAGACGGCACGGATCGAGGCCGAAGAAACCGAGCGCGGAACCCGGCGTGCGGTGGCCGGGTTCGACTTCACTTTTTCGGTACCCAAGAGCGTGTCGGCGCTGTGGGCGGTCGCCGACGCCGGCACTCAAGCACTGATCGCGGACGCGCATCATGCGGCGGTTGCAGAGCTGGTTGCGTTCCTCGAACGCGAGGTTGCAGTCACCCGCACCGGAGCGGACGGCCCCGAGGGCACGGTTGCACACGTCGATGTCCTCGGCGTCGCCGCAACCGCGTTCGACCACTACGACTCCCGGGCGGGCGATCCGCAGTTGCACACCCACGTCGTCATCAGCAACAAGGTCAAGACCGCCCAAGACGGCAGATGGCGAGCCCTGGCCGGCCGTCCGATGCACGCCGCGGTCGTCGCGGTCTCCGAGCTCTACAACGCCGCCCTGGCCGACCAGCTCACCCGCATCCTCGGTATCGAGTGGGAGACCCGCGACCGGGGACGGGACCGCAACCCCGCCTGGGAAATCGTCGGCGTCACCGAAGAACTGATCGGTGAGTTCTCCACCCGGTCGCGGCACATCGAGGACGAGAAAGACCGCCTCATCGCCGAGTACGTCGCCACGCACGGCCGGCAGCCCTCCGCCCGGGTCGTGTTGAAGCTCCGAGCCCAAGCGACCCTGGCGACGA
This sequence comes from Phycicoccus sp., assembly GCA_039812375.1. GTDB lineage: Bacteria > Actinomycetota > Actinomycetes > Actinomycetales > Dermatophilaceae > JAGOME01. The sequence continues at coordinate 2,550 of JBDIAO010000193.1, read as the reverse complement.
GGCCCGAGAAGCACATCCACTCGCTCGCGGACCTGACCCGCCAATGGCGGGAACGCGCCGGCCGGGTGCTCGGTCAGGACGCGACCGGCTGGGCACGCACCCTCACCCACCAGGCAGCAGATGCGCCAGCTCGGGTACTGCGGGCCGACGATGTGCCGCTGGATGTCGTGCGCGAGGTCGGGCTGTCGGTGATGGTGGTCGTGAGTGAGAAGCGGTCGACGTGGACGCGCTGGAACCTGCACGCCGAAGCATCCCGGCAGTTGATGGGCTGGCGGTTCGGCACGATGCTGGATCGGGAGGCGATCACCGGGCTCGTAGTGGATGCCGCCGAGCAAGCCTCGCTCCGCCTGACCCCGCCCGAACTGGCGTCCAGCCCGGTGCAGTTCCGCCGAGCCGACGGCACCTCACGGTTCCGGCCATACGCCTCGGTGCTGTTCTCATCCGAAGCCCTACTTGCCGCCGAAGACCGACTTTTGGCACGCGCCGACTCGCTCGCCGGGCCCGTGGTGGGGTTGGAGACGGTCGAGCAGATCACCAGACGCCCCGATCCGCGAGGCCGGATGCTCGGTGAGGATCAAGCCGCAGCCCTCACGGCGATCGCCGTCTCCGGCCGCACGCTCGATGTGCTGGTCGGCCCCGCCGGCGCAGGAAAGACCACCGCCATGTCAGCGTTGCGCCGAGCATGGGAGAAGGAGCACGGCCCCGGTTCGGTCGTCGGGCTCGCCCCTTCCGCCGTCGCGGCCCAGGTGCTTGCGGATGATCTGAGGATCGTCACGGAGAACACGGCGAAGTGGTGGCAGAACCACCTCATGCACGGAACCAGGTTCGAGGCGGGTCAGCTCGTCATCATCGACGAGGCATCCCTGGCCGGCACCGCCTCCATCGACCGCATCACCGCCGAAGCCGAACAAGCCGGGGCGAAAGTGCTGCTGGTTGGTGACTGGGGGCAACTCCAATCGGTCGACGCTGGCGGCGCGTTCTCGATGCTCGTCCACGCCCGCGACGACACCCCCGAACTGCTCGACATCCACCGCTTCACCCACGAGTGGGAGAAGACCACCTCCCTCCAGCTCCGCCACGGCCGGGCGGAGGCGATCGACACCCTCATCGACCACGACCGCATCACCGGCGACGACCAAGAAGCCATGATCGACACCGCCTACACCGCATGGCAGCGCGACCTCGCCGCCGGGCGGGCGTCGATCCTCGTCGCCGAGACCCACGAGACCGTCACCGCCCTCAACGCCCGCGCACGAGCAGACCGGATCATCGACGGCACCGTGCACGGCACCCGTGAAGTCGGACTGCATGACGGCACCGCCGTGTCCGAAGGCGATCTGGTCATCACCCGCCACAACGACCGCCGCCTACACAACGGCCGATCCTGGGTCCGCAACGGCGACCGCTGGACCGTCACCGGCGTCCACGCGGACGGGTCGGTCAGCATCCGCTCGGTCGGCCGCCGGCTTCGTGGCGGGATCGTCCTGCCCGCCGACTACGTGGCCGAACACCTCGACCTCGGCTACGCCATCACCGCACACCGAGCCCAGGGCGTGACCACCGACACCGCGCACGTCATCGCCACCGCGACCACCACGCGGGAGAACTTCTACGTCGCCATGACCCGCGGCGCGGACGGCAACTATGCCTACGTCGTGCTCGACCGGCCCGACGACAGCCACGGAGTACCGCACCCCAGCGACAACCCCGACGCCACCGCAAGGTCGGTGCTCTACGGCGTGATCCAGCACATCGGCGCCGAACCGTCCGCGCACGAAGCGATCATCGCTGAGCAGGAACGGTGGAGCAACATCGGCCAGCTCGCCGCCGAGTACGAAACCATCGCCCAAGCCGCCCAACACGACCGCTGGGCCACCCTCCTCGCCGCTGCTGGGCTCACGAGCGAGCAGGTCGATGCTGTGCTCGACTCCGACGCCTATCCGGCCTTGTCGGCCGAGCTGCGGCACGCCGAAGCCAACTACCACGACCTCGACATCCTGCTGCCGCGCGTCATCGCAGCGCGCGGGCTGGGTGACGCCGACGACATGGCTTCGGTGATCCACACCCGCGTCGCCCGGGCAACTGCGCGGCCTGCCGGGTCTGGCCGCACCCGCCGGCCGCCTCGGCTCATCGCTGGCCTCATCCCGTACGCGGACGGGCCGATGGCCGACGATATGCGCCAAGCCTTGGACGAGCGCCACCAACTGATCGAAGCCCGCGCCGACGCCGTGCTCACGGGCGCGCTTACCGACAGCGCGCCGTGGACAGCCCGGCTCGGCCTGGAACCCAAGGACGCGAAGCAGCGGACGGCATGGCGGCGAGCGGCTGTCATCGTCGCGGCGTACCGGGCCATTTACCAGATCACCGACGACCGAACCCCACTCGGCCCGGCACCGCAAAGCACCCGACAGAAGATCGACGCCGCCCGAGCCCGCGCCGCCGCAAGCACGGCCCGGACCCTCGCAGGAGTCGCTGATGGGCCTCGCGAGCGACCCGCCACGATTCCTCGTCCGAGCCACCAGCTGTGATGACCCCCGGATTCTGAGTGGC
>JBDIAO010000192.1:0-3990 GCA_039812375.1 Phycicoccus sp. | reverse complement strand
CGGGGTACTGGGTGCCCCACGTCTTGTCGAACTCGGCCAGGGCCAGTTCGGCGGCTTCCAGGGTGGGTGCGGTGTAGATACTGCGCATCGCGGCGGCGATCTTCTTGCGGTCGCCGTAGGAAACGAAACGCATGGCGTTGCGCAGCACGTGCACCACGCAGGTCTGCACGACGGTGTCGGGGAAGATCGAGCGGATCGCGTCGGGCAGCCCGGTCAGCCCGTCGCAGCACACGATCAGGATGTCGGCGACGCCACGATTGCGCAGGTCGGTCAGGACCTTGGCCCAGAACTTGGCTCCCTCGGTGTCCTGGATCCAACAGCCCAGGGCGTGTTTGCGGCCGTCGGTGTCCACGCCTATGGCCAGGTAGGCGACCTTGGTGGTGACCACCCCGGCGTCGCGGACCCGGATGCGGATGCCGTCGACGTACAGGATCGGGTACACCTCATCCAGGGGCCGGCACTGCCACGCCTTGATCTCGTCGACCACGACCTCGGTGACGTTGCTGATCAGCTCCCGGGAGGCGTTGACACCGTAGACCTCGAGCAGGTGCGCCTCGATATCGCGGGTCGTCATTCCCCGCGAATACAACGACAAGATCATGTCCTCGATGTTGCCCACCCGTCGGGCGTGTTTCGGGACGATCCGCGGCTCGAACGTGCCATTGCGGTCACGGGGCACGGCGACTTCCACGGGACCGTTCGTCGTCGACACCGTTTTCGTTGTCTTCCCGTTCCGGGAATTGCCCGTCCCCCGCCCGGCGGGGTCGCCCGCCTCGTAACCCAAATGCTCGGTCATCTCGGCCTGCAGTGCCCGGTCGAAGACTGCCTTGGTGATTTGGTTGAGAAGTCCGTCGACGCCGTCAAGCGGCGTCGCGGACGAATTCGCGGCCTTGATCAGAGAATCGATCGTGGCCGGCGACAGGACCTCCGCGAGTCGCTCCGCGGCCGTCGAGTCGACCTTCGCCGTCGGTGTGGTCTGCGTCACAGTCGGTGCCTTCCTGGAGTCCGTCAAGGATGTTGATCTTCAGGCCTCAGGTTCTTACACAGTTGTAGTGACACCCCCCCCGCCGCTACACCGACCCGACCACGCTGCTGATCCCGGTCCAGAAGTGGATAGCGCAGCACGAGGACTTCTGCACCGTCACCGGCAGCGACCCCGACCCGACCCGCCAACTGCAACGCTTGGAGAACGAGCTGCACGCCGCCGTCGCCGACCTGGAGCGGGTGCTCACCGATCCGGCCAGCGAAGGCCTGGCCCGGGTGGGCGAGGACGGTGATCTGATCGTGTCGCCGCTGCCCGCAGAACAGCTCCCGGCCGAGGCAGCCGCGCTCGCCGACGCGGTCGCCGCGCGGCTTCCGCAGGTCCACCTCCCGGCGCTGCTGATCGAGGTCGACCGGGACACCCGCTTCAGCGAGGCGTTCACCCACGCCGGCGGCGCCCAGCCGCGCAACCCCGACCTGGTCCGCAACCTCTACGCCTCGGTGCTCGCCTACGCCTGCAACCTCGGCTACGCCGGAATGGCCGACGCCTCGGGCATCTCCGAAGACACCCTCGCCTGGACCTCGCAGTGGTACCTGCGCCAGGAGACGCTGCGTGAAGCCAACGCCCGCCTGGTCAACGCCCACCATCGCCACCCGCTCGCCCGGCTGTGGGGCGGCGGCACCCTGTCCTCCTCGGACGGACAGCGGTTCCCCCAGCGCGGGCGCAGCCTCACCGCACGCGCGCTGTCGCGCTACTTCCTCGACGAGGGCACCACCACCTACACCCACGTCTCGGATCAGCACTCGACCTACGGCACCAAAGTTATCCCAACGACCTGGCGCGAGGCGGTCGCGGTGCTCGATGAGATCTTCGGTAACCCGACCGATCTGCCGATCGCCGAGCACACCACCGATACCGCCGGTCAGACCCTGGCCACGTTCGCGATCTTCGACTTGGCCGGGTTGCAGTTCTCCCCGCGCATCCGCGATATCGGGCGCCTGCAGCTGTATCGCCTCGGTGCCGGGTCGTCCTGGCGCTCCCGGTACCCCCACGCCGGGCCGCTGCTCACCCAGCCCATCCAGACCCAACTGATCGCCGAGCACTGGAACGATCTGCTCCGCCTCGTCGGCTCGATGAAGTTCGGGCACACGACCGCAAGCCTGCTCATCGCCAAGCTGCACGCCAGCGGTCGCCAGAACTCCCTCGCGCGAGCGTTGCAGGAATACGGCCGGCTGGTGCGCACCATCTACCTGTGTCGCTATGTCGCCGACGAGGAGCTGCGGCGGCGGGTACGGCGCCAGCTGAACAAGGGCGAGAGCCTCCACGCACTGCGGCGCGATCTGTTCTTCGCCCACCAAGGTCACGTCCGGCGCCGTCACCTCGACGACCAGGTCGACCAGGCGCTGTGCCTGACGCTGGTGACTAACGCCGCCGTCCTGTGGACCACGCACTACCTCGGCGACGCTCTCGACGCGCTGCGCGCCGAGGGCTGTCCCGTCACCGACGAGGAAGCGGCACACCTGACCCCGGCCCAGCATGACCACATCAACTTCTACGGCACCTACTCCTTCGAGCTCGAAACCGAGCTGCGCCGCGGCGGACGCCGTCCACTCCGCTCACCAGCCGCCTAAGGATCACGCCTACGCGGAAGGGGACCAGATTTGCTCCACTGCTAAGGGGACCCCGATTCCCCATCTGACTCACCGCACATCAAGATCATCCCAGTTTGGGGCGCGTGACACGTTCAGGAGTCCCAGGCCGAGAACTCGAAGAGCAGTGCATCAGGCATTACCCGCTCCATTCCGTGGTGACGGATCGGTGCTGCTCATGACGATATCGGCCAACGGGGTCTGCGAGCGGCTGAATGTCGTGCAGGAAGGCCACCATTTGCTCTGGCCATTGGGCCGGGCACCACCCGCGGACGCCCGCTGCAACCCGCCCGGTCCAGTCAACACCGCCATCTTGATGGCGAAACCAATTGCAGTACAACGCCTATCAGCACATCAGCAACGGCTCCTCGCACAGCGGACAGTCCGCCGTTGACCGGCTCAGGTGCAGACGCGGCGGAGGTTCGATCGGGACTGCCGGGCATCTGCCCGGAGCCTCTTGTGTGGTGACTTGGTAACCAGGCCTTGACCCCGGTCGGACCGGATCCCCGTCGACGGGGAGCGCTAAGACTGCGGCTGGGTCGAACCGTCGCGGCGTGGACTTCACTGCCGGCGGTGAAGGGTGGCTCGGATGGCGGGGGCGAGTGCGACCTCGGTCTGCTCGGGCGTCAGCGTGGTCACGGCCGGCAGGCGCAGAAGGTATCGGGTCAGCGCGAGTCCAAGCAGCTGGGCGGCGATCAGGCCGGCCTGTCCGGGGGCAAGGTCAGTGCCCGCGGCGGTGGCCAGCGCGGGTGCGACCTGGGCGGCGAAGATCTGCCGCATCTGCGCCGCGGCGTGCTCGTTGGTCACCGCCGAACGCAGCAGCATCAGCAGAGCGTCGCCCGCTGGGTCGCACTCCCAACGTTCGAGGAACACCCGGATGAGCGTGCCCGGGAGCTGGTCGGGGGGAACGGCACTCAGATCGGGCAGGCGCAGGTCGATGTCCATCGCGGCATCGAACAATTGCGCCTTGTTCCCGAAGTAGCGCATCACCATCGACGGGTCGATGCCCGCGTCGGCGGCGACCGCGCGGATCGTCGTGCGGTCGTACCCGTGGGCCGCCAGTCGTTCCCGAGCGGCCTGCAGGATCGCCGTCTTGTCATCCTTTGCCCCTGGCTGCCGACGGTGCTATAACGAATCTACACCAACAGACACAGATCCGTGTGGTTGAGCGAGTAGGTGGCAGGTGGTGATTCCGCGATGGCCGGTCGGGTGGACACGGGGACGGCGCTCAGTGCCGGAGCAGTCGACGCGCAGTTCTGGGCGTTGGTCTGCGAGGACGAGGAGTGGCTGGAGCTGGAGTTCGCCGGGATCGTGAGCGAGCCGGCGGAATCCCGGGTACGGGTGGTGTGTCGGTGGCTG
>JBDIAO010000191.1:0-4018 GCA_039812375.1 Phycicoccus sp. | reverse complement strand
GCCCGTTCACCCTCGCGGTGAGCAGCGAGATGGTCTTCACCGACCTGCCCAAGCCGGAACGGATCGCCCGCTTGCACGACCTCGGCTTCGCGGTCGAGATCTGGGACTGGCGCGGCCACGACATCGACGCCCTCGAGCGGCTCGCCGCCGACGGGGTCGTCTTCACGTCGATGACCGGGTACACCGAGGGCACCCTCGCGGATGCCGCCGGCGCCGACCGGCTGCTCGCCACCGCCGCGCAGTCGATCGAGGTCGCCCAGCGGATCGGCGCCCGGGCGCTCAACCTGCACGGCACCGGGCTCGACGGTCAGGGTCTGCCGGTCGTCCCGGTCGACCCGGCTGTCGGAGTCACCGGCCAGATGTGGGCGACCGCGCGCGACACCCTGAACCGGATCGCCGAACTCGGGGCGCGCCACGACGTGCTCTTCGTGCTGGAGAACCTCAACACCGCCGTCGACCACCCCGGCAGCCCGTTCGCCCTGGCCGCCGACACCCTCGACCTCGTCTCGGGCGTCGGCTCGGAGCACTTGAAGCTCAACCTCGACCTCTACCACGCCCAGATCGGCGAGGGGAACCTCATCGAGCTGTGCCGTCGCGCCCTGCCGTGGATCGGGGAGATCCAGGTCGCCGACGTGCCCGGACGCTGCGAGCCGGGCACCGGGGAGATCAGCTACCCGGGGATCGCGCGGGCGTTGCACGAGATGGGGTATGCCGGGGTCGTCGGCCTCGAGGCGTTCGCGAGCGGCTCGAGCGAGGCTGCCGTGGCCGCCTTCCGGAGCGCCTTCACCCTGTGACCGGTCCGTAGACCGCCCGGCCCAGGCCGCCGACACCCGCCCGCCCCAGGACCTCTCGGGCGGATGCCGGGCGAGAGTGTGGGCGGCATCCTAGGCTCCGGGTCGACCCACCGCACAGCAAAGGGTGCGGCGCTGGATGCCGCTGACCGAGTGCTGAGCTCCCAACGGACCTGACCGCCGCCGTTTGCTGTGCGGCGTGACCAGCATCGCCCGAACTCCTCCCGACGGCGGCTACCGGACGGGTCGGGCGTCGAGCAGGGGTTCTGGTTCGCAGGCGAGCGGGCCGTGTCTTGGATCAGGCAGAGCAGTCGACGGCCACGGCCAGGGCATCACAGACCTGTCGCATCCTTTCATCGCTCAACCTGCCCATCCGGCTGACCAGCACCGAGAGTGACACGCTCTCCACGGAGTCGAGGTTGACCGCCGAGAGGAACGGGACCGGGTCGTCTCCCGGCTCAAGGACGACCTCGCTGACCAGCCCACGGATCGTCGTCGTACATGGGGCGATCAGCACCCTGCGATGCCTGGGGATCACCGAATCACGCGAGAGCACCACGACGGGCCGACGACCGACGTGGGCGATCTCGCACCACCAGACCTCCCCGCGACGGGGCAGGTCCATCATGACGCTGCCGCGGCTCGCCGGAAGGAGGCCAGGTCTCCCCATGCATCGGGTTCGTCGAGCGGGTGCTCGTCGTAGGCGGCATAACTGGCATCCACCTCGGCAGCACGGTGGCTCGCGAGCAGAGCGGCCAGGGCTTCGTCGACCAGGGAGGCATCCGTGAGGCCGGCTCGGGCCCGCCGGGCACTTTCCAGGAGCCCCGAGTCGACCGTGGTGCTCAAACGTGTGCGAGGCATGCCATCATTATGCCACGTTCGGCCTGCGTGTGGAACTTTCGGACAATAGGCCGATCGTTCGACACGGCATCCGGTCGGGGTTTGATTCGGATGAGCCTGCCGCACAGCAAAGAAGACGGTGGCGGATGCCGCGGAGCACGCAGCCGTGCTCCTGCTCGGCGCGGGGGTCGCCGTTTGCTGTGCGGGGTGCCTCGGTGAGAGCTCAGAACGCTAGGGAGGGCCTTGGGTCCAGACCGGCGGCTCGGTATGCCGCGTCGACGGCCTCCATGTTCGCGACCGAGAACGCGGCGTCGGTGGCCACCGGGGCCCCGTCGCGGACCGCGGCAGTGAACGCCTCGAGCTGGTAGGTGTAGCTCGACCGGTTGCCCAAGTGCTCGACGACGTCGCCCTCATGCTCGCGGGTCAGCTCGGCTCCCGGCTCGGGAGAAGTCCGGGACAGCGGTGCCGACGCGGACCGGCGCAGGATGAGCCGGTCGTCCTCGTGCGGGAGCGGGAACTTCGGCACGACGATCTCGCCCTCGCTCCCGGTGACGACGAGGGTGAAGGACCAGTCCGCGGCATCCATGTCGGACCCACCGGAACCGGTTGCGCCGGACGGGAACCCGCCCTGGAGGAAGAGGTGCGAGTCGACGCCGGGCGCGCTGGCACGCTCCACCGCCTGCGCGGCGGTGATCGCCAGCGGGCCGCCGCAGAACTGCTGGCCGAGCAGGTTGAGGCAGGCCAGCGAGTAGCAGCCGAGGTCCATCGTCGCGCCGCCGGCGAGCCCGAGCACCCAGCGCGGGTCGCTCGCACCCGGGTCCGGCATGAGCAGTGGCACGTCGACGTGTGTCACCTCGCCGATGGCTCCGGAGCCGATGAGCTCGACGACCCGCCGGAAGAGCGGGTGGTAGGGGAAGTGGAAGGCCTCGAGATAGGTCACGCCGGCGGCATCCACGGCCGCCTGGACCTCGCGCGCCTCATCGGCGTTGGCGGCACTGGGCTTCTCGGCCAGGACGTGCTTGCCGGCCTGGGCCGCCTTGATGTTCCACGGCCCGTGCAGGGCGTTGGCGAGCGGGTTGTAGACCGCCTCGACCTCGACGTCGGCGAGCAGGTCGGCATACGAGGCCAGAGCGCGCTCGATGCCGTGCTCGGTGGCGAATTCCTGGGCCCGGGTGAGATCCCGGGCGGCGACCGCGACGAGCCGGCTGCCGGTCGCCTTCGCCGGGGAGATGATCGACAGCGGCGAGATCCGGGCGGCCCCGAGCAGCCCGAGCCGAAGGGGCCCGGAGCTGCTCGAGGCAGGGGCGGTCACCGAGCCGGTCACCGCGCCGGCTACGGGCTCGCTCATCCGAGCGCCTTCTGCGCGGCGAGCATGTTCTCGGCGGCATAGCGCAGGCCCTCGAGCTGGCCCAGCTCGCCGTCCTCGTGCTCGATGTTGCACGGCAGGTCGGGGTCGATCTCCTGCAGAGTGCGCAGGAACTCGGTCCAGAAGGGCACGTCGTGGCCCTTGCCGATGGCCACGAAGTCCCACGAGGAGTTGCTCGGCCAGCCGGACAGGGACTCCTGGGGGCCCAGGGCAAGGTAGCCGGGCTCGCCGGGCGCGACCCGGGTGAACCGGTCGTCCAGGACGCCGTTGACCTTGGCGGCCTCGTTGATCCGGGTGTCCTTGGCGGCCGAGCAGTAGACGAGCGAGCCGAGGTCCTTCAGCGCGAGGACCGGGTCGATGCCCTGCCAGAACAGGTGGCTCGGGTCCATCTCGGCACCGACGTGGGTGGCGCCGATCTCCGCCGCTAGCCGGTGCATCGTCGAGGGGTTGTAGACGATGTTGCCCGGGTGCATCTCGATGGCGACCTTGACGTCCGCGGCGGCGGCCCGGGCCTGGATGTCCTTCCAGAACGGCACGGCCACGCTCCACTGGTAGTCGCGCACGTCGAGTAGCGGGCTCCACCAGGGCAGGACGTTCCAGGCCATGTTCGTGCCGGCGGCATCCGCGCCCGGCGCGCCGGACATGGTGACCACGCGCGGCACGCCGAGCAGCGCGGCCAGTTCGATGGAGTCCTTGAGGTCCTGGGCGTGCGGGAAGCCGTCGCGGGGGAAGAGTGGGTTGCCGTTGCAGTTCAGGGCGGTGAGGGTCAGGCCGCGGGAGCTGAACTCGCCGAGGTAGTCCTGGCGGGCCTGTTCGCTGGCGCGCAGGTCCGCGATCGGCAGGTGGATCGGCGGGAGGAAGCCGCCGGAGTTGATCTCGACGCTGTTGAGGCCGAGGCCGGCGATGATGTCGAGGGCCTCACCGAGGCTCTTGTCGGCGAGCGCGGCGTTGTAGACACCGATGTACATGGTTCTCTCCTGGTCAGGCGGGTGTCGAACTTTCGGCCTATTGGCCGATTTGT
>JBDIAO010000190.1:0-4025 GCA_039812375.1 Phycicoccus sp. | reverse complement strand
CCCGTCGTCTCGCGGCCATGTCGATCTTGCCTTCCACGCCGGGCAAGCCTTCCCCGGGACGCGCTCAAAATAGCTGAGGCACGACCACCCGCCACGCGCTCAATCTCGGTGAGGCACGCCGCGTGGTTCGGAACCACCCGCCGGGTGCGGTAATGTTGCTGGCCGCGCCCCCGTAGCTCAGGGGATAGAGCACCGCCCTCCGGAGGCGGGTGCGCAGGTTCGAATCCTGCCGGGGGCACCAAAGCAGTCATTCTCGAACCCGGATCAAGATCACCTTGGTCCGGGTTCGACGCGTACTGGGCGTTTTGCGCCATATGCGCCTGAAACTCGGCGGCGAGCAGCGTGGCCCAGGGGTCGCGGATCTTGGCGCTCACCACCTGGACCTGGTGATCTGGGTCACCGATGAGCAGCTTGTCGGGGAAGAACTGGTTGGACAGGCGGCGGACTCTCGGACCGCCGAGGCGGTAGGCGTCAGCCGCGCGGCCTTGGCTTGTTGGCCTCGCTGGCGATACGGTCCGCGACGCGACAACTTCAACCCGCGTGGACGGGAGAATGCCAGAGCCTCGCAGGGATAGCTCAAGGTGTCTTTCGAGTCGGAGCCCGTTACCCCATTCGAGCTGCCACTGCTTCGACCTCGACGAGCCACGCCGACTCAAGCAGGTGTTGAACGACGACTGTGCGAGCCGTGAGATGGTCGCCAAGATGCCGCTGAAGCACCGCCACGTTCTCGGGATCGTCGGCGGCTGCGGCGAGGTAGAACCGTAGAAGCACCAAGTCGGCGATTTGCATTCCTGCCTCCGCCAGCACCGCTCGAAGGTGAGTCCAGACATTCTCGATCTGACCGATGAAGGTCTCGGGTAGGTGAGTGCCGGAGGCGTCAAAGCCGTTTAGGCCGCTGATGTAGAGGGTCCGGGCATTCGCAGGCACCTCAACGGCATGAGCGTAGTTGCGGTACGGCGGAAAGACCGTGGCCGGGTTGTGCGGCACCAGGCCGAGAGGCGTCGGACTCTTCATCCTGCTGTTTCCTTCCATGCTCTCGGGCCGGACCTGTCGATAGCTCGAGAGCGAGCCGCCTCCGCGGTGAATGCGCCTTTGGCTTTGCCAACGACCGCTTCAGAGCGACCGATTCAGGAGGTCGGTTCGCCGGTCGATTCGAGCAGGAAGGCTCCTATGTGCCGCGCCACTGCTGGCGGGTCATCGAGGGCCGACAGGGCGTAGGTGTCGGGCACTTCGACGAGACTCCCGTTGGGGAGGAGATCCGCTAGTTCCCGTCCGTGGCGACGAGGCATTGCCCGGTTCTCGGGCGACCACAGGACGAGTGCCTGCCCGGTGAAGTTGCGCAGTGCTTCGGTGTCGCGGCGCAGCTTCGGCTTGTCGAACTTCTCCAGTCCGTACTTGAGGGTGTCGCGTCGGATCCTCTCGTCGGCACGCGCATGCTGGGTCCAGCCGTGCATCATCTCGCGGGTGATGGGTCTCTTCGCCATCTGACCCCAAAGGATTGGCAGACGGCGGAGCCAACCGATGCGCATCTGCCAGATGGCGAACGAGAGTCCGCCAGGCAGTCGAGCTGCCGTGGCCGCCATTCGGCCGGGAAGTCCGGGAGGGAAGTTCTCGAATGCCTCGCACGGAGTGATGACGATGCGTCCGACACGATCATCCAGACCGCGGGCCGTCAGGAAGAGTGCGCCACCCCAGTCGTTGTGGACGAGCGTGACGTCGTCGAGGTCGAGTGCCTCGAGAAAGGACGCGACGATGCGCACCAGACCGTCGAGGGACAGATCGGCAGCATCGTCCATCGGGGTCCGGTGTCCACCGATCGGCAGGACCGGCCGGATGTAGCGAAACCCGGTCGGGAGGAGAGGCATAGCCTCGTTCCAGTAGGTGTGATTCATCAAGAGGCCGTGAAGCAGCACCACTGCCGGGCCGTCGCCCTCCTCGAAGTACTCGATCCGACCCCCGGGCACCTCAACCGTCCGCGCTCTATCCCAGTTCACACCCGCGCCTCTGCATTAGAACAATCGCTCTAGAGCGATCAATCTAGCATGGGGCTATGGACACGAGCGATCGCCTTCGCGTTGCCATGGCAGAGCTGATGCGCCACCAGGGGTATGCGGCGACTTCCATCAAGCAGGTCAGCGAAGCGGCGCAGGCAACCGTCGGTTCGATCTACCACCACTTCCCCGAGGGAAAGGTCTCCTTGGCCGCGGCTGCACTACGGACCAGCGGAGCCGTTTACATCGAGCTCCTGCCGGTACTGCTCGAGCGCGACCCCCACCTGCCCACGGCGCTTGGCGCTGCCTTTGCCGCGGCCGCGGAGGATCTGGAGGCGACCCGCTGGGCGAACATGTGCCCAGTCGGCACCGTGGCGGGTGAGGTCGCCAACTCGGAACCGGCGCTCCGGGAGGTGGTCGACGACGTCTTCAGTCACTGGGTGGACGAGGCCACCGGCTACATGATGGGCCGCGGACTCGCGGAAAGCGACGCACGCGTGTTGGCCTACGCCGTCTTGTCCGCACTCGAGGGGGCTTTCATCCTCGCGCGAGCCCAACGCAAGCGTGAACCCCTGGTCGCCGCAGGTGCCGCCGTGGCGGCACTCGCCGCCAGCCTCCACGAGGCTGCCCCCGGGCCTGCCCGCCGCGAGAACGTGCCGCAACCGTAGCCGGAGACGGCTGAGGAATGCGGCGACAACTCGCCAACATGACGCGAGGACGGAAGAGCGCTACCAGGCAACGTCGATCCGCCCCGTCGATCCCGGTGCGATCGACTGAACCCGCGAAATGCTTTCCCTCGCGCACCACCGAGATTCCTGGACCAGCAAGGCATCGCCGAGCACTTCCTCGGCGGGGTCGACGGCGTCGCTCAGGACGCCGACGGGCTCGACCTGACATCTGGCGGACAGCGGCTGGGTATACGCGCAGCGACTGGTGGCGGCCGGTGCACGTCCACGACTACATCGACCGCGCGTCTGAAAGGCCGAGCGCAACTCAAAGATCAACGTCAGGAGTCGCGGCCCAAGGAAGGCGCCGCGCGAGGCGGGCGCCGAGCGAGGCGGGCACGTGCCAACAGAGGGCGCGAAAACGGCCACGACGTCGTCATCGATTGACGTCGCCGACCTACGCCCACACCGTCACCCCGGGCGATCCGCGAACATCGGTTCGGGGAGCTCGCACCGGTCGGCGCCAAGCGACACCGCCGCTCGCAGCCAGGCCGTCACATCGGCCCTGTGCTCTTCGAAAACGGATACGTCGACGAACCTCCGCAACGCGCCCGGCGCCAAGGTGAAAAGCGCCTCGGTGGCGAACTCGCCCGCGTCGTCGAGCGCCTTGACCGCGCCCGGCCAGGCCGCCTCCGTGACGGCGCCCAGCGCGACCGCCGTGCGCCAGACCCCTTCGAGGAAAGACCGGTCCACCTGCAACAGTTCCTTGTTCAGCAGACTCAACGAGGACCGGTACTCCGCTGCCTGCCGAACCGGCGAAAACCCCCAGGAACGCAGCGCCTCACCTGCGGGCAGGTGCGCGCCGGGCACGTCGTTCGCGGTCTCGATGACGACGGCTTTCCCGCTCGTCCAGACGAAGAACGGCAGGAACCTCGGTACCGCCAGCACATCGGGGCGCCGCACCGGAAAGTCGCCGGCCAGGGCTGCGCACACCGCACGCCGCACGCCGTGGTCGCCATTCCCGGTGAGACTGGCAAAGTCCAGGTGCTCCACCGGGTTGGGGACCACCGCCAGACGCCGGGTGTTCGTCTCGGCCAGGAAGCGCAGGACCGCCCGATCGTCGGGCTCGTCGTCGCTCGCGTCCGTGCGCAGATAGTCGGCGACGTCGAGGGCGAGCTGACGCGGCAACACCAGTGCCTGCATCGGCATGTAGGGATTGATGACGGGGACGAAGCCGGTACCGGTGAACGGGCTCTTCCGATTTGAGGGTGTAGCGCCCGGCGCGTCGGTGCCGGTGTAGAGGCCGAGGTCTTCCAAGGATGGAGGTTCCTACGCCGCCCACCCGGAAGACCTCGACATGCTCGACGCT
>JBDIAO010000189.1:0-4044 GCA_039812375.1 Phycicoccus sp. | reverse complement strand
GCGTTGTTCAAGGCCATGGCGGAGTCGTCGGCTCGGCAGTACCGGAGCATCTTCGCCAGTCGTTCCCGGTCCTTCCTCGCCAGTTCGGTCTCCCGGACGTCTCGGGCGGAGATGAGGCTGGCCAGCACGACGAAGTCGGTGCAGTGACGCGAGCTGGCCCTGTCCGAGGCGATCTCGGTGCGGGCGGCGGCCTTGAGGACCAGGGCCGCGATGAGGTTGGGGCGCAGGACCGTGCCGGTACGACCTTGGGTCATGACGTGGATGGGTTGGCTGCGGGTGAGTGCTTGAGTGGTGCCGGGTGCGCTGACGGTGGGGGCGCCGCCGGCGCCGCCGCGTGCGGCGGCCCGCTCACCGACGCCTTCGGGGATCAGGACATCGATCTGGGCCAGATCGCGGCGCCAGCGGTGTTGGATTCCCTCACCTGTGGTGTCTGCGGTGAAGCCCAGGTCTTTCAGCGTGCCGGTGAAGGTCGCGAGCATCGTGGGGCGGGCGCGGATGTTGACGACCGTGTCGACGTCGTTCGTGGGGCGGGTGGGGAAGACACCTCGTTCGGCGCAGTGCAGGTGCACCAGTTGACCGCCGATGAGGGTCCAGTTGGTGTCGATGTGTTCAAAAAGGTCCATCAGGGCGTGCCAGGACTGCTTCTGGGCCTCCCCCAGGGCGGGCAGGTGCACGAGGTCAGCCATGAGTGCCTAGGTGGGTGCCTGCGGAGTGGGTGAGCAACCGGCCGCTCAGCTCGCTCAGGCATTGGACGGCTTGGTTCTTCTCACGGATGCCGTCATGCTCGGCCAGGTCGGCAGCCAGGACGAGTGGGGATCGGACGACGTCGCGTAGGGATTCGTGGGTGAGGGTCCCGGCATCGGGGGGCACCACGTGGAGGATGACGTTGGCGTGTGAGCGCGCCGCGGGAGTGAGCAGGTGGTCCTCGATGAGCGCGTCGAGGTCCGCGCAGGTGACATACCCTTCGATCCCGTCGCCGAAGGAGATGCCCGACTCGGGCAGTGAGGCTCCGGACAGGTGCAGTCGGGGGTCGTCGCGCAGGCCCGGCAGGTCGCGGGGGGAGGCGGTGAACAGGGCTCGTCCGGCGCGGTTTCGAAGGGCCTTCACCGTGCGCGCGGCGACGTCCTCGAGGTCACCGGAGCGGGCATGCGTGAGGAGGTTCCGTAGCCGTGAGCGGGCCCTGGACCGGGCCGGAGCGCTGAGGTCGACGCAAGCCTGTGCGCCGTGCGCGACGGCGATCAGGTCCCACGCGGACGTGATGGACAGTGGACGCCCGGGGGTGGCGTGGTGGCTGAGATAGCGGAGTTCGGCCCTGTCGATGACCCACTGGTGCCCGATCTTCTCGGCCGTGAGGGAGCCATCTCGGATGCGTTGGTGAACGCGCTGGGGGTGGACGCCGAGCAGCGCGGCGGCCTCGGCGACGCTCACGTAACGGCCCGGCATCCCGCTCCTTCCCTGAAGCCCCCTCCATGGTCATGTGAACTCTATACGGACTTATAGGATTCATGCAATGGTCTCGTAGGGTCCGGCGTGCCATCTCCACGCTGTGCAGACGATCGTTATCGATCTTTTAACGGTCGGTCGTGTGCTGGGGGCGCGCTCCGGCGGTGGATCGTCTATCGGGTGGTGAGGATGATGGGCAGGCCGTGGTGGTGGGACCGTGCGATGACGTCACCGTCTACTCGCAGGCTCGGTCCGTGTCGGGCGATGTCGTAGCCACCTTCTGCTTGGAGCGGCGGTATGCCTTCCATGCTGATCCGGGCCAGCCCGATCCGGCCTCGGGCGTCTGCGACGGCCTCGTCGACGGCTTCGGTTTCGGTGGCGGGCCAGTGCTGCTCGGTGATCGAGGTCCAGATCACCGTCAGGACGTCTTGGTCGACGGGCGCGGCGAGCTGCTCGGCCACCCAGGCCGCGGCCGAAGCGCGATCTACCGTGGGCGGGTGGGCTCGAGCGGTGCTCAGCGCTGCGCCCAACCGTTGGTGTCTGGCCAGGTCGAAGGGCCACACGAACGAGGTGAGATAGCTGGCGCCCTCGGTGCTGGTCGCGTCGACGGGGGCGAGGTCGCAGCCGCGCCGGGTTCGAGCAGCCGTACCCGAGTCGTCCCGTGCCGGCGCACCGCCTCGAACAGCCCGATCGCCAGGCAGGCGGACCTACCGACTTCGTTGGTCTGGGGTGGTGTGTCCAGCGCCGCGTGCAAGTCCTCGTCGTGCGTGATGAACACCGGTCGCAGCCTCACCCACGCCCCTTCGGGGGAGGCGGTGCCGCCCAGGCACGGATAGAAGCGGACCAGTTCGGGGGCATCGCCGCGCAGGACGATCCGAAAGATCGCCGCGAGCAGGCGCAACTGGATCGCCTCTGCTCGGGTGTCGTCGAGGTGGTCCCGGCAGATGTGCATCGTTGGGCCCCCGGACTCCAGGTCATCGGCCAGAGCGTCCAGCAACACCGCATACAGGTGCTCATGGTGACCGAAGTGGGCCCGGAAGACATTCGCCAGGCCATACGCCGCAGAGTCAGCACCCACGTCCCGATTATCGAACCGCTCCTGCACCGCAAGCCACGGGCCGACAGGCGTAGTCCCGAGGACTCGGCATACTGGTCGAGCACCGCAACATCCTCGTCCGGATGAGGATGCGCGCTGAGCGCTCGATGAACTGACCGCTGACGGGACCCTGGTCTCGCAGGCGGTCCGTGATGCCCTGGTCGAGGCTGCTGCGCGTCATGCGCGCTCGCGTCTGCGCGCGGAGGTCGAGGCACTGGCCGCTGACCCGGATGATCGGGCGGAGGCAGCGCGGGTGCTCCGCGACATGGAGCAGTTTCGTGCGTGGTGACGTCTACCGTCTCCCGGCTCCCCGTGGTGCGCGAGGGCATGAGCAGCAGGGGTTACGGTATGCCGTGGTGGTGCAGGCCGATGACTTCGAGGCGCTCTCGACACCACTGCATCTCGACACCACTGCATCTCGACACCGGCGGCCTGGCCAGCACTTGCTTATCGGACCACGGTCGCTGCGTAGTCCGCGAGGGCGTCGACGAGAGCCACGATCGTGGCTTCGGGGGCCAGGACGTCGACCCGTAGCCCGAGCTCCTTGGCGGTCGTGGCGGTGGCCGCACCGATGCATCCGATGACGGTGCGCGGGTGTGGTGCTCCGCTGTGGGCGAGCAGGGCACGCACCGTCGAGCCCGAGGTGAACAGGATCGCGTCGAACCCGCCAGTGGCAACCGCCGCGCGCAGGTCAGCCGGAGGCGGCGGTGCCGGCACAGTCCGGTAGGCAATGACCTCATCCACCGCCCAGCCCTTGGCCCGCAATCCGGCAGGCAGCACGTCGCTCGCGAGGTCCGAGCGCGGGAGGAGCACTGCGTCACCGGCGCACCGAGTGCTGTCGCGGCCGGCGCCCTCCCCTCGGGTGCTCGTGCAGGTCGGCCACTGGGCGAGGAGCCCCGCGGCGGAGCGATTGGCGGCCGGGACAAGGTCGGGAGGCATCCCCCACTCGCGCAGTGCCGCCGCGGTGGCCTCACCCACCGCGGCGACCTGCGCGTGATGAGCTACCGGCAGGCCCAGGTGCTCGCACCGGGCTCGCACGGCATACACCGCGTGGACCGAGGTGAACCCAACCCATGCATACGCCCCGGCGTGCAGCGCCGTGATCGCCTGGTCCAGGTGCTCGACGGTAAGCGGCGCCTCGATGACGATCATCGCGGCCGCCGTGCATCTCGCGCCGTGGCGAGCCAGGTGCTGACTGGCCTGTCCGGAGTCGCCCTCAGCACGGGTGAGCAACACCCGCCATCCCGCCAGCGGCTGGTCGGGAGCCGAGGCAGCTTCGGGAGCCGAGGCTGCTTCGGGAGCCGAGGCAGCTTCGGGAGCCGACGCGGGTTCGGCCAGGGTCACGACCCCGGCCCCTGGTCTGGAGACAACCGCACCGGCGAAGGGTGGCCCTGGTCGGTGGGATGGGTGATCTCGGCGGCGCCGTCCTCGAGCAGGATGTGAGCGAGTCGCGCACCGAGCTCCTCGGGCTCGCCATAGCTACCGATAACGCTGCGGCGCAACTC
>JBDIAO010000188.1:0-4067 GCA_039812375.1 Phycicoccus sp. | reverse complement strand
CGGGGAACTCACCCACCGGATCAAGACCGACCCGGGCTCGCACGGACTCGCCGTGTGGCCGCAGCCAGGGAGGTTCTCCTTGGGGCACACCGGCAACATGCGCTGAGGCAGCGGATGTTGCTCAGCGGGCGACCGCAAGAGCGGCATCGCCGCGCGGGCGCAGGACGACGTCGTCGCCGGCGGCATACGAGGTGACTTCGGTGTTGCCCACCTGGACAATGACGCTTTCACCGCTGGTGGTGCGGGTGATGACGCGCCCGTGCCCCCCGAGGAAGCTCGCCGAGACGACAGTGGCGTTGCCGGGCTGGCCCGTGGTGGGTCTGGCGATCTGCACGCTCTCGGGGCGCAGCAGCACCTCCACGTCGCCGATCGCGGATCCGTGGAGGAGGGGGACCTGCCCGCCGAGGACCAGTGCGGTATCACCGGTGACGTGCGCACCGATGCGGTTCGTCGTGCCGACGAAGTCAGCGACGAACGGGGTGCGTGGCTCGGAGTAAAGCTCGGCGGGTGCGGCAATCTGTTCGAGCCTGCCGACACTCATCACCCCGACGCGATCGGCGACCGCCAGTGCCTCCTCCTGGTCGTGGGTGACGAAGAGGGTCGTCGTGCCGATCTCGAGCTGGATCCGTCGGATCTCATCGCGCAGCTGGGTGCGGACCTTGGCGTCGAGCGCGGACAGGGGCTCGTCGAGCAGCAGCACCTGTGGCTCGATGGCCAGGGCCCGGGCCAGCGCCACCCGCTGCTGCTGCCCCCCGGAGAGCTGGTGGGCGTACTTATCGGCATGTGCGGACAGACCGACGAGGTCGAGCATCTCGCCGGCCCGCTGGCGCCGCCGGGCCTTGTCCTGCTTGCGCAACTCGAGGCCGAACTCGACGTTCTGCCGAGCGGTCATGTGCGGGAAGAGCGAGTACGCCTGGAAGACCATCCCCATGTCCCGCTTGTTCGTCGGGATGCTTGTGACGTCCCTCCCGCCGACCTCGATGCTGCCCGAATCCGGGTCCTCGAGACCGGCCAGGCACCGCAGGGCCGTTGTCTTGCCGCACCCGGAGGGGCCGAGCAGCGCGACAAACTCGCCCGGGTCGATGTGCAGGGTCAATCCGTCGAGGGCGGCAACGCCGCCGTAGACCCGGCGCAGGTCGGTGAGGTGGACGGCGACTCCGGCCGTGGGGGAGGTCATGCGGGATCCTTCCGGGGGCGAGCCAACCGGTGTTTGCGGGTGCCGGCCGGTGTGGAGCCGACGAAGGACATGGCGAACAGCACGGCGAAGGCGAAGACGAGGGAGACGAAGCCGACGGCGACGGAGATCTGGGCGTCCGACTTGCCGAGGAGGAACATCGCGACCTGCAGGTTGGTGCGGCTGAACAGGTTGGCGATGGTGAACTCGCCCAGGACGAGGGCGACCGCCAGGAAGGATGCCGACAGCACCGCGGTGCGCAGGTTCGGCAGCACGATCCGCCACATGACGGTGAACCAGCCGGCACCCAGGGAGCGGGCCGCCTCGGCGAGGGTGCGCACGTCGATGGCCCGCAACCCGGCATCCAGGGAGCGGTAGGCGTAGGGGAGCACGAGGATGACGTAGGCCAGGGAGAGCCACAGGGTCGACTCGGCGATCTCCGCCCCGAAGAAGTACTGCAGCCACGCCGTCAGCCACGAGTACACCGGGGTCAGGCCGACGACCAGGACGATCGCCGGGACGGTGAGCGGGAGCAGGCAGATGAACTCCACGAGCCGGGAGACCTCGGGGGTGCGCAGCCGCACCCAGGTCATCGTCGGCACCAGGATGACGAGCATGAGAACGACGGTGATGACGGCTAGACCGACCGAGGCCAGGAAGCCGGCCCTGAGGTCGGGGTACTCGGCGGAGATCTTCTGCACGTCGACGAGGGTCCGCCAGGTCGTCAGGTCCCACTGGCCCTGCAGGTTGTGCGTCGTGAACTGGAGCATGGCATACAGCGGGACGACGAAGAAGAGCAGGACGAGCCCGATGATGATCCAGCGCAGGTAGGCCTGCTTGCGCAGCCGAGTGGCCCGTTGTCCGCTCATCGCACGAGCCACCGGGAGGCGCGCCGGTCGATGAGGGTGTAGATCGCCATGACGAGGGCCACGACGACGACCATGGACAGGGCGTAGGCCTTGGCGACCCCCTGCTGGCCCAGGACGATCTCGGAAGAGAGCGCGCCGTCGATCTTCAGCGGAACCAGCGGCGATCCCTGCGAGACCAGGGCGCGAACGGTCGCGTAGGCGCTGAACGCGTTGGTGAACAGCAGGAGCACGGCCCCGGCGAAGGAGGGCAGCAGGATCGGGATGCCGACCCGGCGCCAGTAGGTCCAGGTCGTTCCGCCGAGCGTCTCGCACGCCTCGCGCCACTGCACCCGCAGGCCCTCGACGGCGGGCAGGAAGACGATGAGCATGAGCGGGATCTGGAAGTAGAGGTAGACGAGCATGATCCCGGACTTCCAGCTGAACAGCCACAGCCCGCCGGTCGTGTCGAGCCCGGATGCCGCGAGCAGTGGGCCGAGCAGGGAGGCCGACCCGAAGAAGGTCGCCATGAAGGCGAACGCGAGGGCGACGCCGCCGAACTGGGCCAGGACCCCGCACAGCGAGGTCACGAAACGCTTGAGGACACCGCCGGGGCGGGCGGTGGCGACGGCATAGGCGAGGAAGGCGCCGCCGATGCCGCCGATGGCGGCGGTGACTGCCGAGACGATGACGGACTGCCACAGCGAAGCGAGGAAGTCCGGCTGGGTCAGGGACGACAGGTTGGCCAGCGAGAAGCCGCCGCCCGGGCCGAGGAAGGCGCCGATGACGACGACCCCGGTCGGGATGATGAGGAAGACGGTCGTGTAGACGAAGAAGGGGACGACGCCGGCGAGGGCGCCGGACGGGCGGAACCCGCCCAGCGCCCTCGCCGAGCCCGTCCTGCCGGGGGAGTCCCCGGCAGGGGTGGGGACGGGACTAGCCAATGGCCGCGGACCACTTGTCCGTGAGGATCTTCTTCGCGGCATCGGTCTCCTCAGCAGTCGGGATGACCGGGTCACTCACCTTGGGCAGCGCGGCGGCGGCCTCCTTGTCGAGGGTGCCGGCGGCCTCCATCGCCTCGAAGAGGACCGGCTTGGCGCCACCCTTGAGCCACATGTTCTGGCCGTCGGCGGAGTAGAGGTACTCCTGCCACAGGCGAGCCGCGGCCGGGTGCGGTGCCTCCTTGTTGATCGCCTGGAAGTAGTACGCCATGACCGCACCGGTCTCCGGTGCCCACATCTTCCACGTCGTGAGCTTCGGCATGATGCCGACCTGGTTGTAGGACCAGTCGAAGACGACCGGGGTCTGGCCGGACTCGACCGTGGCCGGTGTCGGGTCGACGGGGAGGAAGTTGCCGGCATCCTTGAGCTTCTTGAACCAGTCGATGCCCTTGGTCGGGTCGCCGGCAGTGCCGCCCTCGGCGATGGCGACCATCTGGACGCCGGCGAAGGCCGCGCCCGCCTGGGTCGGGTCACCGTTGAGGGCGACCTTTCCCTTGTACTCCGGCTTGAGCAGGTCGGCCAGGGACGTGACGGCGGGCACCTTGGCCGAGTCGAAGCCGACGGTCATGACACCGCCGTAGTCATTGACCCAGACCCCGTTCGGGTCCTTCAGGTTGGCCGGGATCTTGTCGAAGTCGGCGACCTTGTAGGGCGCGAACTTGTCGGTGTTCGCCAGGGCGACGGCGGCCCCGAGGTCGAAGACGTCGGGGGCGGTGTTCTGGCCCTTGAGGCGCTCGGCGGCGGTGATCTCGTCCGCGCTGCTCGCGTCCGGCTGGGCGCTGGTGATCTTGATTCCGTACTTGGCCTCGAAGCCCTTGATGATCTCGCCGTAGTTCGCCCAGTCCGGGGGCAGCGCGATGACGTTGAGGGTTCCCTCCTTCTTGGCGGCCTCGACGAGCTTGTCCATGCCACCGAAAGCTTCAGCCGAGGTCGCGGTTGCCGCAGCACCGCCGTTGGTGCCGCTCGCTGCTGGGCTGGCGGTGGAGGAGGACGAGCTCGGCGGGGAACAGGCCGCCACCGCAGCGGCGGCCACGCCAGCGACGGCCA
>JBDIAO010000187.1:0-4087 GCA_039812375.1 Phycicoccus sp. | reverse complement strand
TGGCCGTCGCTGGCGTGGCCGCCGCTGCGGTGGCGGCCTGTTCCCCGCCGAGCTCGTCCTCCTCCACCGCCAGCCCAGCAGCGAGCGGCACCAACGGCGGTGCTGCGGCAACCGCGACCTCCGCCGAGGCCTTCGGCGGCATGGACAAGCTCGTGGAGGCAGCCAAGAAGGAGGGCGCACTCAACGTCATCGCCCTGCCACCGGACTGGGCGAACTACGGCGCCATCATCAAGGGCTTCGAGGACAAGTACGGCATCAAGATCACCAGCGCCCAGCCGGACGCGAGCAGCGCCGACGAGATCACCGCCGCTGAGCGACTCAAGGGCCAGAACACCGCCCCCGACGTCTTCGACCTCGGTGCGGCCGTTGCCCTGGCCAACACCGACAAGTTCGCGGCGTACAAGGTCACCGACTTCGACAAGATCCCAGCGGAGCTCAAGGATCCGAACGGGGCCTGGGTCAACGACTACGGCGGCGTCATGACCGTCGGCTTCGACTCTGCCAAGGTGCCCGCCGTCACGTCCCTGGCCGACCTGCTCAAGGCCGAGTACAAGGGCAAGGTCGCCCTCAACGGTGACCCGACCCAGGCCGGGGCAGCCTTCGCCGGTGTCCAGATGGTCGCCATCGCCGAGGGCGGCAGCGCCGCCGACCCGACCAAGGGCATCGAGTGGTTCAAGCAGCTCAAGGACGCCGGCAACTTCCTGCCGGTCGACCCGACGCCGGCGACCATCGAATCCGGGCAGACCCCGGTCGTCTTCGACTGGTCGTACAACCAGGTCGGCATCATGCCCAAGCTCACGACGTGGAAGATGTGGGCGCCGGAGACCGGCGCCGTCATGGCGTACTACTTCCAGGCGATCAACAAGGATGCCCCGCACCCGGCCGCGGCTCGCCTGTGGCAGGAGTACCTCTACTCCCCCGACGGCCAGAACATGTGGCTCAAGGGTGGCGCCAAGCCGGTCCTCTTCGAAGCGATGGAGGCTGCCGGCACCCTCGACAAGGAGGCCGCCGCCGCACTGCCCAAGGTGAGCGACCCGGTCATCCCGACCGCCGAGGAGACCGACGCCGCGAAGAAGATCCTCACCGACAAGTGGTCCGCGGCCATTGGCTAGTCCCGCACCCACCCCTGCCGGGCACTCGCCCGGCAGGGCGGGCTCGGCGAGGGCGCTGGGCGGCTTCCGCCCGTCCGGCGCCCTCGCCGGCGTGGTCCCCTTCTTCGTCTACACGACCGTCTTCCTCATCATCCCGACCGGTGTCGTCATCATCGGTGCCTTCCTCGGCCCGAGCGGCGGCTTCTCGCTGGCCAACCTGTCATCCCTGACCCAACCGGATTTCCTCGCCTCCCTGTGGCAGTCGGTCATCGTCTCGGCCGTCACCGCAGCCATCGGCGGCATCGCTGGCGCCTTCCTCGCCTATGCCGTGGCCACCGCCCGTCCCGGCGGCGTCCTCAAGCGCTTCGTCACCTCGCTGTGCGGGGTCCTGGCCCAGTTCGGCGGCGTCGCCCTCGCGTTCGCCTTCATGGCCACCTTCTTCGGGTCGGCCTCCCTACTCGGTCCGCTGCTCGCGGCATCCGGGCTCGACACGACCGGCGGGCTGTGGCTGTTCAGCTGGAAGTCGGGGATCATGCTGGTCTACCTCTACTTCCAGATCCCGCTCATGCTCATCGTCTTCCTGCCCGCCGTGGAGGGCCTGCGGGTGCAATGGCGCGAGGCGTGCGAGACCCTCGGCGGCACGACCTGGACCTACTGGCGCCGGGTCGGCATGCCGATCCTGCTGCCCTCCTTCGCCGGGGCCGTGCTCCTGCTGTTCACCAACGCCTTCAGCGCCTATGCGACCGTCCGTGCCCTGGTCTCCCAGGGCTCGCCGCTGGTCCCATTGAAGATCGACGGAGCCCTCTCCTCCGAGATCGTCCTGGGCCAGCAGGGGGTCGCCAAGGCCTACGCCCTGGCGATGGTCGTCGTCGTCGCCGTCGTCATGGCGACCTACACCCTCATTGACCGGCGCGCCTCCCGGTGGCTCGTGCGATGAGAGGACAACGGGCAACCCGGCTGCGCAAGCAGGCCTTTCTGCGCCGGGTCATCATCGGGCTCGTCATGCTCTTCTTCGTCGTCCCGCTGTACGCCATGCTCCAGTTCACGACGCACAACCTCCAGGGGCAGTGGGACCTGCAGACCTGGCGGACCCTCGTCGACGTGCAGAAGATCTCCGCCGAATACCCCGACCTCAGGGCCGGCTTCCTGGCCTCGGTCGGTCTGGCCGTCATCACGGTCCTCCTCATGCTCGTCATCCTCGTCCCGACGATGACCTGGGTGCGCTTGCGCACCCCCGAGGTCTCACGGCTCGTGGAGTTCATCTGCCTGCTCCCGCTCACCGTCCCGGCGATCGTCCTGGTCGTCGGCCTGACCCCGGTGTACTCGTGGCTGACGGCGTGGCTGCAGTACTTCTTCGGGGCGGGCATCGCCGAGTCGACCCTGTGGCTCTCCCTGGCCTACGTCATCCTCGTCCTCCCCTACGCCTACCGTTCCCTGGATGCCGGGTTGCGGGCCATCGACGTACGCACCCTCGCCGAGGCGGCCCGCTCCCTGGGTGCCGGGTGGTTCACGGTGATGTGGCGGATCGTGCTGCCGAACCTGCGCACCTCGGTGCTGTCGGCATCCTTCCTGGCGGTCGCGCTCGTCCTGGGCGAGTTCACCATCGCCAACCTGTTCAGCCGTACGAACCTGCAGGTCGCGATGTTCCTGCTCGGCAAGTCGGACGCACAGATCTCCGTCGCGGTCGGCTTCGTCTCGCTCGTCTTCGCCTTCGCCGTGCTGTTCGCCATGTCCTTCGTCGGCTCCACACCAGCCGGCACCCGCAAGCACCGGTTGCCGCGCCTCCGGAAGGATCCCTCATGACCTCCCCCACGGCCGGAGTCGCCGTCCACCTCACCGACCTGCGCCGGGTCTACGGCGGCGTGGCCGCACTCGACGGACTGACCCTGCACATCGAACCCGGCGAGTTCGTCGCCCTGCTGGGCCCCTCCGGGTGCGGCAAGACGACCGCGCTGCGCTGCCTGGCCGGCCTGGAGGACCCGGACTCGGGCACCATCGAGGTCGGCGGGCGGGATATCACCAGCATCCCCACGAACAAGCGGGACATGGGGATGGTCTTCCAGGCCTACTCGCTCTTCCCACACATGACGGCCCGGCAGAACGTCGAGTTCGGCCTCGAGTTGCGCAAGCAGGACAAGGCCCGGCGGCAGGCCCGGGCCGGCGAGATGCTCGACCTCGTGGGGCTGTCCAAGCACGCCGACAAGTACGCCCACCAGCTCTCCGGCGGTCAGCAGCAGCGGGTGGCCCTGGCCCGGGCGCTGGCCATCGAGCCACAAGTGCTCCTGCTCGACGAGCCGCTCTCGGCCCTGGACGCGAAGGTCCGCACCCAGCTGCGTGACGAGATCCGGCGCATCCAGCTCGAGATCGGCACGACGACCCTGTTCGTCACCCACGACCAGGAGGAGGCCCTGGCCGTCGCCGACCGGGTCGGGGTGATGAGTGTCGGGCGCCTGGAGCAGATCGCGGCCCCCGCGGAGCTCTACTCCGCCCCGCGATCGGAGTTCGTCGCAGACTTCGTCGGCACGACGAACCGCATCGGTGCGCACGTCACCGGTGATACCGCACTGGTCCTCGGCGGGCAGGTCCCCCTCCTCCACGGATCCGCGATCGGCGACGTGGAGGTGCTGCTGCGCCCCGAGAGCGTGCAGATCGCCAGACCCACCACGGGCCAGCCCGGCAACGCCACTGTCGTCTCGGCGAGCTTCCTCGGGGGGCACGGGCGCGTCATCACCCGCACCACCAGCGGTGAAAGCGTCATTGTCCAGGTGGGCAACACCGAAGTCACCTCGTATGCCGCCGGCGACGACGTCGTCCTGCGCCCGCGCGGCGATGCCGCTCTTGCGGTCGCCCGCTGAGCAACATCCGCTGCCTCAGCGCAACATCCGCTGCCTCAGCGCATGTTGCCGGTGTGCCCCAAGGAGAACCTCCCTGGCTGCGGCCACACGGCGAGTCCGTGCGAGCCCGGGTCGGTCTTGATCCGGTGGGTGAGTTCCCCG
>JBDIAO010000186.1:0-4092 GCA_039812375.1 Phycicoccus sp. | reverse complement strand
CGAGCGATCGGCCAGTCCAGCGCCGCGGCGGTGTCGTTCAGCAGCACCTGGACGTGGCGGCCGCGTACCCGCACGATGACCAGCACCTCCTCGACCAGGCTGACGAACCCGATCGCTCCCGCGTCGCCGGGCAGCCGGCGCAGCTGAGTGATCAGCTCCTCCAGGTCGTTGGCCAGGTCCGCGGCCAGCGCTACGACGTTCGGCTGCCCGTCCTCCCGGTAGGCCGCGAGCACGAAGTCGATCTCGTCGGCCTGGGCGTCCTCGGGCTCGGCATCATCGAGGTCGGCGTCGTCATCGCTCTCGTCGTCCTCGTCATCGAGGTCGGCGTCGTCGTCCTCGTCATCGAGGTCATCGGCGTCCGCTGCATCGGCGGCATCGTCCTCCGCCTCGTCCAGATCCTCGTCGAGCCCCGGTCGGTCGTCCACGGCGTCGTCCGGTTCGAACGACTCGTAGCCCTCGTCGTCGATCTGCGACATGCCATCTCCTCCAGCGCCTCGGCCCGAACTGGACCGTCCCCCATCGTGTCAGACCGGACCAAGATCCACGACCCCGATATCACCGATCCCCGGGCGTGGACTCAGCCACGCCTCCCTGGTTCATCGCCGGTCCACTCAAGGCCGGCGTTCTGGTCGGAAACCACGTCAGATGAGGTTTTCCGACCGGAACTCGGGCGTGAGGGCCGGCCGGTGACTCGGTACCGTTCGGGGGTGGACCTGTGCATCGTGGATCACCCGCTCGTCGCCCACAAGATCACCGCGCTGCGCGACGTGGAGACCGACTCGCCGACCTTCCGCCGGCTGACCGAAGAGCTCGTGACGCTGCTGGCGTACGAGGCCACCCGCGAGGTGCGCGTCTCGCGGGTCAAGGTGGAGACCCCGATCGCCGTGGCGGACGGGGTGCGACTGGCTCGGCCGCGGCCGCTGGTGGTCCCGATCCTGCGCGCCGGGCTGGGGATGCTGGAGGGGATGACCCGGCTGATGCCGACCGCGGAAGTGGGCTTCCTCGGCATGGTCCGCGACGAGGAGACCCTGGTTGCGTCCACGTACGCGGAACGGCTGCCGGAGGATCTGGCCGGCCGGCAGTGTTTCGTCCTCGATCCGATGCTGGCGACCGGCGGCACGCTGGCCGCCGCGGTGCGCTATCTGGTGTTGCGCGGCGCCAGCCAGATCACCTGCATCTGCCTGCTGGCTGCACCCGAGGGGATCGAGCGGGTACGGACGCTGCTGGATGACCTGGCCGTCCCCTGCACCCTGGTCACCGCCGCGGTGGACGAGCGTCTCAACGAACGTGGCTATATCGTCCCCGGCCTGGGCGACGCCGGCGATCGGCTCTACGGCGTGGTCTAGAAGGCGTGGTCTAGGAAGCGTGGTGTCGAGCGGGGCGAAACGCTTGGCGCCCATCATCTCGAAGTACCCCTGAGTCACCGCAGCAGCGGTGGGTGAAGCGTCGTCGCTTGCCCAGCTCGGTAGAGCCGCGCCGGGCGACCCCCGTCTCTGGTGGTGGTATCGGCGGTCTCTTGGACGAACCCCTCAGTCTTGGTGACCTTGCGGTGGAAGTTGCGGGGATCAAGCTCGGCTCCCCAGACAACCTCGTAAACGCGCCTGAGCTCGCTGATAGTGAACTCGGGCGGGCAGAACGCCGCCGCCAGCGGCGTGTACTCGAGTTTCGCGCGCGCCCGCTCAACCCCGTCACGCAGGATCCGCATGTGGTCGAAGGCGAGATCGCCCTCGTCAAGGACTTCCGCGACCGGTCGCCACTGCGCGTCAGCTGCGTCCGTTCCCCCCGTCGGTGTCGGCAAGTCGGGTGCTAGCGCGAGGTAGGCCACCGTGACCGTACGCATCCGTGGGTCGCGGTCGGGCGCACCGTATGTCGCGAGCTGCTCGAGGTGGACCTGGTCGGACGGCAGCGACGTCTCCTCCTGCAGTTCCCGCCCGGCCGCGGCCTCCAAGTCCTCGTCGGGACGAAGGAATCCACCAGGCAGCGCCCAGCTCGCCCGGAACGGTTCCTCGCCTCGACGAATGGTGAGGACTTGGAACCTCTCCTCGCGCACAGTGAGGACGACGAGGTCGACCGTCACTGCGACCGGCGGGTAGTCCATCGCGTCATCGGGCACAGCTGCACCCTAGCCCCTTTGTGTCACCTTGACGATTATGCTCTAGTGGCTTATCGTCAGATTGACGTTAATAACCCAAGGCAAGGAGATACCGATGGCCGACATCGCCCGCTACCCGCTGTTCCGCCACCTGCGCGGCTCAGGCACCACCCACGTCGAGCAGATCCGCAACGGCGAGACGATCCGCGCCGGAGTCGGCGCCTCGTTCTGGTTCCGCCCCCTCAGCGCGGTCCTCAACGAGATCCCCGTCGACGACCGGGAACTGCCGTTGCTGTTCCACGCGCGCACCAGCGACTTCCAGGACGTCACAGTGCAGGCCACCATCACCTACCGGGTGACCAACCCGTCGACCGCGGCGGGACGTATCGACTTCTCCATCGACCCCGACACGGGACAGTGGAGAAGCACGCCCCTGGATCAGGTCGCCGGTCTGCTCACCGAGTCAGCGCAGCAGTACGCGATCGATCTGCTGGCCACGGTGGACCTGAATGCCGCAATGGCCGGCGGTGTCGGTCCCGTGCGCACCGTGATCGCCGAAGGCCTGGCCGGTGATGCTCGACTGGCTGAGACGGGCATCGCGGTGGTCGGCGTACGTGTCGTCGCGGTCCGGCCCGAGCCCGAGGTGGAGCGGGCGTTGCGAACGCCTACCCGAGAGCAGGTCCAGCAGGAGGCCGACAAGGCCACCTTCGAGCGGCGCGCGGTCGCCGTCGAACGGGAGCGCGCCATCGGCGAGAACGAACTGCAGACACAGATCGAGCTGGCCCGTCGCGAGGAGCAGCTGGTCGCCCAGCGAGGGGCGAACACTCGCCGCGAGGCCGAAGAGAAGGCTGCGGCCGGCGGTGTGGCCACCGAGGCCGAGGCCCGTCGGACCGTCACCTTGGCGCAGGCGCGCGCCGAGGGCACCCGACTGGCTGGTGCGGCACAAGGCGATGCCGAGGCTGCCCGCGTCGCCGCCTACCGGGACGTCTCGGAGACCGTTCTCTTGGCGCTCGCCGTCAGAGAACTGGCTGCAAACCTGCCCAAGATCGAGACGCTCGTGCTGAGCCCCGACCTGGTGAGCAAGGCTCTGGCGCAGCTGGGAACTGGCAAGGTGACGGCATGAGTCTGTCGCCCCGGGTGGTCATCGTGACGCGCCGTACCGAGTACGACGAGATGCTGGCCACGCATGGCACCCGGGGCCAGGCGGCGTTCTTCCTCAGCACACGGGGTCGCGACATCGCTGAAGTCGAGGAACGACACCGCCTGACCCGTCACGCGATTGAAACGGCCGCTTCCTCGATCCCGGCCGATTGGCGCCGCGGCACCGTCGAACGCTCCGATGTCGCTCGATTCCTGTTCTCTCCCGACGACGTCGTCCTGGTCGTCGGCCAGGACGGCTTGGTCGCGAATGTCGCCAAGTACCTCGACGGACAACCCGTCATCGGCATCGACCCGGAGCCAGGTCGGAACGCGGGCGTACTCGTCACGCACGCCCCGGCCGATGCCGTGGAACTGTTGCGAGCAACCGATCAGATCACCGAGCGCACGATGGTCGAAGCCCGGCTCGACGACGGCCAGCACCTACTCGCGTTGAACGAGATCTTCGTCGGCCACCCGAGCCATCAGACGGCGCGATATGACGTCCACACACCTGACGGCGCCGGTGAAGCACAGGCGTCCTCGGGGGTGATCGTCGCCACAGGGACTGGCGCCACCGGATGGTGCCGCTCTGTCGCCCGCGAACGGCACAGTCCGCTTCCGCTGCCGGCACCGAGCGACCGCCGCCTGATCTGGTTCGTACGGGAGGCATGGCCCTCGCCTGCCACCGGAACGTCACTGACAGAGGGCGACCTGATGGGGACCGAACTGTCCCTCACCATCAAGTCGGACCGCCTCGTCGCCTTCGGCGACGGAATCGAGGCCGATGCGCTCACCCTCACCTGGGGCCAGACCGTTCGCATCGGCCAGGCGACGAAGGCGCTCCGACTCGTCTCCTGAAC
>JBDIAO010000185.1:0-4104 GCA_039812375.1 Phycicoccus sp. | reverse complement strand
GGACAAGGACAAGGACAAGGCAGGAGCTTCGCGGCCCGGGCCGGGTTCCGTGAGGTCGAACCCCTCATCCATCTGCGCGTCGACCCGGCGCTGGCGGCCCTTCCCGGGTTGATCGACGAGGTCGCCCTACCGCTTCGCCACGCCGCATCTCTGGCCATCGACCCGGTGAGGGTGATCGTCGTCGAGAACCGGGTCAGCTATCTCTCGCTCCCGATCCCCGCCCGTGGTGTCGTCGTGTGGGGGCACGGCTTCGACGCCCTCCGGTTGGGCGGACTGGCCTGGCTTCGGGCCTGCTCGGACGTGTCCTACTGGGGGGACCTGGACACGCACGGGTTCGCGATCCTCAACGGGCTGCGACGGGTCGCTCCGGAGGTCGGCTCCCTCTTGATGGACCGAGCGACGCTGTTCGCGCACCAGGACCGTTGGGTGGTCGAGCCCAAACCCACCCGGGCGGATCTGGCGGAGCTGACCGGGGCCGAGCGCGCGCTCTACGAGGATCTCGTCGAGGGGGTATACGGCGCCAAGGTCCGGTTGGAACAGGAGCGGATCGACTGGGCCCACGTGCTGGCGGCCCTCGACCGGCTCAGCTGACCCTTTCGGACGACGCCACGGGTGCGTCGAGACGGACTTGGCGCGGGAAGTGCGCGCAGGAGCCCGGGCAGCGCATGCGCCGAGACGGACTTGGTGCGGGAAGCGCGCAGCGCAGGCGGCATCCGGGCGCGAGTAGGCCTGTTCGTGTCGAGTAGGCGCCTTGTGGCACACCTAGTCGTCGCGCGCACGCCTACTGGTGGGAAGGTGGGCAGCACACTCCACACCACCTATGACGCCACGCGGTGACCGCGCCCCACGTTCCAGTGGGACACGCTCACCCCGGGCCGGCATACACCAACCCATGGACTCAACCTGTTGCGCGGCCGTGCGGACACGATGAGCGCCCCAGACACGCGAACCGCCGCCACCGGCTTCACGGGGAGCGCATCGCGCGCGAGCAGGTCGAGATCTCAAGCGTCGCGGGCTCACGCGTCGGCCGTCAGGTCGACGAGGGCCTGCAGGGTGCGCCAGTTGCGCGCCG
This sequence comes from Phycicoccus sp., assembly GCA_039812375.1. Lineage (GTDB taxonomy): Bacteria > Actinomycetota > Actinomycetes > Actinomycetales > Dermatophilaceae > JAGOME01. The sequence goes on along the minus strand of JBDIAO010000185.1, from coordinate 3,032 downwards.
TCCCATCAGTGTCGAGCCGCCGGAGTAGAGCTGCGTACTGCAACCGGCTGGCGTGCATCGTCTCGGCATAGCGGATCACCAACTCCGTACCGCGCACGGCGAGAGCTTCGGGTGACCAGTCCTGCGCGAGCACTTCGGCCACTGCGCTCGCTGCCGGCTCGCCCATGAGATGGACGACATGGACCGCGGCGGGGCGGGCCGCGACATCCTCGGGAAAGGGGCACCACCGCAGCACTTCACGCAGCTGCTCCGGTGAGCGCACGACGACCGGCACGTCAACATCGAACCGGTTACGCAGTACGCCGGCCACCGCGTCGGCGACCTGTGCGGCCTCGCCGTATGCCGAACCGGTGATGACGTTGCCACTTTGGACATAGGTGCGTACCTGGGAGAATCCGGCGTCAGTCAGTGCGGTGCGCAGCAGTGGCATGCTCACCCGGTTGCGTCCCCCGACGTTGACCCCGCGCAGCAACGAAACCCATACGGTCATGCCCCTGGACTCTAGTTTCCCCGACGTTGTGCCGCCGGTGTGTGCCTGACCAGCGCCGCTGGTGCATGAGGCCAGGCACATCGCCTCTCCGGCGTCTCCTCGCAAGCGATAGCCTGCGAGGAGACGCCGGTAACCAAGGAGGACTGAACGCCATGAACCCTAAACAAGCTGAGCGGATGCGGTCGGGACAGGGATTCGTCGCTGCCCTGGATCAGAGCGGCGGAAGCACGCCGAAGGCGTTGCGGCTGTACGGCATACCGGAGGACAGCTATCACGGCGAAGACGAGATGTTCAACCTCGTGCACGCCATGCGCTGCCGGATCATCGAGAGCCCGTCGTTCACCTCGCGGCGCATCCTCGCCGCGATCCTCTTCGAGATGACGATGGACCGACAGGTCGCCGGCGAGGACACCGCCGCCTACCTGTGGAACCGCAAGGGCATTGTGCCCTTCCTCAAGGTCGACAAGGGGCTAGCCAAGCAGGCGGACGGGGTCCAGTTGATGAAGGACTTCGCGACCACATTGGACGACCTGCTCGACCGGGCGAACGCCAAAGGCGTCTTTGGGACGAAGATGCGCTCGGTGATCCACGAGGCCAACGAGGACGGCATACACGCGATCGTCGACCAGCAGTTCGCGTACGGAGACCAGATCCGCGCCGCCGGTCTCGTGCCGATCATCGAGCCCGAGGTCGACATCAAGAGCCCAGACAAGGCCGCGTGCGAGGCCATCCTGCGGGACGCGACGCGCGCCGCTCTCGACGCCCGCCCCGACGGGCTACCGATGATGCTCAAACTCACGATCCCCTCGGTGGCTGGCTTCTATGACGAGCTCATCGACCACCCCCGGGTGCTGCGGGTGGTCGCCCTCTCCGGCGGCTACTCACGTGAGCGGTCCAACGAGCTGCTCGCGCAGAACCACGGTCTCATCGCGAGCTTCTCCCGGGCCTTGACCGAGGGCCTGACCGCGCAGCTGAGCGATGCGGAGTTCGACGCCGCGTTGGATGCCTCGATCCAGTCCATCTACGACGCCTCGATTACCTGACGGAGGAGACCGCTGCGCTTTGCCTTCATGGCTGGCGCATCATGGCCGGAGGTCATCCCATCTCGAAGACCTCGAACGGGCAGGCGTGCTCTACGCCCAACCGGGAGCCTGCGGCACGCGTTCCCCGCGCTAGGAACGTGGCCGGGTCGAAGTCGGCCCAGCCCAGGCCGGCGAGGTATGCCGCATGCGCACGCAGTGATTGCACGCCGACCTCGGCGGTGGCGGTGACGTCGACGCCGTGTGCGGCATCCGGCGATCCGGCTGCCCACACCTGACGCACCCCGCTCCATGGCTCGGCGCCGTCGGCCAGCTGCTCCGGGAAGACCCAACGGTTGCCGGCGTCACGGACGGCATCAAGGGTCGCTCGGCCGGTCGCGATGTGGTCGGCCTGGTTGAGTGCTCCCCCGCCCCAGGTGTCCCGGAAGTTGTTCGTGATGACGATGTCGGGCCGGTGCCGACGCACCTGGGCAGAGATGGCCCGGCGCAGCGGGACGCCATACTCGAGGATGCCGTCCGGCCAGCGGAGGAAATCCACTGCGTGCACCCCGACAATCCGCGCAGAGTCCAACTGCTCGCGCTCCCGCAACGGACCGCAGCGCTCCGGCGGGATCCCGTCGATGCCGGCCTCTCCGCTGGTCACCATGCAATAGACGACGTGCTTTCCCTGGCCCGTCCAGCGCGCGACAGCGGCGGCCGCGCCGAACTCCAGATCGTCCGGGTGGGCGACGACACACAGGGCGCGCTGCCACGTCTCATCCGCGGCCTGCAGAGGGGCCGGTGCCCCCGCGTTCGGTGAACTACTCATGACTCCAGTCTCACCTCTGCCCCATCATCGACTCGGCCCGGCGGTGCGAGCGCAGGATGAATCCGATGAGCACGAGCAGGCTGATCGACGCGACGAGCACGTGGACTGGCAGGCTCGACGACCCGTCCCAGGTGGCGTGCAGGGCGACGGCGACGAGGTAGGTCGCGCCGAGGGCGGTCAGCGCGCGGCCACGGTGTTGCGCGCTTGGCAGGCGCCACAGCATGGCCACGGTCATCCCTGTCCAGGCGATGTGACAGCTCGGCGAGAGCAGGCCGCGAAGCAGCAGGGTCTCATCGACTGCGGCGATACTGTGCGCGCTGAGCAAGGCCTGGAACCCGTATCCCATCGTCTCGAGCACCGCGAAACCCATGCCCGAGGCGACGCCGACGACGACCCCGGGACGGGCGTCCCGCGGCCGAAACAGGACGAGGAGCAGCAGAGGGACCACGAGCTTGGCGGCCTCCTCGATGATCGCGACGAAGACCATCGGGAGCACGCCCAGGCCGCGCATCGCGTCGTACTCGAGGACACCGGCCGCGAGCACCCCGACGATGCCACCGACGATCGCGGTCGACAGGACGACCCACGGAGGGACGACGAGCCGACGACGACCGGCATACACCAGGGCAAGGACCGAGAGCGGGACGGTCGTGGCCCCGATGAGCAGCAACGCGGGGAAGAAGTTGATGTTCTC
>JBDIAO010000184.1:0-4127 GCA_039812375.1 Phycicoccus sp. | reverse complement strand
GCCTCCACGTCCCGCGCGGACACTGCGGCCTGCGGCTGGGTCGCCAGCGCGGAGGCCACCTGATCGAGCACCTGGTGCACCGGGACAAGCCGGTCCGCCACCACCGACGGCGTGGGCAAAGGGGGAGGGGCCGCAGTGGCGCCACCTCGACTCTCATCAGCCGCGCGGGCCCCACCGGTGACGGCCTCGCGTTCCATCAGGCCCACCCCACCACGCCGGGCTCCCTTGCCGGACCTGGGCGCCTCGTCGGGCTCGGCGATCGCCCAGGCCGGTGGAGGCCCGGGGTTCGCGAAGCTTCCGGCGAGGTTCATGCCACCATTCTATCCGAACACCAGTTCGAAACACAAGGGGTATTGGCAGTGAAATCTGTGTGCACGGCTGCGCCGGCAAGGGCCGCTCCGGCCTTCGCCGTCATGGCGCTGTTCGTCGTCTTCGTCCTCGTGCACGCCGCACTGTCCGTGAGCACTGACGATGACTGACCCGCTGAGTCGCTGACCGATCCTGCCCGCGTGCCGTTGCGTAGGCGCCCCGTCGTGCGGAGTGTTGGCCCGCCAGTTCGCGGACCAGTGCTTTGCTGACCCGGTGTGGGTTGGCGGCGAGCGTGGTGAAGATGAACTCGACGCAGGCGACCGCGATCTTCTCGGGCAGCTGGTCTAGGTCCCGACCTGCGCTGGGCACCACCTCGAGGCGATAGGGAGGCGGGTCAGCCCCGGAAGCCACACCGCTTCTTGAGGGCATCCGTGTCGACGAACTGGCCGCGGTCCGCCTCGCGCAATCCCTCCTGGAAGGCCTCGTACTCGCCCGGCGTCGACAGGATGTCCAAGGTCTCCTCGAGGCTCGCCACGTCCTCCACCGAGATGAGTATCGCCGTGGACCGGCGCGGTATTGCAGGGGTTCGTGCTGTCGCTCGCAGCGATCACGCAGTCGTCGTATTAGCCACCCTGCCCGCGAGCACCGACAACGTCGGTGGGAGAGCCTTGCCCGTTGCCGTGGCGGTCGGATGCGCGGTTGCGGTGTCGGCCGGTATGCGCGCGGTGCGATGGCCCAGGTGCGATGACCCCCGGGGAGGCATCGAATGCCGTGGGGCGGAACTCCGCGGTCCACCGCTCCCCGTCCCAGTAGCGTTCTTGGCCATCGGCCTGGGGGAACTACCCGGCGCTGGCGTGCTCGTCGTTGATGAGTTTGTCGCCTTCTTCGGTGGGGTGATCTCGGTGACCGGCTCAGGTGGATCTACCGGCTCAGGTGGGTCTACCGGCTCAGGTGGGTCTACCGGCTCACGCGGATCTGCGCAGACGTGTGGCGGCATATGAGTGGGCCGGCCGCCCCCTGGTCGGCCGGCCCTGGAGGTCAGGCGACGCCGGCGACGCGCCCCCTCCTCGGAGGCCTCGACCATGAGATCGGCGGCCTCCCGTGCCACCCCGTGCAGGGCACCGAGCGCCACACCGAGGTGGTGGAGACAGCGAATGCCGTGTGCATAGTGGTGGTCCTCTCGCTTCGGCCGGCGCTGTGCCGGCATGGATCGAGACTGCCGTTCAGTCGCTATTCGACCAACCAAACAACGTGATAACGCCACTTATCAGAGAATTTGCAAGAACTAGCGCCTCCGTCTACTACCGTGACGGGAGACAAGCTGACCCCACGGGGAAGGGCAGGCACGGCGGTGGCAACGGCATACGCTCTCCAGCTCACCCTCGCCGACATCGCCCGCCTCGCGCAGGTGCAGCGCCCGGTCGTCTCGATGTGGCGCAGACGGCCCCTGCCAGGCACCCCGTTCCCCGAGCCGGTCGCCCTGCACGCCGGCCAGCCCCGCTTCGACGCCATCGAGATCGCCGACTACCTGGCCACCACGAGCCGCGGCAACGCACGCATCGACCGCGCGGATGTCGCCGCCCACGCCACCCCGACCGGCACGGGTGATCTCACCCAGGACGTGGTCTTCGACGGGTTGACCGCCCTGCTGGCCCTCGCCGCGCTCACCGGCGCCCCGCTCGAGGATCTCGACTCGGCCCGCCTCCGGGCGCTCGCGACCGAAACGGACCCCGACGACACCCTCCTGCTGCGCGAGGTGGTCGCGCTCGGCACCCACGCCGCGCGCCTGGCCGCCCACGCGGTCGCGCTGGCCGATGCCTCCTACTCGACACCGGCCGCCTTCGAGGTGCTGCTGCGTCAGGCCACCGCACGCGGGCTCTCGGGCCGCACCGCCCTCGCCCTGGACCCGGCGGCGCTCGATCTCGTCGCCAGGGTCGTCACCGCACTCGCGCTGGATGCCACCGGGGAGGTCCCCCTGCTCGTCGACCCCACCGACGGCAGCGGCGACCTGCTGCTCGCCGCAGCGCAGCACACGCCCGACCTCACCTCGAGCGTGGCCACCCTCGCGCGCGACACCACCGGGGCCCGGCTGCTCCGCCGGCGCCTGGCCGTCCGCGACCTCCACGCCGTGTATGCCGCCGCCGCCGCCGACGACGTGAGCGACCTCGACCCGGCGCTGCTCGGCGCCGGGGTGCTCCACCTCCTGCAGCTCCCGACGCTCGACCAGCCTGCTATGACCGACGCGCAGGTCCTCGACGCGATCGACAACCTGGCGGTCCAGCTCACCGGCGGGGCCCGGGTCATCGTCCTCGGCCCGGCCAGTGCCCTGACCGACCGCCCGGCTACCGCCGAGGTCGACCGGGCCCGGGATGCCGTGCTGCGCGGCGGCCGGTTGCGGGTGGCGGTCCGTCTCCCGGCGGGTCTGTTGGTCCACGCCCCGAGGCAGCACCTGGCGCTGTGGGTGCTCGGCCCGGCCCCCGTGGACGTCCCGATCGCGCAGCGGTGGACGGTGACCGCGGACCTGTCCGACAGCGAGTTGACTCCAGGCGTGCTCGACGGGCTGGTCACCGACGTCGTCGCCTCGATGGCGAGCCCCCGCGCCGTTGCGGGGCACTCGTTCCGGTTCGCCCGGCGGGTCGTCACCTCGACCCTCATCGCGGGCCGCATCGCGGTGGTGCACAACGCCACCCGTGCAGCACGCGTCCGCGATGCCGTCACCCGGGCACTCGGCGACCTGGTCGCTGCCCGGATGTGCCGGGTCATCCCCGGCAACCGGATCGACCCGGCTGACCTGCGCGAGCAGGGCCGCCGCGTGGTCGGCCCCGAGGAGCTGTGCGGCATCCTCCCCACGGGCGCCCGCGCGGTGGACCCGCTCACCTTCCCCGCCGGGTATGCCGCCGCCCGCTACACCGAAGCGGGCGACGTCGTCTTCTGCACGAGCCCGCACCCGGCGGCCTGGGTCGACCGCGAAGGGGGCAGCGTCGTCCTGGCCCCCGCCCGCGCCATCCGGATCACCGCCGACCCGGAGCACGGCATACCCCCGCTCGCGCCGGAGGTCATCGCCGCCGACATCGCGGCATCCGCACCGGGCAAGGCGTGGCGGCGCTGGCCGATCCGCCTCGTCCCGCGCGAGCGGCACACCGCCCTGACCGCCACCCTCGCCGAGATCGCCGGCGAACGCGCCCGACTCGAGACCGCCCTCGCCGACCTGACCGCCCGGGAGCAGCGCGTCATGGAGACTGCCACCAGACCCGAACCGGAAGGACCCTGACGATGCCGCCCAGGACCCGAGCCACCGCAGCCGCACCACCGAGCGCGCCCTCGACGATGAAGGAGCTCAAGGACACGCTGTGGAAGGCGGCCGACAAGCTGCGCGGCTCGATGGACGCCAGCCAGTACAAGGACGTCGTCCTCGGGCTGGTCTTCCTCAAATACGTCTCAGACTCCTTCACCGCCCGCCGGGAGCAACTGCGCACCGAGCTCGCCGAGTTCGGGCTCGACGAGGCCCAGCTCGAGGCCGAGCTCGACGACCTCGATGAATATCGCGCGCACAACGTCTTCTTCGTCCCGGCCCGGGCCCGCTGGGAATATCTGTCGGCCAACGCCAAGGGCCGCGCACCCCAGCCCGGCACCCCCGGAGCCACCATCGGGCAGCTCGTCGACGACGCCTTCACGCTGCTCGTCGGCGCGAACCCGGTGCTCAAGGGGGCCGTGCCGGGCGGGTTCAACAAGGAGTCGGTCGACCAGCGCCGCCTCGGTGAGCTGCTCGACATCCTCAACACGGCCCGGTTCACCGGTGAAGGCGCGGCCCGGGCGCG
>JBDIAO010000183.1:0-4180 GCA_039812375.1 Phycicoccus sp. | reverse complement strand
CACTCGTCTCGATTTCGGGACCATCCCGAAAACGGGGCGAAACCCCGGAAAGGTTCGGGGGTTTCGCCAAGGTTCCGGGGTCTGACCGGGAGCACGTGCGCTCCGACCGGGGAGCACGTGCGCTCCGACCGGGGAGCACGTGCACTCCGACCGGGGAGCACATGCGCTCTCAGTGACCGCGGGCCAGCCACTCCGGCAGGTGCGGTGCTTCCGCATCGATAGTGGTCGAGTCCCCATGTCCGGTGAGGACAGCAGTCTCCCCCGGTAGCGTCAGCAGCCGGCCGGTGATCGAGGCGATGATCGTCGGGAAGTCCGAGAAGGACCGTCCGGTGGCCCCCGGTCCGCCGTTGAAGAGGGTGTCTCCGGAGAAGACGACGTGCAGCGCCGGCGCGTGCAGGCACACCGCACCGGGTGCGTGTCCGGGAGTGTGCAGCACGGTGAGGTCGACGTCGCCGACGGTGAACACCTGGCCGTCAGTGAGCGCACCTCCTGGCGCATCCGACTGCGACAGCTCCCACAGTGGCAGGTCGGCCGGATGCAGCCAGACCGTGGCCCCAGTGGCCTGGGCGACCTCGCGATGGGCGTTGACGTGGTCGTTGTGCCCGTGGGTGCACACCAGGGCGACGACCCGGCGCCCGTTGATGGCGGCGATGATCTTGTCCGCTTCGTGGGCGCAGTCGACGACAAGGCACTCGTTGTCGTCACCGATCACCCAGACGTTGTTATCGACGTCCCAGGAACCGCCGTCGAGCTCGAACACCCCGGAGGTGACGACCCGCTCGATCCGCACCCCACCCGCCGACCTGTCGGCCAGAACGCCGATGTCGGTCACTGCCCTCCCTCCATGACGACGACAGAGCGAAGCACGTCACCGTGGTGCATCTTCTCGAATGCCGCCTCGACGTCGCCAATGCCGATTTCCTCGCTGACGAACGCGTCGAGGTCGAACCGGCCCTGCTGGTAGAGATCGACGAGCATGGGAAAGTCACGTGAGGGCAGGCAGTCGCCGTACCAGCTCGACTTCAGGGAGCCCCCACGACCGAAAACCTCGAGCAGCGGCAAGGTGATCTCCATGTCGGGGGTCGGTACCCCGACGAGGACGACCGTGCCGGCCAGGTCGCGGGCGTGGAAGGCCTGCTCGTAGGTTTCCGGTCGCCCGACGGCCTCGACGACGACGTCCGCGCCGTGCCCGCCGGTCAGTTCACGGATCGCCGCGACCGGGTCCTGGGTACGCGAGTTCACCGTGTGTGTGGCTCCGAAGTGCCTGGCCTGCTCGAGCTTGCGGTCGTCGACGTCCACAGCGATGATCGTCGTCGCGCCGACGGTGCGCGCCCCCGCGATGGCGGCGTTGCCCACGCCACCGCAGCCGATGACGGCCACGGAGTCTCCTCGCTGGACACCGCCGGTGTTGACCGCAGCCCCGAACCCGGCCATCACACCACACCCGAGAAGCCCCACGGCAACAGCCGACGCGGAGGGATCGACTGTGGTGCACTGACCGGCAGCGACGAGGGTCTTCTCGACGAACGCGCCGATACCCAGGGCCGGGGACAGCACGGTGCCGTCAGTGAGAGTCATCTTCTGGGTCGCGTTGTGGGTGGCAAAGCAATACCACGGCCTGCCCCTACGGCAGGCGCGGCACTGCCCGCAGACCGCGCGCCAGTTGAGGACCACGAAGTCGCCTGGCGCAACGTCGGTCACACCGTTACCGACGCTCTCAACCACCCCAGCCGCCTCGTGACCAAGCAGGAAGGGGAAGTCGTCGTTGATCCCACCCTCTCGGTAATGCAGATCGGTGTGGCACACGCCGCAGGCCTGGATCCTGACGACGGCCTCGCCCGGGCCCGGGTCAGGGACCACGACGTCGACGATCTCCACGGGTGCGCCCTTGGCGCGGGCGATGACGCCCTTGACGGTCTGGGACATGCTGGCCTCCGGAGTGCGGTGAGGGGAACCCTCTCATCCCATCACGACGGCTCCGGTGGGGAAAGCCGCGCAGCTAGCAAGGATCCGGTCTGTGGACGAGCAGTGCGGTGGCAATCGCGGCGATTCCCTCGCCCCGACCCGTGAGCCCCAGTCCGTCGGTCGTCGTCCCGCTCACCGAGACGAGCGAACCTGCCGCGGCGCCCAGAGCCTGCTGCGCCTCCTCGCGCCGGGTGCCGATCCTCGGTGCGTTCCCGACGACCTGGATGGCGATGTTGCCGATCTCGTAGCCGGCCGTGCGCACGATCCGGGCCGCTTCGGCGAGCAACGTGACCCCGCTGGCGTTGGCGAGCTCGGGGCGATCGGTGCCGAAGTGCGCCCCGAGGTCTCCGATCCCGGCCGCGGAGAAGAGGGCGTCGCAGGCGGCGTGGGCAGCCACGTCGGCATCGGAGTGCCCGACCAGACCCCGTTCACCTGGCCAGTGCACGCCGGCGACCCACAGCGGCCGGTCAGAACCCGGTGAGGCCAGGGCGTGGACGTCGATGCCGATCCCGACACGTTGCTGGGTGGGCGCGGGCAGCTCGGGCGTCATGGCTTCATTGTCGCCAACCCGCTACCAGCTGTTCGGCACGGGCCAGGTCCTCGGGCGTGGTCACTTTGAAGGCGAGCGGGTCACCCTCGACGACCCGGACCCGGTGGCCCAGCAACTCGACGAGGGCGGCGTCATCGGTGGCCACTCGCGCACTGGTGTATGCCGCCCGCAGCACGTCGGCGCGGAACCCCTGCGGGGTCTGCACCGCTCGCAAGGTGGCTCGCTTCGGGGTGTCGGTGACGATATCCGATCCATCGACGCGCTTGATGGTGTCCGCGACCGGCAGACCGGGCACCACCCCGGCCACTGCCGGTACCCCGATGCGCACCGCGGCGACGACTCGGTCAAAGACGAGGGTCGGGGTGAAGGCGCGGGCAGCATCATGGATGAGGATGACCTCACAGCCGGGGTCGATCTGCGCCAGACCGGATCGCACCGAGTCCGAACGCTGAGCACCCCCGGCGACGACAACGACCTGCTCGGCGAGCGCACCCAGGCCCCAGGTGCGCCGGTCGAGATACCCCTGGGGTGCGACCACGACGAGCGAGCGCAGGCCCCTGGTGGCCGCCGCACGCTCCACGGCATACGAGAGCAGAGTCCGCCCACCCACGGTCACGAACGCCTTGGGCACGGCAGCACCGAGGCGAGTCCCGGATCCGGCCGCGACGATGACTATGCCGACGCCACCCCCGATGCCGACGCCACGCCCGGTGGTGCCGCCACCGGTGACGATGTCGAGTGAACGCCCGAGGGCGTCAGGGGATGACGCCTCAGGATGTGGCGTGGTCAGGAGCGGGCCGGCTCAGGAGGCAAGAACTTCGTCGAGGATCGACTCGGCCTTGTCCTCGTCGGTCTTCTCGGCTAGCGCCAGCTCGGAGACCAGGATCTGTCGGGCCTTGGCGAGCATCCGCTTCTCACCGGCGGACAGACCGCGATCCTTGTCCCGGCGCCACAGGTCGCGCACAACCTCCGCGACCTTGATGACGTCGCCGGAGGCGAGCTTCTCCAGGTTGGCCTTGAACCGGCGTGACCAGTTCGTCGGCTCCTCGGCGTAGGGCGTCCGCAGCACTTGGAAGACCCGGTCCAGTCCCTCTTTGGAGACCACGTCGCGCACCCCGACGAGGTCGCAGTTCTCCGCAGGGACTTGGATGACGAGATCACCCTGAGCGACCTTGAGCTTGAGATAGAGCTTCTCCTCACCACGGATGGTGCGGGTCATGATCTCCTCGATACGGGCCGCCCCATGGTGGGGGTAGACGACCGTTTCGCCGACCTTGAAAACCATATGCTGTTCTCCTCTTTCGCGACTCACAGGATAGCACGTAAGCACTGACACCCCGAACCGCTCGGACAGCATCTGCGCAGGTCAGCCCGCGAATTGCCAGGCGGACCGGGATCAGGAAGGCCCGTTGGCGCGTGGCGAGACAGGACTTGACAGGGTCCGCGCAATCAGGAATGCCGCCAGTCGCAGCTCCTCACGTGGTCTGCGGCCGACCGATCGGCCACCCGTCGTCCACTCCTCCGGCCACCCACCGTCCGCCCTGCGGCCACCCGCCGTCCACCCGGAGAGCGTCGCCACGAAGAGCAATCGACGTGCACCGGTTCGAGCCCACAGTGGCGGTAGGCTGACGCGCGTGACGACCCGCACCCTCGCCGCCCGCCCCT
>JBDIAO010000182.1:0-4231 GCA_039812375.1 Phycicoccus sp. | reverse complement strand
CGCTGCGAAGGCAGTTGGTCTTGATGACTTCGGCCCAGTCGAGGACTGGTGAGTCGAGTACGAGTGCGGCGATCAGCCCTTGGTGCCGTGGGTGGTCGGCGAGTTGGAGGGCGATGGCGGCACCCATTGACCAGCCGAAGAGCACGATTCGTTGGGCTCCGCGTCGGACGGCGTACCCGATGGCTTCGTCAACGTCAGTCGCCTCGGTGCGGCCGAGTGTTGATCGGCCGGTGCCGACGCGTGGCCCTTCTGCGTTGTTGCGGTAGCTGACGACGAGGGAGGTGTAGCCGAGTTCGGTTGCGGCGAGGACGCCGCGGAGGGTGCCGGCGCGGGTGCTGCCGAGGCCGTGGACGTGGATCGCCCAGATCGAGGGGTCGCCGTCGATGCGCCAGGCCGAGCATGGTCCTGCGGGGGTCGTGATGGTGATGTCGCGGTCGTGGAGTCCGGCGTCGGCTGGGGTGCCATAGTAAATGCCGCTCCAGGAGACACGGTTGCCGACCTTCGAGGTGAGGCCAGGTGTGGTCCCTGTGATTCGTCGCGCGACGTGGGTGGGTCCGCGATCGACGATTTCGGCGGAGAGTTGTGCCCAGCCGCCGTGCTCGAACCACAGGTTGTAGTTGCCGGTAGCTGTGGTTTGGTCTGTTCGGTCGAGCACGATCAGGTCGCCGTTGTCGTCGTGCTCGATGCCCTGGACGGTGAGGTCGAACGCGCGTGGACCGACGGGTGCGGTGAGTCGCCGCGCGATGGCCCACCCGACCCCGGCAGCCGCTGCCGCCGCGATCCCGCCGCCGAGGGTGATGCGGCCGATCATGATCCACGCTCCTCGACCTTGGGAGCGGGCGAGGTCGTCGTGACGGCGGTGTCGTTTCCGAGGAGGTGTGTCTCGCCGTCTTTGAGTAGGTCGCGGTCATCGGTGCTGGTGTTGAAGGTGACGCGGGGGTCGATCATTGCGTCGCGGATTTCGACGATCATTCGATGCAGGTGCCCTTCGGGATCTTCGGTGACGGAAGCCACTGGGCCTGCTTGGCTGAGGCCCGGCCGCAGGCTTGTCGCTCGGTTCCAGAGCGGTTCGAGCTGCGTCGCGAGGGCGTTGGTGCGTCGCCGTCGGGCGCGATGCTGGGCGCGGCGGACGGCGGGTTGCACGGCAAAGCCCGCGCAGAGGAAAAGGAAGGCGAGGAAGGAGAGCGGATCATAGGCCGGCTGCACGGCATACATGACATCGAGCCGGCCGGTGGCGTGCGTGATGTCCATGGCGATGACCGTCAGACACAGGGCGACACCGAAGGCCGATCCGAGAGTCAGGAGTGCTGCCGGGAGCCGTTGGATACCGACGCTGTGCCGGTACTGGCTGACTGCGAGGACGAGCATCGTTGCGACGACCAGGAGGCCGTACGCGAAGTTGATGATCGAGTAGGTTGCCGTCGCCGTTTGGGCTCCGAGGTCACTCATGAACCTTGTTGTGGTCATGCCGCGCTTGACGAGCAGAAACGCCACGGTGATCGCGAGCAGCGAAGTGACGAGCATGGCGGCGCTCAACGCCGCACGGACGAGTTGGGGTCGGTACTCGCCGGACTTCATGACACCGCGACCGAGGAAGAACAGCCCGGTCATCAGGAGCGAGTCCGCGAGCAGGGTGGCGATGTTCGTTCCGCCGAGGAGCGGGTCAACGGCAGTGTAGACAAGGTCCACGTTGAGCGTCATCGCGATGGCGATGGCGATGGCGGCGTACGTGATGCTCCTGTCGGCGCGTTTGTGGCGGAAGACGAGCAGGCTCGCCACGAGCGCCCACATGAGCGTCGCGACGAGGGTCTGGATCATCCGAAGACCTCCACAAATCGAGACTCGGTGAACGCCGACCCTCGGATGCCGGCCGCGAGCCGGTCGGCAAGAGACTCGGCAGCGATCTCGTCTGCCGAGTCGAGGTCGTGTCTCTTGAGCAGGCGCGCGCGAGTGTAGGGCGGGATATCGGGTAGTAGGGCGTCCTCTGCTGGGAAGTCGTCGTGTTCGCAGTGGCCAAGGATCATGTGGGCGATCTCGTGCAGGACGAACTGCTGGCGGTGGAGGGCCGAATCGCTGTGTGCGTGGAGGATGAGGTCTTCTGTTTCTTTGGCCATCCAGACCGCACAGACGCCATCGCTGGTATCGAGTTCGGCGAGCACGATGACGCGGAGCCTGCGACCTCGTTCGGCCTGGACCGCCTGGATGAGATCGTCGAACCGGAACGTGTCGCCGAGCCGAAGGCCCGCGACGGCCGCCGATGCGATCTGTTCGATCTCCACGGTGTGCCCCCTTTCTCCGAAGAGCGGGGACCGGTAGCGGCGCGGGCGGCGTGATACCGGTCAGTGCTCGGGCATGTGTGTCATTTCCTCGTCCAGAAACTTGGTGATGGCTTGGAGTGCTTTCGGCGAGATGTCGCCGAGGGTGCGGGCTGCGTAGGACTTCACTTTCGCGGCTCGCATGGACCGAACCAGATCGAGCTGCGCGGAGACCTTCTCGGGGGTGGCGGCACCGTCCTCGCCGAGCAAGAAAGCGGCATCCACGTCGAAGAATGCCGCCAGCCCCTCGAACACGGCGGGGTCTTGGACGTAGCGATGGCCGTTGACCATGTACGTCCAGCGCGAGCGCGACAGGTTCGTGCCTCGTTCGCGGAGGTAGTCGGCGATCTGCGAGTAGGTCGGCTCAGTGCCGGACTCGGCGACAGCGACGTCCATCAGGAGCCGCAGACGCTTGGCGAGGTCTTCGGCTGCAGCCTGGCTCTCGTCCTCGGTCATGACGGTGACCCCCTTCCCTTCGCGACGGGCAAGGCATCGACGTAGTCCACCCAGTGGGTGGTTGTGCATGCCCAATCGTACCCGTTGAGCATGCACAAATCAAGACTTGACCATGCTCAACGATCGATGTTAGAACAGGACTCCAGGACCATTTGAGCATGCTCAACTTGCTGTCTCGGTCTCGGCTCGGACTGCCTCAAGGAGGTGAACGATGTCCAGCTCACGGTTCGGGCGCGGGTGTTCGCGCCTACCTGCCAGGTGTACAGCCGCGCGCGACCTTGGCGCGGCTCACCGAGGAGGAGGCCGGAGCATGGCATCGAACGAGGACGCCCGCGCGGCGCGGGAAGCGAAGCTCGACGAGCTGCACGAGAAGCTGACCGGTGCGGTCGAGTCGCTGGTCTCAGGTGACGACTGGCGGCAGGCGCTGGCCTTCGCGGCGCGGTTCCGGTCTCGGTCGTTCAACAACACGATGCTGATCTGGGTGCAGCACGAGACCGCGTTCGAGGCCGGCCGCGTACCTGAGCCCTTCCCGACCCTGGTTGCCGGGTACCGGCAGTGGCAGGGGCACGGGCGGCAGGTAATGAAGGGCCAGCCGGGCTACATGATCTTCGCGCCCGTGACGGGCCGGTTCGCGACAGCGACGCCTTCCGATGCGGGTTCGTGGCGGCGGCTCGGGTCGCGGGAGAAACCGAAGGCCGGCGAGGTGGTGCGCTCACGGATGGTCGGCGCACGGCCAGCGTATGTGTGGGATGCGTCCCAGACCGATGGTGAGCCGCTGCCGGTGCAGCCCGTTCCGGCGCTGCTGGAAGGCGAAGCACCAACGGGGCTATGGGAGGGGTTGGCGGGGCAGATTCGGGGCGCGGGCTTCGAGGTGCTGCGGGTGCCGCACGAGAGGATGATCTCCGGCGCGAACGGCATGACCGACTACGAGGCCCGCACGGTTGCGGTGCGGGAGAACATGGACCCTGCCGCGCAGGTCAAGACCCTCGCGCACGAGCTCGCGCATGTGCTGATGCACGATCCCGACGACGAGGACGCGCGGCAACATCGTGGCATCCGCGAGGTTGAAGCCGAGTCCGTCGCGCTGATGATCGGTGCCGCACACGGCATGGACACGACCGGGTACACGATCCCGTACGTCTCGACCTGGGCCGCCCGCGTGGACGGCCAAGAGCCCGTCCAGGTGGTGCAGGCCACCGGCGAGCGGGTGCGAAAGACCGCGCTGGCGATCCTCGACCAGCTCGACACGCTCCAAGTTGGCGACGGCACCCCACCCGGCCTCGAACGCGACACACCCAGTCCGCGCACCACCCGCACGCCTGCGGTGGAGGCGGATCGTCCGCGTGGCGCGCCAGTGCTGGCAGGGCGGGGGCTGTGATGTCCGAGGCATTCGATGTTCTGGCCGCGCTCATTCGCGTGGATCGCTCGCCCAACCTGGCGGTTGCGGCGCGGAGCCTCGC
>JBDIAO010000181.1:0-4232 GCA_039812375.1 Phycicoccus sp. | reverse complement strand
GGTCCCTGGCCGACGGCTCCTGCAAAGACCTCACGATCGCGTGGGGTCGGTGGGAAGACATGTATGCCGCCGCTCTCACCCCCGCGGCTCGCCTCGCCGCCCTGGCCGAGCCAGCCTCAGTCTGCTCCGCCTGCCCGATCGCCGCAGAGTGCGCCGACCTCGCCGAGCTCTCCGGCTACACCGGCATCGCCGCCGGCGAGGGCTACCGCAACGGCCGGCCCGACGTTGCTCGTGCCCGTGCGCCGCGAGAACGGAGGTCGGCATGAGCGCCTGGCAGCTCTACCCCAACCATGTCTGGCTCGCCGACGGCGACCACGCTCTCGTCTTGCTGGTGATGGGTCTTCCCGAACGTCAGGTCCTGGGCGCCACCGTCGTCCAGGAACCCGCAGACGCGGCCGCGTTGCTGGCCCGCCTCGTGGACGCTCACGGCTGCCCGGCGACGCTGCGTTCGATCTGGGACCCACTCTTCGAGGGCGTCAACGCTGCAGCTCGCGCCGCCGTTCGTCAGGCGGGCTGCGCTGACCCCGTGGGCAAGCTGGAGTCTGACGACTTCGTCTGGGCGCTCGACATCGGCGACGCCGCCACCCAAGCAATCCGGGACAGCAACCCCGCCACCATCGATGACGCTGCCAGCGCTCTCGAGAGGTGGCTCCACGCCCCCGCTCGCACGCCATCGGCCAAATTCACCGGCCAGCGCTCGGGTAGCCTGACCCATGACGCCTACCCTCGCGAGGGACCGGGAAGTGACCCCCAGGATCTCCTGCCGGACGACAGGGCCTGGGGGTCGCGCACACCACCCCCAGACGCGCCATGACCGCAGCCCTTCCGGTGCCCGTTGCGCCGCGCCCTGGGGAGTCGATCGAGTCCTGGCTCGAGCACCTCGCCGACGCCAACGGCCTCACCACCGCCCAGCTCCTCACTGCGACAGGTCGTGGACGCGCTGGTACCCGGTACCTCACCCTCGCGCCGTCACCGGAGACGATCACCCGTCTCGCGGCTCTCGCCCGCGTCGATGAACGGGACGTGTATGCCGCCACCCTCGCCGCCTTCGACGGAACCGCCCTCGACCTCACCGGACTCGACTCGGCCGACCGGCACTCCTACCGGCAGGTCGCCGCCCGCGGCTGGGCACCCGCCCACGGCACCCAGATCTGCCCGGCATGCCTCGCCGCGGACGGTGCTTGGCAGTCTGCGTGGCGGCTCCTCACCGTCACCACCTGCACACAACACAGGTCACTGCTCGTTGCCCGGTGCCCGTCCTGTCGGCGACCGTTCCGGGACCAGCGCCACTCCCACCTGCGCCGCGTCGGCGCCGCCACCGTGTGCGGAAACCCGCTCGGCGCCGGCCCCACCCGGCAGTGCCAGCACGACCTCACCACCATCGAAGCCACCTCGGCCACCGACGATGTCATCGCCGTGCAGGCCCGCGTGGACAGCGCCCTCGGAGGACAACAGGTGACCGTGCTCGGACAGGCTGCCAAGCCGAGGACCTACCTCTCAGACCTGCGCCACCTCGCCACGCTCCTGCTTCACCTCGCCGGTCAGCCCGGCGCGGCACAGCTGGCACCCTGGGTGACCGACCTCAAGGGTGAAACCGAAGCCCGAAGCCGCGATCGCGGACCGCGCTGGGGCCTACGCCCACCCGAGCCCCCCGCACTTCGCGCTGGGGCGTTGGCGACGGCCGACGGCATCCTCACCGCCGCCGACGTAGACGAGGCTGCTACCCGGCTGACGACGTGGACCGAGCTCACCCCGACCACCAACGACGGCCCGCTCGGGTGGCTCGCCGACCGCACCGTCATGACCCCCACCCTGACCCGCCTGGTCATGGCCGCCCGCGCCCCGCACCGGCGCCTGTCCCACCACCTCGACAACCATCTTGGAGGGCGTATGCCAATCAACCTCACCCTCATCCCGCAGGTCATCCCAAACGCCCAGTACCTCGAGCACCTCGACGGCGCCTCCACCTCGAGCGAGGACACCGTGCGGTTGTTCGCGTCCCTGTCCCTGGCGCGGCTCCACCCGGACGTGACGACCTGGGCCGCGGCCGCCGAAGCGCTGAACATGCCCGGCCCCATGGGTGTGCGCTGCGCCCGCGCCTGCTCAGCCACCATGCTGGTCAGCGCGGATGAGTGGAAGAGCCGGATCTGGCGGGCCGGGAAAGAGACCGAACGGCGCGACTACCGAGCCACCGAAGCCAAGATCCACCACCGGCTCGGCATGACCCGATGGTTCAACGAATGGGCCCGCCGCAACCGCCCCGACGCCCGCTACGGCGACCACGACCTCGCCCTCACCTTGCAGTGGGTCCACGTCGCCCACGCCCACCTCGACCTCTCACCCGTCTGGCGAGGGAAGCGACCGACCGCCAACGACCGCGCCCACTACCGTCAGTTCGCCGCATCCCTCGACGGGCGTCAACAACTGGATCTCGCCCTCGCCCTGCACAAGCGGGCGTGACTCCCGAGCCGGTGCTCTTGTCGGTAGGCCCTGCTATAGATAACTGGAGGCTCACGAGGAAAGGCCCGTCATGCAACTGCAGTCGATCTACGTCAGGTTCTATCGCTCCCTCAACTATGACTTCATCCGCTCCTCTGATGGCCGCTACGAGCCCGACCCCTGGGACCCAACCCCACGCGGGAACTACCCGTTTGTTCGGATCAAGCTGAGGCCGGGCATCACCACCGTCGTCGGCGGCAACGAGTCCGGGAAGACCCAAATCCTCCGGGCCATCTCGGCTGCACTCACCGGCGCGGGGTACGAGCGGAGTGACTTCTGTCGATACTCCAGGTTCTTCGGCGTCGATCCGACCATCACGAAGCCGGAGTTTGGCGCGCTGTTCACCGACGTAAACGACGAGGACGTCAAGGTGATCCAGGGCGCGACGGAGCACAAATCGATCGCGGGCGCTGACCAAGTAGCCATCTTCCGCATGAACACGACCCCTCAGCACCGCATGTACGTGCGAAAGGAGGGAAAGTGGTCCGAAGGTCTTCACATCAAAACACCCTCGGCCCTCGACAAGTTGAACATCCCTGCCCCGTTCGAGATCGATGCGGACGTGCCCCTACCGGACAGTGTTCCCATCGACTTCCTCGCCAGCGGGGCCAAGAAGGCGGGTATCGGCCGTGATGCTCTCCGCGCGATCCTTGACGGAGTCAAGGCAAACCGCGACTGGTTCGCCAGCGACAGTCAGGTGCAGGCCAAAGCGAAGGAGATCTCATCCCTGTTCAGGGACACAAGGGACGCCACTGACGACGAACTGAAGACCTACAAGCTTGCCCACGATCTCCTGACGAAGGTCGCTGGACTCAGCCGGGCACTTTTCGTTGAACTGCAAGATGCGGTGCGCTCGAAGAACGGATACGCCAACAGCATCGTCGACACCATCAACGGAGAACTCGCCAAGGCGCTCAACTTCCCACACTGGTGGTCGCAGGACTCGCAGTTCGAGTTGTTCGTCTCCCTCTACGAGTTCGACCTCGTCTTCATGATCCGTGATCGGACTGGCCGCAGCTACGGCTTCGACGAGAGGAGCGATGGTCTCAAGTACTTCCTCAGCTACTTCGTCCAATACCTGGCGCACCAACCAAGAAGCGACGGGCGGCCCGAGATCCTCCTCATGGACGAACCAGATCGCTTCCTCTCGGCCTCGGGCCAACAGGACCTTCTGGCAATCTTTGATGACTTCGCCGCGCCGCAGGACCCGTCCCGACGTCCGGTTCAGGTTGTCTACGTCACCCACTCCCCCTTCCTTATCGACAAGAACGAGGCCGACCGCATCCGGGTTCTAGAAAAGGGCGAATATGACGAGGGCACACGGGTCGTCAAGTCAGTGGCAGCCAACCACTATGAGCCGCTTCGCTCCGCTTTCGGGAGTTTCGTCGCCGAAACGACGTTCATCGGCAACTGCAACATCATGGTCGAAGGGCCCTCAGATCAGGTCCTGATCGCAGGAGTGTCCCGTTGGCTCAAGACGCGAGGTGTGGCCAATCGAGACAGGCTGGACCTGAACCGCGTGACCATTGTTCCCGCCGGAGGGACGCGACACATTCCCTACCTCGTGTACTTGGCTCGAGGTCGAGATGTTGACAAGCCGCCCGTCGTGGTTCTCCTCGATAACGACAAGGACGGGGATGAAGCGCGCCTGGATCTCGCCGCCGGGGGAGCATACGGCGACAAGCTCCTTGACCCCGAACTCGTCCTCCAGCTGGGCCAGGGCCTGCTCGATG
>JBDIAO010000180.1:0-4283 GCA_039812375.1 Phycicoccus sp. | reverse complement strand
CCGTCGCTCAGGGGGGTGGAGTTCCCGGCCGTCATCGTCGCCCCCTCGCCCTTGCCGAAGACCGGCTTGAGCCGGCCCAAAGCTTCCATTGAGGACTCCGGCCGCAGGTTCTCGTCCCGGGCCAAGCCGTGGAAGGGGGTGACCAGGTCGTCCTGGAACCCGCGCTCATAGGAGGCGGCGAGGTGGGTGTGCGAGAGCATGGCGATCTCGTCCTGGGCCTCGCGGGTGACACCCCACCGTCTCGTCGTCTGCGCCATGTGCTCCCCCATGGACAGCCCGGTGCGCGGCTCGGTGATCCCGGGGGTGACGACCCCGATGTCACCGGGGCGCAGGGTCAGCGCGCGCTTGGCCATCTCGACGGGCCCCTTGGCCTGGTTGATCCGCAACAGCTTCTTGCGGAGCCGCTCGCTGACGGCGATGGGAGCGTCCGAGGTGGTGTCGACCCCACCGGCGATGCCGGAGTCGATCTGGCCCAGGGCGATCTTGTTCGCGACGAGCATGACCGCCTGGAGGCCGGTGTCACAGGCCTGCTGGATGTCGTAGGCCGGCGTGTTTGATGACAGCGCCGACCCGAGGACGGACTCGCGGGTGAGGTTGAAGTCGCGGCTGTGCTTGATGACCGCGCCCGCGACGACCTCGCCGACGCGTTGGCCGGCGAGTCCGTGGCGGGCGATGAGACCATCGATGGCTGCGGTGAGCATGTCCTGGTTCGAGGCGCCCGCATAGGCTCCGAACTGCCGGCCGAAGGGGATGCGGTTTCCGCCGAGGATCGCGGCAGGGCGCACAGAGGGGGTCACGGCGGCTCCTTGGGCTCAGGCGGGTCGCGGCGGCACCCCGGTAGTCCACCATGCATGGCGCACACCACGTACCGACAGCGACCGTAGCAGGTGCTCGAATCCCGGTGCCTGGTTCCTCCCTCGGCAGCGGGGTCAGCCCGGGCACTCATCCCTGGTCGGGTGCTCGCTCTCGGTTGCGAGCCTGCGCCCAGCATGGGTGGCCGCGATGACCTGGGTGAGAAGCGCGTCCCGGCGCGCCGCCAGCGTCCGGACGTCAGCCTGCGCGCTGAGCGACAGACCCTCGACGAGCCGGGCCGCGGTGGTCTCGTCGAGGCGCGGGTCCCCCAGGTCCTCCCACCAGCGGTTGAAGCTGGCGGCATACCGATCACAGAACGTGGCTAGCCCAGCATCGTCGGCGCCGAGGTGGAACAGCAGAGTGGGGCCCATGACAGCCCAGCGCAGACCCGGACCGGACGAGATGGCCGTGTCGACGTCCGCCACACTCGCCACACCCTCGTTGACCAGATGGATGGCCTCACGCCACAGCGCGGCCTGGAGCCGGTTCGCGACGTGCCCGGGCACCTCGCGGCGGACTTCGATGGTCACCTTGCCCACCGACTCATAGAACGCCCGGGCGGCTGTCAGGACGCCCGGTGCGGTCCGGGTGTTGCCCATGACTTCGACAAGTGGGATGAGATGCGGCGGGTTGAACGGGTGGCCGAGGACGAACCGCGCAGGGTCCTGCCAGCCGCCCTGGAGCTCACTGAGCGTGAGGCCGGAGGCGGAAGATGCGACGATCGCCTCCTCGGCGAGGACAGATTCGATGGCCCGATACAGCTCGTGCTTGAGGTCTAAACGCTCCGGGATGCTCTCCTGGACGAAGGCTGCACCCTCAACGGCAGCCCGAGCGTCGTCACAGACGACGACCTCGCCTGGGGGCCGGGCGGCATCGGCGAGCCCGAGGGTCTGCAGCACCGGCCACGACTCCTCGACCGCCGCCTGCACTCGCGCCTCGGTGCCCGGATCGGGGTCGAAGACCGACACCGACCGGCCAGCGGCGAGGAACAGGGCAACCCAGCTGCGGCCGATGAGCCCGCCGCCGAGGGCGGCGACGTGACCGCTGACTGCGGGCAAATGCGCGGACATCGTCGGGCTGTGTATGCCGTCTGCTCGCGTGGTGTCGGGGATCGGTTTCGCCATGGGTAGTCCTCAGCTGCCGGCGCCGAGGTTGGCGACCGTGCGGGTCGGGCTGTCGACACCCGCCGCGCTCGAGTACGCGTCAATGAGCAGGCCGTGGAAGTGGTGCACGCCGTGTTCGGACAAGCCGGAGCCCTCGGGGTCGTGGACGAACCGGCCCTGGGTGAACGCCGGGGTCCGCATGCCCCGCTGGACACTCTCGATGATCCGGAAGTCCTGCGGCTGGAGGGTCTGATCGATGTAGCGGGCCGCCTCCACTTCGGCCTCGGTCAGCTCGGCGGTCTCGAAATAGAAGTCCCAGGTCTCTTTGGTGCGCTCCGGACCGTCGGGCAGGATCTGCAGGACCATGAAGTTGCCCCGGCCCGGGTAGCGCAGCAGGCAGGTGTTGGGCCACAGCCACCACACCGCGTGCTGCTTGACCGTGGCCCCGGTGACGTCGTAGGCCGAGTTGGGGTGGGTGCCCGCGTCGGCGAAGTGGCTCGACCAGATCCCGTGGGTGACGACCTCGTAGGTGTCCATGTCGATGAGGTCGACGAGCTCCCTGTGCGCGATGTGGCAGTGATAGCACTCGAGGAAGTTGTCGACGGCGTTCTTCCAGTTGGTCTCGATCTCGTAGGTGAACCGCTTGGCGTGGGTGAGATCGGCGACGTCGGGCGCCCAGCGGGCGATGTCGGCGGCCAGGTCTGGCGCCTCCTGGGCCAGCGGCATGGCGATCGGATCGAGGTTGACGTAGATGAACCCGCCGAACTCCTCGACCTGGATCTGGTCCAGGCAGATCTCGGCCTTGTCGAAGGTGTCCATGCGCTGCGTCCGCCGGGCTGCCCGGAGATCACCATTGAGGTCGTAGGTCCACGCGTGGTAGGGGCAGACAATGGTGCGGGTGGTCCCCGAGCCGGAGAGCAGTTCGTGGGCGCGGTGCTTGCAAACGTTGTAAAACGCCCGCAGCACCCCCTGGCCGTCCCGGACGATGACGATGGGCATCCCCGCGACCGTGGCGGCCAGGTAGCTTCCCGGGGCGCGGACCTGCTCCACGTGGCAGACCCACTGCCAGGTCCGGGAGAACACGCTCGTCATCTCGGCCTCGAGCCACCTCCGCTCCACATAGGCCTCGGCCTGCAACGAGAACGAGCGGCTGGGATCGGGGTGAAAGCCCGTGGCGATGCGGCGGACGTCATCGGCAGTCACTGGAGTCGTCATGTGCCCGAGCGTAGCCCGAACTGTACGAACGTTCAATAGCGATGATCAACTCAGTGTTTGAACGACCGTCAAATGAGCGCATAGCGACTCAGTTCCACCTGCCCGGCGGGCTTGTCCGCAACTACTCCTTGGTCGACTGGGCGCACGACGGATCGAGGGTGAGTGTGGCGGTCAAGCTCGACCCGGCCGGGCGTGGTGGGTCTGCGGCCATGCATGCCCTGACGGCGGGCACGAGGCTGGACATCGCATCTCCACGCAACAACTTCCCCATCCGCCCCGGTGAGGACGGAGGACCGGGCCGGAGGGTCCTCGTCGCCGGGGGGATCGGCATCACGCCCCTGTACGCCATGGCGCGCCACCTGCAGTCGAGCGGGCAACCCTTCGATCTGCACTACCTGGTCAGGTCGCGGCCCATGGCGGCGTTCGATCATGCCCTGCGAGACCTGGGCCTCAACGGCTCACATCACCTGCACTGCGACGACACTGACGGTTTCGCCGACTTCACCGGCCTGCTCGCGGCATACCCGGAGCAGGCTCACGTCTATGTCTGTGGCCCTGAGTCCATGCTGCACGCTGTCCTCGAGGCCAGTGAGGCAGTGAGGTCAGCGGCCACGGCACCGTCTTCTTCGAGCGGTTTGCCGCGATCACGCAGGCGCCACACAGGCCGGACCGCGCGTTCCAGGTCACGGGGCCTCCACTGGAGCGCAGTACGAGGTTCCCGCCGGGGTGACGATCCTCAAGGTGCTCCGCACCGCCGGGCTCGACGTCGACTACGGGTGCACCGAGGGTGCGTGCGGATCGTGCATCACCGACGTCCTCGAGGGCGAGATCGACCATCGGGATTCGATCCTCACTGACGATGAGCGCGACGCCGGGGACTGCATGTGCATCTGCGTGTCCCGAGCCACCGGGCTGCGGCTGGTCCTCGACTTGTGATGACCCGGCGCAGGTCCGCGGGAGTGGGGGCCACCCAGAGTGCGGTGGGCTTCCCGTCAGCCAACTTGGGTGGGCGCAATGGAGCGTTGCGGGAACAGGCGACTTCAGGTTAAGAGCCTGGTTTCCGCGTGGGCTCAGGGGCCAGGAAGCTCGGGTGAGCCTGACAGCGAGCCCGAT
>JBDIAO010000179.1:0-4291 GCA_039812375.1 Phycicoccus sp. | reverse complement strand
TACAACCGCCGACGCCGGCACTCCGCCCTCGGCCAGATCAGCCCGGTAGCCTTCGAGCACCGGTTCACCACCGCGGCACAGGCCGCTTAACCGATGTCCACGAAACGGGGTCAACCCCAGCGCCGCCTCGTCGCCGGCGACCTCGCCGGCCTCTTCGACAGACCCTCCACCGTCGCCTTCGACCCCACCCTGCCCATGGTGACCCTCGACCTGTCCGCCATCTCCGGATCCGACCAGCTCATCGCCATGGTCATGACCTGCGCCTCCGCCTGGATGGAAGCAGCCCTCACCTCACCCGACGACGGACAGCGCTGGGTCATCTACGACGAAGCCTGGCGCCTCATGCGCCACCCCACCCTCCTGGCCCGCATGCAATCCCACTGGAAACTCTCCCGCGGCCTGGGCATCGCCAACCTGCTCATCGTCCACCGCCTCTCCGACCTCGACGCCGTCGGCGACCACGACTCCCAAGCCCGCGCCCTCGCCCGCGGGCTCCTCGGCGACTGCTCCACCAAGATCATCTACCAACAAGAGGTCTCCGAAGCCGCCAACACCACGACCCTCCTCGGCCTCACCACCGCCGAACAAGCCCAACTCCCCGACCTCCAATAAGGCGAAGGCCTCTGGCGCGTCGGCACCCACGCCTTCATCGTCCGCCACACCACCACCCCCGCCGAGCACGCCACCTTCGACACGAATCAGCGCATGGGCTGATTTCAAACTCCCTTCTGGAGCCTGACTGCTCGGCGCGCCGTCAGGCACGGCCCCGGCTGTCGCGTAATCGGCAGGTCGGCTTGCCCTGCCACCTCATCGGGCTGCTTACTTCCAACCTCGTCGGCTTTGCGGAAAGCTGGCTTGGATGTGCAAACTGGTGGCCCCCGAGCGCTGAGTCATGCCACCAAGTTCGAAACCAACCTTCTTCAGTTTAATTCCCAAAGCACCGTCAATCGCGTGCGTCCGGTTGCTACGGATGTTGATAACCACCTCCGTAGCCCCATTCTCAAGAACGCTGCTCACCGCCGCAGAGAAGCCGGGTTCGTTCGGCCAACGCAGCGGACGCGGGTCGCGGGGCGCACTCCCAGCACCATTGTGCCGGAAGTCGAACCCACTGTTCTCGATACGTTGCTGAGTCAACTCTCCGCCACGTCTCAAGACCTTGGCACGCACACCCCGCCGAACGGCCACCTCGCCATACGTCTCACAGGTTATCGAGGATGCGCCAAGCGTATTCATGATTCGGATTGCCTCGTTGTACCGGTCACGCAGTGACCAGTCGTCGTATTCTCCGAATGGGACGAGGAAGTGCCCGGTCTCGCTAGGCACGCTTACGTAAACTAGCGACGTTCGGATGGCTCCCTCAACCGAGCGCGACCCGTCGGTCGACGAGATAGGCAACTGGTGGATCTCGACCTCGCCCTTGAGTTCAAGAGGCGTCTCGTCGTAGTACGCGACAAGCTGGCTCAAGTTTGCTCTTCCCCCCTCGTAGCTTGACCTCGTGCCTGAAGAGTAGTGGTGTGCGTCGACTGCCCGCGACACCGGATCGCAGACATGACCATTGGTCGCCGAGATGGCTCCCAAGAGGCGGGCCTCGCGGGGTCCAATGCCACGGACCTACGCTGCGTGGCATTGCGGCAGGGTCCTCCGACGAACCTGGGCGAGAGCGTTTCGCCCTCAATGAGACCGACGAGAGAGCACCACCGGGTGTCGGCGGTACCGATCGGATTGGTGTCCGTTGGGCGAAGGATCAGTTCAGGTTGAGGCCGAATCGCCGCGTCATCAGCGCGTTCTTGTAGTGGGACTCGGCAGCGTCAACCTCCGAGGAGGCGGTACTGGGGCCGAACACTCGCAGGATGCTGAAGACGAAGTGACGGGCGTGGTGGGTCTTGACCGCGGCGGCGTTCTCACCGGCGCTGGCATAGGCGAGGTCCCGCAGCGCGACGTTGCCGCCGTGACCGTCCCGGGCGTAGCTGGTCCAGCGTCCCAGGATCCGCTCGGCGCCGTCGGCCTTGCCGACGTACTGCTTACCGTTGGAGGAGTCGGTGATGAGGTAGATCCCCTGCACTTCAGACAGCGCAGCACGCCAATCCACGTAGCGATGGTCCTCGACCATCTCGCGCAGTTCATGGTGGGTGAGGATGACCCGGTCGAACCCGGGGAAAGGAACCTTGTCCCTGCCTGCGATCTCAAGGACCGGAAGGTTCGCGGCGCTGGTGGCGCGCCGGTGCCAGTTGCGAGGGCTGGTCCACTCCACGACGAGCCGGTCGGCCAGAGACGCCAGGAATCGACTCGGGCGCAGATCGAAGTACCGGTCGGTGTCGGTGCGTTCCGCGACGAGCTCGCCGTGGTTCTCGAAGGCGCCGAACAATCGCGACCGACGCTGCCCATCAGCGATAAGGACGACCCAGTAGCGGCCGGGGTCGGCGGGGAAGCGCCTCGTGGAGATGTCCTGCGCCCGTGTGTAAGCGAGCACACGCTCAGGGGTGAGATCCTCCGGCCCCTGCAGCCCCACATGATCACCGGGCTTGAAACTGTGCCGGATCAACCGCACCTCCTCCAGCCGGATCGGTGGATCGTGCTCGGCACCCACCCCCATCAGGATGTGCCCGAGCCGCAAAGCCTCACCCACCCCACGGTCCAGGCTGGGCACTGTCTCGGCGTTGAGGTGGGCCATGGGAGTCAACGATGCACCGGACCTCGCCCACCGCCAAGACATCGGCCAAGCCCGCGTGTGTCCCGCGTTACGAGATCTTCCTGACCACGGCGTCGTAGGCCGCCACAGGGAACGGTACTTCGACGTAGTGCCTCTCGCGTTTGCGCGTCAGGAGCGCCGCGAGCCGCTCACCGCTGAGGTCGAGGACCCGGAACGCACCCGGCTCTCCCTGACGGACGTTCTCGACGATGACCAGATGGAACCGCTCCGGGTCCGCCTCCGCGGCAGCGACCTGCCGGGGTTCCAGCCACAGGTCAGATCCGCGGGCCGAACCCCCGTACGCCTTGACCTCGATGAGCCGGTCGCCCTCGATGTCGACCAGGGCGCCGCGTCCGCGGGTGTCGACCGCGGCTCGTCCGGCGGCAGCCTCGAGGTGCAGGACATGCGCGATGGCGGCGTCCTCGATCTGACGATTGGTCTGCAACTGCTCCATGTTCGGCAGCGTAGAGGGACCCTGCCTCTCCCGGGCGGAACGCCGGCCAGATCAAACCGGGGCCGTATGCCTTGCGGCACGGCACGCTCCACCCGAGCGCGCTGCTCAGACCGATGGTGGCCCGCCGGGGCGGTGTCCTGTTCGTGAGGACGTCGACGTCGAAGCAAGGGCTAGGAGGTGTCTGGGTGTTCTCGGATGCCTGCTGGGCGGTCGCCCTGCTGTCCGCGTCCGTCGTCTGGGGGTTGCTCATGGGCGTGGATGTGGCGGTGCGGCCGGATCAGGTGAGTATCGGGGTGCTGGTCGACGCGGTTCAAACCTGCCCACGAGCGGTCAAACGCGGCCGCCACAACAACTACCACGTCAAGAAACCCGACGAACCCGCCAGCACCCGCCACCCCCACCCGCCCACCCTCACCCTGCACACCCTCAAACCGCAAAGTGGCCGCACGCGTCGCCTCGCCACCGGAAGGGTCTGGCGGAGGGCCTGGTCACCGCGACCGTTGCCGCGCTCCCTCCCGACGCACCTGACCCGGCACGCCTTCGGCTCGCACTGACCCACTGGGCGTTCAACACTTCTGCCCGCACATCGTCCGGCGGAGTCATCCCGGAGGAGTACGCCGATGCCATGGCTTGGGCGGCTCGCAGATCCCCCGCCCTGGCCGAGGTTGCCCAACCGACGAAGCTTCGCGGCGTCCTCGACGCGCTTGCCCTCAAACTCGATGGCAAACCCGCCGCGCCCAGCACGGTGATGCGCAAACGGTCCGCCCTCTACAGCATGTTCGAGTACGCCGTTGAGGTCGAAGCTCTGCCGCAGAACCCCATGGACAAGGTCCGGGCGAACACGAAGCCCCATACCGACGTCGTCGATCGCAGAGTCGTCGTCAACCCCGAACAGGCCCGCCATCTCCTTGCACAGGTAGCGGAGATCTATCCGTCACTCGAGGCGTTCTTCGGGTGCATCTACTACGCCGCCACGCGACCCGCCGAGGTCCGACATCTCATCGACAAGAACCTTGAGCTTCCCGACCTGGGGTTGACCCCGTTTCGTGGACATCGGTTAAGCGGCCTGTGCCGCGGTGGTGAACCGGTGCTCGAAGGCTACCGGGCTGATCTGGCCGAGGGCGGAGTGCCGGCGTCGGCGGTTGTAG
>JBDIAO010000178.1:0-4326 GCA_039812375.1 Phycicoccus sp. | reverse complement strand
GGTGCGCGATTCATCATGGGCGCACTGGTCGTTGCCCTGAGCAGCCTGCTCTCCGGATGCCCGAGCAGTCCCGCGACCTCCGCAGTATCCCCAAGCACATCCAGCAGCCGCGAGCAATGGTCCCCGGTGCAACTCACCGGCTCGGGCACCGTCATCACCCTCACGTCCAGCACGGCCGGGGTCCTGCTCGGACGGCGTACCCCAGCAGGAGTCGGCTCAGCGGGAGTCGGATCGCCTGCCCTGGACATGCTGGCCCGCGACGGTTCCCTCACCAGCGTGCCGCTGAGCTATCCGCCCGGGTATGCCGCGGAGGCAGTCTGGTCCGGGGTCGACATCCACAACGGGCAGATCCTCGCACTCGGCGGAGCTCGCGGCGGCGCCCACGGCAACGTCCGCTGGACGGTGTGGCGGGGGACACTGTCCGGAGTGTCTGAGGAACCTCAGGCCTTCGAGACCTTCGGCGGCTGGCTCGCCGGCACGATGGTCGGGGTCGCTCAGCCCGAGGGTGGCATGCCGCTGCTCGTTGGCACTTGGTCGGATGCCCGCCGGCGAGGCTTCGACATCACCCTGTGGCACCCGGACGGCTCCCGCTGGGTCCGCGCTGAGCCCACCGCAACGGCACTTGCGGGCAGCCCCACCGATCTGCCCAGTCCGGAGCAGGTGGCCACGGCCGGATCATCCGTCGTCATTGCCGGTTGGAGCACCGACCTCTCCGCCGGAGTGCGCACCATCCCCGTCGTGTGGGTCATGGACGCGGACGGCACGTGGCGACGCGAAGAGCTCACTGCCCCGGACGCCCAGACGATGGCGCTCGGTGTCGGCTGCGGTGCGGACCGATGCCTCGTCGTCGGCCAGTCCCGCACCAGCCTTCTCGCCTGGTGGCTCCGCCCCGCCCACCCATTCTCGCTCACCGGCACGCCGGCAATCCGTCTTCCTGGTGTTCCCCGGGAGCAGGTGGGTCCGGCACCAGCGCCTGTCATCGTCGGTGACACGGCATACGTCCTGGCTCCGGAGCGAGACCACGAGGGGCGCCACCGCAGCCGTGTCGTCTCGGTGGCGACAGGCCGGGCCGCCACGGTGACCGTGCTCGACGGCGACCCGATCGCCCTCGTCCGCGGCCCTGACCACCAGTTGCTCGCAGCCACCTCGATCTCGGAGACAGTGACCGTCCTCTCGCAGGGCCCCCCGCTCGATCCCAGCACCTGATCCGCCAGCGAAGTGATGGGGTGCGCGCAGCTTCAGGCCGAATCTGGACGTGGCCATGAGAGGGCACAGCACAGTGGGGCTTCACGGAATCTTCATGGTTTCCTCGGGCACCTCCCATCGACAGGTGCGAAGGTGAGGTGTCGGGTCGAAGGACCGGCCTGACCAAGGACAGTCGGCAACGAGCGGATCGGCGCGGATGCTCCGGTCGTGGACGCTCCCCCGGATCCGCGCCGCCGACATGGAAGGAATGGTGTCGTGATGATGGGGTATGGCCACGGCTTCGGCTGGATGTGGCTGATCATGCTCATCGGGATCGCGATCGTCGTGGTCTTGGTCGTGCTGCTCGTTCGAGCCTTCGCCGCGCCCAGCCAACCACTCGTACAGGCTCCGCCACCCATGCCCGGCGTGGCGCCGGCTGCTGGCGCGGATGCCCTGCGGATCCTCGACGAACGACTCGCGCGGGGCGAGATCGACCCGGCGGACTACGAGGAGCGACGCAACCTGCTGATGCAGAACCGCAGCGGGTGATTTGGGTCAGCGGGTGATCTGCATGACGATCGCCTTGGGCTCGGTGAAGAACTCGCGGCTGAAGTTGCCACCCTCGCGTCCGACGCCGCTGTCGCCGACCCCGCCGAAGGGGGTGCGCAGGTCGCGGATGAAGAAGCAGTTGACCCACACCGTGCCGGCCCGCAGCTGCGAGGAGACCCGGTGCGCCCGGGAAAGATTCTCGGTGAACAACATCGCGTTGAGCCCGTAGCGGGTGTCATTGGCCAGCCGCACCGCCTCCTCCTCGGTCTCGAAGGAGTTGACCACGCAGACCGGGCCGAAGATCTCCTCGCAGTAGGGCTCGGAGTCCAGCGCCAGGCCGTCGATGATCGTCGGGGTGACGACCCACGAGCCGTCGGTGGCGACCCCGCCGGTGTGGAAGTTGCCGCCGAGCTCGCGGGCGGTCTCGACGTACCGGCTCACCTTGTCGAAGTGCTTCTTGCTCGCCAGGCAGGAGAACTTCGTCGCGGCATCGAAGGGGTCGCCGACGGTCAGGGCCTCGGCCGCGGCGGTGAAGCGGGCGAGGAACTCGTCGTAGATCGAGGACTGCACGAACAGTCGCGACCCGGCGAGGCAGATCTGCCCGGCGTTGCGGAAGATCGCCTCAACTGCCCAGTAGACGGCATTGTCGATGTCCGCGTCCTCGAAGACGATGTTCGCGCCCTTGCCGCCGAGTTCGAGCGAGACCGGCGCGAGGTGCTTCGCGGCCGAGGCCATGACGTGTCGTCCGGTCATGCTCGAGCCGGTGAAGGTGACCCGGTCGACGTCGTAGTCGCCAGTCAGCGCCGAGCCGGCCGGCATCCCGTGCCCGTTGAGCACGTTGAGCACCCCGTCCGGCAGGCCGGACTCCGTCGCCAACCGCCCGAGCAGGGTGACCGAGGCGGGGGTGTCCTCGCTTGGCTTGATGATGCACGTGTTGCCCCAGGCGATGGCGGGGGCGATCTTCCACGAGGCCATCATGAGCGGGAAGTTCCACGGGCTGATCGCCCCGACGACCCCGGCCGGCCCGAACTCGCTGTATGAGTGGTGCCCGGAGTCCATCGGGTAGACCTCGCCGCAGTGGTCACGCTGGTGGTCGGCGAAGAACCGGAAGTTCCACACCGTGCGACCCACGTCGTGCCGGGCCTGCTCGATCGGCTTGCCCATGTTTGTCGTGTCGTAGCGGGCGAGGTCCTCGACGCGCTTCTCGAGCAGGTCGGCGAACCGGTGGATCGCCCTGCCGCGCTCGACCCGGCCGAGCCGCGGCCAGTCGCCCTCGTCGAAGGCCTTGCGGGAGGACGCGACCGCCAGGGCGGCGTCGGCCTCCTGCCCGTCGGCGGCCTGGGCCCACACCTGCCGGGTCCACGGGTTCCAGACGTCGAAGCGCTCACCGCCGACGCTCTCGACCTCCTGGCCGTCGATGATGTGGCCGAAGAACTCCAAGTCGCTCATGCAGATTCCCTTTCGAGGATCAGGGTGTGGGCGGGATGCCGCGGCGCTCGGCGATGGTGACGTCGCCCGCGGCGAAGTGGGTGGCCGGCACCTCGCGCACGACGACCCGGATGTTCTCGACCGGGGCGTCGACCGTGGCAGCCGTCGCCCGGGTGAGTTCGGTGATCAGGGCCCGCAGCTGCTCCGGGCGACGCCCCTCGACGAGGGTGACCTCGATGAACGGCACGCCTCAGCCCTCCGTTCCGGGCGTCGGCCCGCCGTTGAGCCAGACCGACCCGAGACTCGTGAAGTGGATGCCGATCGAGGCCCCGGGAGGGGAGAACACGGCATCCGTCATGCCGCCGGTGAGCACGATCCACCCGGGCTCCATCGCGTGCCCGCGCCGGGCGAGGTCGTTCGCCGCGAGCGCGAGCGCTTCACCGGGGTGGCCCTGCACGGCGGCGCCGGTCGCCGAGTCGACGACCGACCCGTCGACCTCGACGAGCACCGCCTCCAGCGACAGATCGAGTCCCGAGGGTGGCAGCGAGACCGGGCCGGTGACGAAGGCCCCGGAGGAGGCATTGTCGGCCGAGACGTCCCCGGCCGTGAACCGGAAGTCTTGGTAACGGGAGTCGATGACCTCCGCGCCACCCCACACCGACTCGACCGCCGACATCGCCTCGGCGCAGGTGACTCCGGGCCCCTCGAGGCGGTCGCCCATGACGAAGACGATCTCCGGCTCGACGCGCGGGTGGATGAGCCGGCCCTGGGGGACCGGGTCACCCGCGTTGAGGATCATCGCGTCGGTCAGCCAGGCGACGAACGGGAAGTGCACACCCATGCGCTGCTGCTTGGCCCGGCTCGTCAGGCCGAGCTTGACCCCGATGAGCCGCTCGCCGCGCTCGAGGCGCTTGCGCAGGTTGAGGTCCTGGATGGCGTAGCCGGTGTCGAGGTCGAGGTCGGGCCACTCGTCGGTGAAGGGCGGGCGCTCGATGCGCTCGTCCTCGCAGCGCAGCAGCTCGGCCGCGACGGTCTCGATGGTCCACCCGCCGGCCGGTGCGGATGCCGGTGCGCCGGTCATCAGCGCACCCCCGCCCCGGCGAGGTCCCCGAGTTCGGCCTCCTGCTGGAGCTGCAGGGCGATGTCGATGATCATGTCCTCCTG
>JBDIAO010000177.1:0-4364 GCA_039812375.1 Phycicoccus sp. | reverse complement strand
GCTGGGCCGCCCACCGCTGGGCCGCCCACCGCCGGACCACCCACCGCCGGACCACCCACCGCCGGGTCGCCCACAGTCGGGCCGCCCACCGCTGAACTGGGCGCCCCGCCGGCATACCCCGGACAATCCTCAGCCCCTCCCACCCCTCCCTTCCCCCCGACCCCGAACGGGCCGGGCCCGGCGCACTCCCCTGCCCCGGGTCCGCGAGCGCCCCGATCGGAGCGGCGAGGCCGGCTCCTCGAACTCAGCACCGTGGCCGTCCTCGCTGCCGTGCTCGCCTCTGGCGGCACCTATGCTGCGACCCGGCTCGGGCCGCTGGACACCACCCCCGCCTCCTCCACGGTGACCAGCAGCACCACGCCGGGTCGCAGCACCGGCGTTGTCCCGGTCGTGCAAGCCGACCCGAACAACCCGAACTGGACGGCGACCGCGGCCGCGGTGACCCCGAGCGTGGTCTCCATCACCGCACAGGTCAACGGTGGCGTCGCCGAAGGCTCCGGGGTGGTCTTCGACACCTCTGGACACATCCTGACGAACAACCACGTCGTCGCCGGTGCGCGCTCGCTCACCGTGACCCTCGCCGACGGTCACACGTATGCCGCGACAGTCAAGGGAACCGACCCCTCCACGGACTTGGCCGTGGTCACCATCACCAACCCCCCGTCATCGCTCACCCCAATCACCCTCGGCGACTCCTCGACCCTCAAAGTGGGCGACCCGGTCATGGCAGTGGGGAACCCCCTCGGCCTTGCTGGGACCGTCACGACGGGTATCGTCAGCGCCCTCAACCGGCCGGTCCAGACGCAAGCGGCTCAGGACCAGCAGAGCCAGAGCCCGTTCGGCCAGAGTCCATTCGGCCAGCAGTCCCAGTCGCCCTCTGAGCCGGTCGTCACCAATGCGATCCAAACGTCGGCGGCGATCAACCCCGGCAACAGCGGGGGTGCCCTCGTCAACGGCGCCGGTCAACTCGTCGGGATCAACTCCTCGATCGCCTCGCTGTCGTCCTCGGGCTCGCAGGCCGGGAACATCGGGATCGGCTTCGCCATCCCGATCAACGAGGCCAAGGATATTGCCGATCAGCTCATCGCGAGCGGAACAGCAGAGCATGCCTACCTCGGGGTCACTCCGGTCGACGGGACGGCCCAGCTCGGGTCGTCGACCACCAGCGGGGCACAGCTTCAGGCGGTCGGAGAGGCGACCCCCGCGGCCGCCGCGGGCCTGAAGGTCGGGGATGTCATCACCGCAGTGGACGGACAGCGGGTGGACTCCGCCGACTCCCTGGTCGGGGCCATCCGGGCTGCACACAAGGGCCAGGTGGTGACCCTCACCGTCATCCGAGACGGCGCGCAACTGGAACTCAAGGCAACCTTGGCGACCCGCCCGGCGACCCAGAACTAACTCGCGGCACCGCCTCGTGCGGCACCGCCTCGTGCGGCACCGCCACGTCGTGCGGCACCGCCGCGGCGATCGTGCCCGTCACAGCGATGCTCTGGCGGGCACGATCGAGGGCCTTCGCGTACGAGCTGCCCATCCACAGGAGCAGCAGGCCGACGATGATGAACGCGACCACCCGCCAGATGCCCGAGAGCGAAGCGAGGTCGTACAGGAAGAGCTTGGCGACCACGAGTGCGGACAGGGCCAGGCCGAGCCGCAGTCCCAGGGTCGCCTGTCGGGTGCCGCCCAGCCCGCGAAGCAGCAGCCAAGCCGCGGCGGCCATCCAGATCACGGTGCCAACGGCATGACCGGCGAGGTAGCCCGCAACTGGCGCGCCGAGTTGGGCACCGGCCAGCTGACCGGTCGAGACGCTCAGGGTCAGCGCACCACCGAGACCGAGGACCCACAGAGCACCATCGACGAGCAGCGGCGCCTCCCCGAGAGTGTCCCGGAAGCTGCGCAGCGCCCATGCTCCACCCCCGGCGAGGGCGACGACGAGCAGGCTGGACACGACGGCGACCGGTAGGTCGCCGACGGGTGGCTCCGAACGGACCAGGGAGAGCACCGACAGCGGCAACCACACCATCAGGGCCGGGACCGACACGGCGAGGGCGAGCCAACCGGCAAGCGCGGATTGGGTCGCGCCGGCGGCGACGACATACAGCACGGCCACCCCGAGGAACACGACCGGCTGCCAGTCATCCACCTTGACAGTCATGGCCGCACCCAAGACCCCAAGGGTGCCGAGAATCCCGGTAGCCACCTGCAGGCTCTGCCCGCGCCGGCCAGCCAACCGAGTGAGAACCCCGGTCAGCGCAAGCCAGACAACCGCCGCGACGGCGAAGCCAGCGATGCGCCCCTGACCTTGCATGGCATACAGGGCGATGAACGCAGGCAGCCCGGCGACCACGACCGTCGCGGCAGGGAAGGCGGTGGTGTCGTAGCGTGCATCGAGGAGTGCGAGGACAAACATCCCGGCGGCGAAGGCCGCAGCCACGGCGACCTGCACCCACATCTGCGTGTCGTCGAGCCCATAGGCGACAGCGCCGGCCACGCTCACCAGGACCACGGTCGTGGGCACAATCCGGGCCGTCGTTGCCGCTCGCCACGGCCGTGGGGGTTGGGCCGGCCACGACGCGAGCGCCAGCACCACCATGAATGCCGAAAGCACCCCGCTGGCCTGTCCGATGACGACCGGGCCGAGGACGGCACCACCGAGGATGAGGAGGACGGCGAGCAGCTCGGAGTCCCACCGGCGCGCGAGCACCAGACCCGAGCCGATGACCAGTGCCGCGAGCACGATCCCCACGCCCGGTGGGACCCATCCGTAGATCGTGCTCACGGCGACCACATCGAGGTAGGCCAGGGCGTATGCCGTCGCGGCCAGAGCGAGGGCCCCGCCGCCGCCGCGGCCGGCAGCCCGCTCCCGCCGGCGCACCTGGAAGGCGGCCAGGAGGAGTCCGACGGCGATGACGGCGCCGAGGACGACCCGTCCGGCCGGGCCAACCCAGCCCTGCTGGACGGCGAGGACGAGAAGCATCGTCACTCCGATGAGAGTGACGATGGCGCCGGTGATGCCGAGCACCCGGGTGACCAGACCCTCCTTCTCCCACCATCGGTGAACGACGCCGATCGGCTCCGGTGCCGGCGCGGGCGGCGCAACGGGCGCGGGCGGCGCAACGGGTACGGGCGGCGCAACCGGCGCAGGCGCAACCCGCGCAGGCGGCGCAACGGGTACGGGCAGCGCAACCGGCGTGGCAGCCGCTGGGCCGGGGCGCTCGACCTGTGCCCGCAGTCTCGCCAAACCGTTGCCCACGGCATACAGCCGGTTCATCGCCTCGGCGAACTCCGCCTCGAGAGCACGCAGCGCCGTGCGCTCGTCCTCGTTCATCAGCCACCACCTTCGGATCGGTCCGCCCACAATAGGGGCATGGGCCGGTGCCGGCGTGCGCCGCAGTGCCGAGCCTGTGGACAACTCCACCGGACCGGACCCCGCTGCACAGGAGGAGGCATGGACGGATCACCGCGGCAGCCAGACGAGCGATGGCGGGTCACTCTGACGCAGGTGGCACCCGACGCAGACCCCGGAGAGGTGGCCCGAGCAGGTATCGATCTGCTCCGCCGCTGGAGCGAGCCACATCGGCGTTACCACACCGGGCAACACCTCACCGAAGCCCTCGCCGCCCTCGACACCATCGACGCCACCGAAGAGTTGGACCCCACCGACCGGGCCGCTGCCGAGCTGGCACTGTGGTTCCACGATGCGGTCCACGACCCGGCAGCGGCGGACAACGAGATACGCAGCGCCGGCCTCGCCGGGCATGTGCTCACCGCCCTGGGGGTATCCTCGCGGCTGCGGGTGCTGGTTCCGATCCTGGTGCGCGGGACAGCAGGGCACGCCGCGTTGGGCGGGACTCCGGTCGGAGACGCGGTGCATGACGCGGACCTGTGGATCCTTTCGGCGCCGTCCGCGCGGTTCGACGAGTACTGCCGACAGGTGCGGGCGGAGTACGCGCATATCGCCGACCCGGCATACGGGGCCGGGCGACGGATGGCCCTGGAGCCCTATCTTCGAGCGGAGCCGCTCTATCTCACCCGGGCGGGCGCAACCTGGGAGCGGCGGGCGAAGGTCAACCTGCGCCGTGAGGTGATCCGGCTCCCCCGCTGAGCACATGAGCCGCCAGCGGCCACCAGTAGAGCCCCCGGCAGCGCTGCTCGAACTGAGCCGGGGTCACCCACTCGCGCGCCGAGGTGTCATCGAAGTGCGAAGCGAGCGGAGGGCGAACTTCGTCGAGCTCGACCCGGTAGGCCTGCAGGACGTCTCGGCCAGGCTGCCACAGGTCGCCGTGGTGGCGGACAGTGAAGCGCTCATACCCAACGGCACCGAGCTGGCCATGCTCGACGACCAGGCCGGTCTCCTCACGAATCTC
>JBDIAO010000176.1:0-4366 GCA_039812375.1 Phycicoccus sp. | reverse complement strand
GTGTCGAGCAGTTCGGGAGCGGCCGCGCCGAGTGCGGCGGTCAGCACCGCGTTGGCGTGCAGCCCGGCGAAGGTCCACCACCGCGTACGCCCCCGGTCAGTGGCGACGACCGATGCATCCTCGTCAACGAGGTGGGCGTGCTGTTCGCGCAACCGGGCGAGTCGTTGCGTGGCGCGGGCGGTCAGCACCGCCCCGGCGCCGTCGGCACTGCGCTCGCCCGGGCCGTGACCGAGCAGGACTGCGCGCATGGCGTCGGTCAGCGCGAACGACCAGACCCTCGCGCCTCCAGTCCAGGCCGAACGCCCGGGCTGCTCGCTCGGCTCGACGTATGCCCGCCGGCGCCGCCAGTCGATGTGGGTGACCGTCCACGCCCGCCCGGCCAGGGTGACCACTCGCGGCCCCTGCTCTTTGGAAGTCAGGGCCATCGGGTCGATGCTGCCGATCTCGGTGCGTCCGTGCAGGACAACGACTTCCGGGACGGCGGTGAAGACGGCGAGCAGCTCCATAAAGTTGCGCCGCCCGAAGGTCCGCTCGGCTGCCGGCCCGACGAACGCAAGCCCCTGGTCGGTGTCGAGGTGGCCGGTCTCGACGAGCCAGTCCCCGATCGGCCCGACCTCCTCGCGGGCGCAGAGGCCGAGCCCGGCCAGGCCTGCGCCCTCACCGTCGAGGTCGATCCGGCCCTTCTGCAGGGCCAGGCCGAGTAGCTGCTGGGCGGAGATGTGCCGCGGAGCCGGCGGCGGTGTCACCGGCTCGACGTAGCCCCGCTCGAGGAGCAGGAGCAGGCCGGCCGCGCGCAGCAGTTCCTCCTCACTGGTGGCGAGGAAGGTGAGGTTGCGGGTGCTGCCGGGCCGCCTCCCGGTCCGGCCGAGCCGTTGCAGCACCGAGGCGACACTGGTCGGCGCACCTACCTGGAGCACCCGGTCGAGGTCACCGACGTCGATGCCGAGCTCGAGGGTCGAGGTGGAGACGATGACGCAGTCCCGTGCTCCCGCGAAAGCCTCCTCGGCGCGGCGGCGCTCACCCGCCGACAGCGAGGAGTGCGACACGAAGGTCTGCACGCCCCGTTCCCGCAGGTCGAGCGCGAGCTGCTCGACGACCCGGCGCGAGTCGGCGAAGACGAGGCGCTTCTCCCCCAGGTAAATGCCGCTGACGACCTTGGCGGCATTGCTCACGTTCCCGACGTGGTCGAGGACGAGCTCGGGCACTGATGCCACCTCGGCCTGCGGAGCGACGACCACCCGCGGCCGGGAGTCGTCCCGCCCCTGGAGCCACATGAGCAGCGGGTCGGGGTTGCCGACGGTCGCCGAGAGCCCGATGCGTTGCAGCGGCCGGCCCGCGAGGGCGCCCAGCCGGTCGAGCACGGCGAGCAGGTGCCAGCCGCGGTCGTCCCCGGCGAAGGCGTGCACCTCGTCGACGACGACGGCCCGCAACTGAGCGAACAGACGGTCCGGGTCGACGAGCGTCGAGACGAGCAGCGCCTCGAGCGACTCGGGGGTGGTGAGCAGGATTGAGGGTGGGTATGCCGCCTGCGCCCGCCGCTGTCCCGCGCCGGTGTCCCCGTGCCGGACCGAGACCCGCACGCCGAGCCAGCCGGCGCACACCTCGAGGCGGGGCTGGAGGTTGTTGAGCAAAGCCTTGAGCGGACAGACGTAGAGCACGGACAGCCCACTCCACGACTCCTGTGCGATCCGGGTGAGCAGGGGGAAGATCGCCGCTTCGGTCTTGCCTCCGGCTGTGGGCGCGATGAGCAGGGCATCGCTGCCGGCGAGGACCGGGTCGATGGCGGCGGTCTGGAGGGGGCGCAGCCCGGGCCAGGCGAGGGTGTTGACGACATGGTGCTGGATGACGGGGTGGAGCCGGGCGAACGCGGCTCGTTCGTCACTCATCGTCGGCCTGCGCTCAGTCGCCGGGACCGAGGTTGATGTCGTCGAGGTTGATGCCGTCGAGGGCGGACACCCCACTGGCGCCGCCACCGGCGACTTGCTCCTCGGGGGTGAGCTCCCCGGCGCCCAGGGTCAGGGCGTAGTGCACCCGCGGATCGAAGTCCGGGAACTGGTCGACCCGGTCCAGGACGTCGGCGACGAGCTTCTTGAGGAAGATCCGCGGCGCGACCCCGACCCGGCCGCCCAGCCGGCCAGTAACGGCATCGGCGAGGTCGGCGACATAGGCATCATCGACGACCCCGCGGATGCGTTCCGGCACAGCCGAACCCGCGGCATACAGGTCGCGCACCCGAACCCCGAGGACTACCAGCATGGCGTGGTCGAAGCCGGGTAGGCGCACCTGGACGGCGCGTGGGTTGTCGAAGCGGGCATCGGTCGTGAAGTCGGTCGCCAGGCGCTGGGCAAGCGGGGCGAGCCGGGCCACCCCGGAGGGACCGTCGAAGAAGGCGGGCGTCCCGGTGACGAGTAGGTACAGGCCCGGGTAACGGCCGGAGTCGACCTCGTCGATGAGCTGGCGCAACGCATTGAGGGCCTTGTCGCGCACGTCGCCGCGCACCCGTTGGAGGGTCTCGACCTCGTCGAGGACGAGGACGAGACCAGGGTGGCCGGCATCCCGCAGGACGGCGAGCAGCCCCTGGAGGAACCCATCGCGCCGAAGTGGTCGAGCTCCCCGCGAATGCCAGCCGAGCGCTTCGCGGCGGCGGCGACCTGCGGCTGGCCGCCCATCCAGGCGGCCAGCCCGTCGGCGGTTGCGTCGTCCCCGGCGAGCTGGGCGGCCCGGTAGCCGCGCAGCGCCTGGGCGAAGACGGGGGTGCGGGTGCTCACCGTGGCAAGCCGGGCCTCGAGTAGTGCGTCGACGGCAGCGGCGAGCGCGTCCTCCCCGGGGTGGTCCGGTCCGGCGCTCAGGGCGTCGGACTCGAGGGTGTAGAGCCAGGAGTCGAGGACCGTGCGGAAGGCGCTCGGCGGGATGGATGTTGTGCGCAGCGACTCGCTCACCCGCCGATAGATGGTTTCGAGTCGGTGCAGCGGGGTTTGGCTCTCCGAGATCTGCACCTCGGCAGCTGCGAACCCTCGCCGCAGGGCCCGCTCGGCCAGGTAGCGGGTGAAGAAGGTCTTGCCCGCGCCATACTCGCCACGCACCGCCTTGAAGACGGACCCGCCGCCGGCGGCGGTGTCGAGCTCGGCCCCGATGGTCGCGTCGAAGCGCTCGAGGCCGACGGCGAGCAGATCGAGCCCCGCCTCCGGGACGGTGCCGCGCCGCAGCGAGGCGATGACCTCCGCGCGGCGGCGGGGCGAGACCTGTGGGGTGCTCACGGCAACCCGAACTGTTCCTGGAGCAAGCTGACGTCGAGGATGACTACCTGCCCGTCCGGGGCCTGGCCGAGCACGTTGTAGCCCTCGACGTTGAGCAGTTGACGGGCCTGCCCGACCGGGCCGGCGATCCGGGATGCCGGATGGTTCAGGACGAGCGCGACTCCGGCGGAGGGCAGTCGGTTGCCTCGGGCACTGGCGAGGGCATCGACGAGGGCGGCGACCTGCTCGTGGGTGATCGCCAGGCGAGGATGCCGTTCCCACTGGACGCCGAAGGTCTCACTCGCGACGACCTGCGCGCCGAGGGTGCTGGCCTGGTCGCCCGAGGAGGCGGCCGCCCGGTCGGGGGCAGGTGCCGCAGTGACGCGCGGGTCGTCGAAGAGGGTCGGGACGGTCTCGGCAGGCGCGGCCGGCTTCTTCTTCCTCGTCGGGGGCGGCTCCGGAGTCGGCTCGAGACCACCGGCCCTACCGAGCCTCCCTATGCCCGCTCCCGCTGAGCGCAGCATGTCCGCTCCACGCGACCACCACGCCGGCTCCTGGGGGCCTAGCAGCGGGAGAGCGAGCCGGCGGGCGCTCTCGTCGTCGGGCAGAAGCACCGCGACCGGGACGACGACCTCCTGGGCGCTCGCACCGCCGTGATAGCCGGCCTTGAGCGAGGTATAGCGCAGCCCTTCGTCGACGGCGAGCACGGCTCGGTGATCGCCGGTCAGGACGCGCTCGCCCTCGACGAGGACCTCGTCGTGCTCGACCGGCGCAGTGGCCGGACGCCAGCGAGCGCTTGTCGCACCCGCCCCGGGGCGCTGGATGCCGTGGCGCCGCTCGACGACGTGACCGTGATCCGCTGTCATGACGACGACACGGCCGGCGGAGCGGGCTCTGGCGAGCAGGGCGTCGAGATGCTTGACCTCGCCGGTGTCCCACACCTTGCCGACCGGGTCGCTGCGGTCGAGGGCGTCGTCGATGCTGTTGAGGACGATCGTGACCAGGGAGGGGCCTGTGTGGGCGTCGAGGGCCTCGTCGACCCCGTCGGCGAGAAGGGCGCCGGGGCGGGTCGTGTCGACGCCCTTCTTGTGGAACAGGGCGGACGGGGCTGCCCCGAGGTGGCGGGCTGC
>JBDIAO010000175.1:0-4426 GCA_039812375.1 Phycicoccus sp. | reverse complement strand
CGGATGTCGCAGTGCGCGCGCGGTATGCCGCGGCCGGTGACGAGCAAGCCACGCGAGAGCCGGGAGGTCTTGGCGGCCCGCTGGGCTGTCAAGGCCTCCTTACCCCAGAATTCGGGCTTGTCCCAGCCGACGGCCCACGCTGCCCCGGCCATCACCGGGGTGATCTCCGGTCCGAGGTCGTTGCCGTGCAACGGGTACCCCATCTCGGTGCGCAGCGTGTCCCGAGACCCGAGTCCGCACACCCGGCCGCCCAGGGTGTTGACGTGCGCGGCGAGCGCGTCCCACACCGAGCCGGTCACCCCCCACGCCGGGACGATCTCATAGCCGCGCTCGCCGGTGTAGCCGGTGCGGCAGACGATGACCGGCAGACCCTCCCACTGGGTCTCGACGAACGACATGTAGTCATGGTCGACGGGTAGGCCGAGCGCGGTGAGCACGTCGTCGGAGTGGGTGCCCTGGACGGCGATGACCCCGTAGCTGCTGTGCAGATTCTGCACAGTGATGCCCTCAGGGGCGGCCGCCGCGAGCAGCCTGACGACCTTCGCGTTGTTGGCGGCGTTGGGGATGAGGAAGACGTCATCCTCGGACCGCAGGTAGGCGATGAGGTCGTCGACGACCCCCCCGTCCTCGCTGCAGCACATCGTGTATTGCGCCTGGCCCGGTCCAATCCGGCGCAGGTCGTTGGTCAGGCACGAGTTGACGAAGTCGACGGCGCCCGGACCGCTCACCCGCGCCTTTCCCAGGTGTGAGACGTCGAAGAGACCGACGTTCTCGCGCACGGCGGTGTGCTCGGCGACCACCCCGCCGCCGGGATACTCGATCGGCATGAGCCATCCGCCGAAGTCAGACATCTTGGCACCAAGGGCGACGTGGCGGTTGTGGACGGGCGAGGTGAGCAGGTCGGCCATGACGGCAACTTACCGGGATCCGGGCCTCCAGGGCACGACATTCGCGGGCCGGTGCACTCTTCACCAGACGAAGGTGCCCCACCTCTCACTAGAGTGACGCGAAAGGCAGCCCTGCACTACCGCACGCGCCCCTGAGGAGGATCCCCTCGTGCCTACCCTCGCCGTGACCACCCGGCCCACGCCCGGCCTCGCCGTCGACGCGCTGGTCGTCGGCGCCGTCCAGACCTCGCAAGGGGTCCGCCTGGCGCCCGGACACAACCTGCCCGGTGACGCGCTGGCCCACGTGGAGGCCGCGCTGCGCGACCTCGACGCTACCGGCACAATCGACGAAGTCACCCGACTCGTCGCAGTGCCCGGTGTGCGGGCGGGTTCGGTGGCCGTCACCGGTCTGGGAGGGCACCCTGATCAGGCGGCGCTGCGCAACGCCGCCGGTGCCGCGATGCGTACCCTCTCCTCGAAGTCCGCGGTCGCCCTGGCGTTGCCCACCGGTGATGTGGGGTCCCTGGCCGCAGTGGCTGATGGAGCGTATGCCGGGTGTTACGCCTATGCCAAGCCGGGGTCTGCGGAGAAGGGGCCGTCAGTCGTTGGGAGCGGGCCGGCGATCCAGATCGTCAGCGGTTGTGGGCAGGGTAAGGCGGTCAAGGATGTGCTTGCCCGGGCCGAGGTCGTCGGAGCGGCACGTGACCTGGCCCGGGACTTGGTCAACGCTCCCCCCAACCTGCTCACCCCGCAGGATTTCGTTGAGGTTGCCCGTCAGCAGGCCGCTGCACTGGCGGCGAAGGTCTCTGTGTCGGTGCTCGACGAGAAGGCACTGGCCAAGGGTGGCTACGGCGGCATCATCGGAGTGGGTCAGGGCAGCACACACCCTCCACGAATTGTCACTATGTCCTACAAGCCGCCCAAGCCGGTCGCGACGATCGCGCTCGTCGGCAAGGGAATCACGTTCGACTCCGGTGGGCTGTGCATCAAGCCGTCCGCGTCGATGGTGACCATGAAGTGCGACATGGCCGGGGCTGCGGCGGTCATGGCGACGGTGCTCGCGGCCGCG
The DNA here is from genome assembly GCA_039812375.1 of Phycicoccus sp. GTDB lineage: Bacteria > Actinomycetota > Actinomycetes > Actinomycetales > Dermatophilaceae > JAGOME01. The sequence goes on along the minus strand of JBDIAO010000175.1, from coordinate 2,470 downwards.
CAGCTCGCCGGCCCGGTCGCAGTCACCGGCTATCTGTGCCTCGCGGAGAACATGCCCAGCGGCACGGCGCAGCGCCCGGGCGATGTGGTCACCATGCGCAACCGCACGACTGTGGAGATCCTCGACACTGACGCCGAGGGGCGCATGGTCCTCGGCGACGGCATCGCGCTTGCGGCCGAGTCGGCCCCGGATGCCATCGTCGACATCGCGACCCTCACCGGTGCGCAGACCATCGCCCTGGGCCCGCAGATCGCCGGGGTCATGGGCAGCGTTGACGCCTTCCGCAGCCGAGTCGTCGAGGCCGCGACCGTCGCCGGTGAGCAGGCCTGGCCCATGCCGCTGCCGGAGGCCCTGGCGAAGGGGCTGGAGTCCCAGACCGCTGATCTGGCGCACAAGGCCGACCGTTGGGGCGGGATGCTCACCGCGGGCATCTTTCTCTCGCACTTCGTACCCGACGGCATTCCGTGGGCACACATCGACATGGCGGGTCCTGCCTTCAACGAAAAGCCGGCCTTCGGCCCCAACCCCAAGGGTGGCACCGGGTGGGGCGTGGCCACCCTCGTCGCGTTGGTCGAGTCCTACGCACCCTGAGCCGTCGAGCATCGAGCACCCTCACTTCAACAAGAACCGAGAAACCGCACCCCAACGAGAGCCGCCATGATCACCGAGACCACCACTGAAGACCCGGAACTCGAGCCGTTCGACGTCGTCATCCTCGGCGGCGGGAGCGGTGGCTACGCCTGTGCCTTCCGGGCCGCCGCACTGGGAATGAAGGTTGCCCTCGTGGAGAAAGACAAGCTCGGCGGCACCTGCCTGCACCGCGGCTGCATCCCGACCAAGGCGCTGCTGCATGCAGCCGAGGTGGCCGACGCGGCCCGGGACGGAGCGCGCTTCGGGGTCCGCAGCAGCCTTGAGGGCATCGATCTGACTGGGGTCCACGCCTACAAGGACGGCGTGGTCAACCGGCTGCACAAGGGCCTGCAAGGCCTGGCCAAGGCCCACAGCGTCGAGGTCGTCACCGGGACCGGCGCCCTCGTGGACCGCAGCACGGTCGCCGTCGATGGCCGCCGACTCACCGGCCGGCACGTCGTCCTGGCCACCGGCTCCTTCGCCCGCACCCTGCCTGGTCTGGACATCGGCGGTCGGATAATGACCAGCGACCAGGCGCTGAGTCTCGAGACGATGCCGGCCACGGCGATCGTCGTCGGCGGCGGGGTCATCGGCGTCGAGTTCGCATCCGTTCTGTGCTCCTTCGGCGCTGACGTCACCGTCGTTGAGGCGCTCCCCCGGCTCGTCGCCGCGGAGGAGGAGTCCGTCTCCACGGCACTGGAGCGCGCCTTTCGCAAGCGTGGCATCAGAGTTCGCACGTCAGCGCGCTTCGCTGCGGCTCGCCAGGACGACACCTCCGTCACCCTCACTCTGGAGGGTGGGGAGGAGCTCACCGCCGACATCCTCCTCGTCGCCGTCGGACGTGGCCCGGTCACCGACGGGCTGGGGTATGCCGAGTGCGGCGTGCAGGTCGACCGCGGCTTCGTGGTCACCGACGAGCGGCTCCGCACCGGTGTGGAGGGTGTCTTCGCGGTCGGGGACATCGTGCCCGGCCTCCAGTTGGCGCACCGAGGCTTCGCGCACGGGATCTTCGTCGCGGAGGAAATCGCCGGTCTGGACCCGGCACCGGTCGTCGACTCCACGATCCCCCGGGTCACCTACTGCGACCCTGAGATCGCCTCGGTGGGTTTGACCCACGAGCAGGCGCAAGTCGTGTACGGCGACGGCGTCGAGACCTATGACTACAACCTCGCCGGCAACGGGAAGTCCCAGATCCTGCGTACCCAAGGGTTCGCCCGACTGGTCCGGGTCAGCGACGGGCCGGTCGTCGGAATCCATCTCGTCGGCGCCCGGGTCGGCGAACTCATCGGTGAGGCTCAGCTCATCGTCGGCTGGCAGGCCCATCCGGAGGATGTCGCCCCACTGATCCACGCCCATCCGACCCAGAACGAGGCACTCGGCGAGGCCCATCTCGCCCTCGCGGGCAGGCCCTTGCATGCGCACAACTGAACCCCGCGCGACATCGCGACGCACCCCTGGCCTCCCTGGACGCACGCGGCGGGGCCCCAGAACTAGAGTTGTCGGCGCCACCCCCGATAAGGAGAACTGAGCTCATGTCTGAACGTGTGACCATGCCGGCGTTGGGTGAGTCCGTCACCGAGGGCACCGTGACTCGGTGGTTGAAGTCCGTGGGTGACCACGTCGAGGTGGACGAGCCCCTGCTGGAGGTCTCGACGGACAAGGTCGACACCGAGATCCCGTCCCCGATCGCCGGCATCCTCCAGGAGATCCTCGTTGCCGAGGACGACACGGTGCCGGTCGGGGCGGACCTCGCCGTCATCGGTGAGGGTGTCGCCTCCGCTGCCCCTGCACCTGCGCCCGTTGTGCAGGCAGCGGCTCCTCCAGCACCTCCGGCACCGAC
>JBDIAO010000174.1:0-4460 GCA_039812375.1 Phycicoccus sp. | reverse complement strand
GGGTGACGGCTCTCGCTACCTGACCCCAGGAGGCAACCTGACCCCGCTCACCCCGGCACCGTACACCTCGGTCCGGCTCTCGGAGATCCGCGCCGCCGGCAGCGACCAGCCACCGGCGGCCGTCCCGCAGGACGGCACCAAGACCCGAGTCCTGGCGCTGGGCACGGCGGTGGTCACCGACCAGCAGACCGCCAACGTCGCCTATGCGCTGACCCTGACTGCCCGCGCCGGCCGCTGGGAGATCTCCGCGATCGACCCCGCCCCGGTGCAGCAGCAGTCCCAGGCTCCCGCCGCCAGCTCGGCGCCGGGCCCGGCGTCTACCCGGCCTTCGGGTAGCGCCACCCCACCCCCGGCCGGCAGCCCCACGCCGACCACCGCCCCGTAGGAGGAGCACCACCATGTCCGCACTCATCCAGCTGAGCAACGAGGTCATCTCTGCTCACCAGTCCGGCGTCGTCATGGCCGCCGGCGACGGGATCCTCGACTGGGTCACGTCGAAGAACACCCAGACCCAGACGGTGCTGCGCGGTGTCGCGGTCACCCTGGGGATCATCTTCGTGATCATCCAGGCGGTCGCCTCCCGCGGCGCCATGGCCCGCATCATCATCTCGCTGATCGCCGCCGGCATCTTCATCTGGGGTGTCTGGTCGGTCACCGACATCAAGGACCGCGTCGGCAACGAGATGAGCATGGGCCCGGTCGCCGTCCATGTCATCCCCGGCCCCGCCGGCCCGTCTGCTTTCCCCTCCACCACCTGACCGGAACCAGGACTACCGGCAATCCAAGGAGGAGACAGCGATGTCGACAACGACGAACCCGCGCACCAGCAGCGGCGAGGCCTACGAGGTCGTCAAGTGGTACACCCGTGCCCGCCGCTTCCCTCAGCTGATCGGGAAGACACCCGACGGCGCCACCATCTGGGGCGGCCCGTACACCTACACCCAGGTGATCGCGGGCGTGGCGTTCATCGTGATCGGCAGCAAGACGACGTGGCTGTGGGGCCACTTCGGTCTGATCGGCAACGCGCTCATCCTCCTCGGCTGCGCCTACGGCCTCGTGGTGCTCCTGGGGCGGCTCCCGATCGGGTCCCGTAACCCGATCTCGGTCGGCTCCGGCGCGATCCGTGCCCTCAGCTCACCAGCCCAGGGACACCTGGGCGGAGCTCCGGTACGGATCCGCCGGGCCCGACCGACCCGCTCCCGCCTGGTCATCAACCACGACGCACCGTCCCTGGCCGAGATCCAGGCACGCCGGGCCGCACCCACGCCGCCCCGACCGACCCGCACTCGTCGACGGCTCCCGCGGCCCAGGTGGTCCCGCCCAGCCCCCTCCCAGCAGCCCTCGGTCGCGGCCGCGCCTGCCTCGACCCGGCTCCGTCCCGTACCCGCCACCGCACCCCGCAGCTCGGCCTCGCCGGCGCTGACCGAGGTACAGCGCCTGCTCGCCTCGTCGGGCGCGTCCCAGGAGGACTGATGCGCACCCCGTCCCGTTCCATGGCCGCCAACCTCCGCTGGACCCGCTCGGGATCGGTGTGGGCCGACTGGCTGCTCACCGGCCTTCCCTACGGCCTGCGCCCCACCAAGGACAAGCACGGCGTGCGCGCCCTGCACCAAGCGCTGTTCCGGGCACTACCGGGGGAGTCCTTGCTGCTGGGTATCAACTCCGGCCTGGACCCAGCGGTCGTGGTCTCCAAGATGCTCGACGGGGTCGACCTCGAGGACTGCCCGGACTGGGTCGCCGAGTGCGAGGCCACCCTGGACACCCTCGACCACATCGGCCCCGGCCAGCGCATCTACTGGCTCTCGGTCCCGCTGGGGGACGACAAGCCCTCGGACCGGTTTACCGAGCCGTTCAAGGCCGCCACCTCCGACCTGCGCGACCGCCTCGGCCTGCCCCGCGCCGCCGTCAAGCTCGGCGACGTCGAACGTCGCCTGGCCCAGGCCGCACGAGTCTCCGAGAGCATCCCCGGCCCCTTCAACCCCACCCCGGCCACCCCAGCCCAGATGGTCTGGCTCCACCAGCACGCGATCCGCCGCGGACTTTTCCAGGACCTCGACCTACCCGGCGACGGCGAAGACGATGTCGCCGCGGCACTCCTGGCACCCAAGACCGGCGCAGCCCTGGGCGAACCGGTCCTCGACGAGGGCGGCCAGAGCGACCTGGACCCCAAGTCCCCGGCCCGCCTCAACCCGATCTCGCGCCGCTACCTCAAGGTCACCGACGCCTCATCGGTCGCCGACACCGAGGCGTCCTACCAGTCCCTCATGGTCATCTCCGACGTCCCCGACGGGGGCATGGTCTTCCCCGGCTCAGAGGTCATCGGCCGCATCGACGAATCCGGCATCGACGTCGACTGGGCGATGCGACTGTCGATCCGCTCCTCGGCCGCCGTCGCCTCCCAAAACCAGCGCGCCCTGCGCAACCTCAACGAGCAATACGGCCAGCGCGAAGGCGAGGTCTCCCACGGCCTGAACATGCTCGACCGGGTAGCCGACGACCTGGCCGAGTACGTCTCCATCCTCGAGTCCGACAAGCTGGAGGTCGAAGCCCAGGCCACCATGATCTTCGCGGTCGCCGGCCCCACCCCCGACTCCTCCCGACAGCAGGCGCGCGCCCTGGCCGACTTCCTCGGCGACACCGGCTACAAGCTCTCCGCACCCCTGGGCTACCAGGAGGAGCTGTGGTGGGCGATGCAGCCCGGCGTGCCCGCCTCGCGCGCCGTGCGCGAGTTCGCCCAGATCACCACCAGCAAGGCATTGGCCGCCACCGTCCCCCTGGCCTCGGTCCGCCTAGGCGACTCCAAGGGCTCCGCCCTCGGCCTGAACATCGCCCACGGCCCACTCCTGGCCCCCAACGTCCCCTGCGGCCCGACCAGCGTCGTCCTGCACGACCTCGAGGGAGCCTCCGACCGGCAGATCTCCGGCTCGGCCGCCGTCGCCGGCGAACTCGGCGCCGGCAAGACCGCGACCTTGATGAAGCTCGCCGGCGACGTCATCGACCGCGGCGGCCAGCTCGTCATCGCCGACCGCACCGCCAAGGGGGAGTGGGCATCGTGGGCCGGCGCACTGACCCGAGCCGTCGTCGTCAACGCCGCCGACCCCGAGCTGTCCCTTGACCCCCTGCGCGTCTTCGGCCCCCGCACCGGCAGCCGGATCATGCAGACCTTCCTCACCCCGCTGCTCAACGTCCGCCCCACCAGCGAACGAGGCGTGCTGCTCTCCGACGTCCTCGACCCGGCCTACCTGGAGAAGCACGAGCTGACCTCCTCCGGCGACCTGCTCGCCCACCTGCACGACGGCTGCACCCTCCCCGGCGCCGGCGAGCTGGCCCGCCTGGTCAACGTCTTCGCCCGCCGCGAGATCGGCCGCGTCATCTTCGACGGCACGGTCCCGCCACTGGACCTGTCCACCCGCGCGGTCGTCATCCGCACCCACACCCTGCAGCTGCCCTCCCGCGAAGAGCTCGAGCACGAGCACCTCTTCGAGCAGCTCGGCCTGGAGAAGCTGTTCGGCCGCGCCCTCAACGCGCTCATCGCCGCCCTGGCCCGCCACGTCTGCTTCGAGGACACCTCCACCCTGGCCGGGTTCGTGGTCTCCGAGGCTCACTCGATGACCATCTCCTTCGAGGGTGAGCGTGAACTCGTGGACTTCGTGCGTGACGGCCGCAAGCACCGCGCCGTGGTGCTCCTGGACTCCCACGACCCCGAGGCCGACTTCGGCTCCCCGACCCTGCGCGGCCTGATCCCCACCCGCATCCTCATGCGCCACCGCGACAAGACCCTGGCCAAGCGCGGCCTGGCCTGGCTGGACCTGGACGCCGAGGACGAGCAGCTGATCGAGATGGTCCGCCACGACACCTCCCCCCTCGGCCCGGACGGCAAGGCGGTCCCGGTGCACCGCCGCGGCGAGGCCACCATGCGCGACATGTCCGGCAACGTCGGCAGGGTCAAGGTCCTGCTGCCGGCCCGCGATGAGCGCTCGGCCGCGATCACCGCCGGCGGCTCGGCCAGCACCAAGGCCGCACCCCGTAATCAGGAGACGGCATGACGTGGCTGCGAGCTCGCGGCCCCTGGCTCCGGCGCGCCCTGTCGGTGTTCGCCGGCTGGATGCTGCTGATGTTCGTGCGCGTGCAGTCCGCGGCTGCGGCCCCGATCGCCGCCGCGGACAAGATCGGCCAGACCCCGCCGGCGCTGGCCTGGATCGACCTGAAGGACTCTCGCGGGATCTCGATCTGGAACTTCGAGATGTCCTTGGACCGGGGCGGGATCACCTCCCCGGACAAGTTCTTCTGGGCGTCGATCACTGATGCCTGCTGGGGCGCCTACCGGTCCTGGTGCGCACTGTCGCTGTGGTTCCTTGACTGGGTCCTGTCCTTCACCTGGGTGCAGACGATCGCTGCCCCGCTGCTGTCGGTCGGCGACGCGATGCAGCAGGTCGTCACCCGCCTCGGACTGGTCCCCA
>JBDIAO010000173.1:0-4470 GCA_039812375.1 Phycicoccus sp. | reverse complement strand
TGGAGCACCTGCGCGCGGCGGGGCCGCGTCGGGGCGGCGGGTGTCCAGACTCATGGTTTCCTCAGGTAGTGCGACCGGTGCGTCGGCAATGCTGGGCGCCGGAGGGCCATGCGCACACCACAGAGCCCCTGTTGGCCGAGCTCAGTTTAGCCGGTTCAGGTCAGCCATCCCGCAACTGCTGGGGCGAATGTGACGGGTGTGTCGTACCGGCGTGATAGCTCGGTGCGTCGAGCTGCGGTCGGCAGCTCGGCCTGTCGGACCGGGACGTCACTGGTTCGGTGCCGAACTTCGCAGCAGATGCCAGACTGCGCACCTGAGCAACTTCGTACAGGTGCGAGACTGCTCACATGAGCGCAGAGCAGACAGGCCGATCCGGACCCGGATGGCGGGAGGTGCGCTTGCAGCGCACGGGGCCGGGAACCTTCACCGTCACCAACATTCGAGGTGGCCAGATCCCGCTTGGCGCCGGTGACAGTGAGGACTTCACTCCGGTCGAACTGCTGCTCGCTGCGATCGTGGGCTGCAGCGCGGTCGACGTCGACGCGATCACCGGCAAACGGGCCGAGCCGCTGGCCTTCGACGCGCTCAGCGTGGGGGAGAAGGTCCGCGACGACGGCGGCAGTCACCTCAGCGGGCTCGAGGTGACCTTCACCGTGCGATTCCCGGAAGGGGCAGACGGGGATCGGGCCCGGGAGATGCTCCCCAGGGCGGTCGCGATGAGCCACGACCGGCTGTGCACGGTCTCGCGCACAGTCCAGCGGGGCACCGAAGTCACCATGACGGTGGAGTGAGGGGTGGCGAGATACCTCGACGTCCATCCGGTCGATCCGCAGCTGCGCGCGATCCGTGCCGCGATCGATGTACTCCACGAGGGCGGCCTGATCGCCTACCCGACGGACAGCGGATACGCACTCGGGGCGATGCTCGGCGACCAGCACGCCAAGGACCGAATCCGGGACATCCGCCGACTCGACGACCGGCACCACTACACCCTGATGTGCGCCGACTTCGCGCAGCTCGGCCAACTCGTCATCATCGACAATCGTGTCTTCCGGGCCCTCAAGGCGGCCACCCCGGGCAGCTACACGTTCATCCTCCCGGCGACCCGGGAGGTGCCTCGCCGGCTCCTGCATCCGAGGAAACGTACCGTCGGGGTTCGCATCCCGGATCACGCCGTGGTCCGGGCACTGCTTGCCGAGCTTGGGGAGCCTCTGCTGACGAGCACGCTCATCCTGCCTGGGCAGCAGGACCCGATGACTGATGGCTGGCAGGTCAAGGAGGAGCTCGACCACGTCGTCGATCTCGTCCTCGACTCCGGGGAGTGCGGCCGGGAGCCGACGACCGTTATCGACTTCAGTGCCGGGGTGGCGCAGGTGCTGCGGGTCGGTGCCGGAGACCCATCGAGGTTCGAATGATCGGCGACGAGGATCGTTCCGCCGGCCGATCCGATCCTCCGCCCGGCGCGGGCAGGGTGCCGAGCTTGTGGGAGCAGAAGGTCGCCGCTGACCCGGGGCACTCGCACTGGTACGTCGAGCGGTTCCGCGCGATGGCTCGCTCCGGGGCTGATCTGCACGGGGAGGCCCGGCTTATCGACGCGATGGTCCCTCGCGGGGCCCGGGTGCTCGACGCCGGCTGCGGGCCCGGGCGGGTCGGTGGTGAACTGCACCGTCGCGGGCACACCGTCGTCGGTGTGGACGTCGACCCGGTGCTGATTGCTGCCGCGCAAGAGGACCACCCCGGGCCGACGTGGGTCGTCGGAGATCTCGCCGAACTCGACCTGCCCGGGTACGGCATACCTGAGCCCTTCGACGCCATTGTCGCTGCCGGCAATGTCCTTGCGTTCGCGGCCCCGGTGACCCGTGCGGGAATCATCGCCAGGCTCGGCGCACACCTGGCGCCCGGTGGCCGGCTCGTCGTCGGTTTCGGGTCTGGGCGGGGGTATGCCGTGGCCGAACACCGTGTGCACGCAGCGACGGCGGGACTGGCCCAGGACCTGCTCCTGTCCACATGGGACCTGCGGCCCTGGACGCCACAGAGCGACTTCCTCGTCGCGATCCACTCCCGTCCGATCTGACCCGCGTCCCACCAGTCCCGCGTCACTCCCGTCACTCCCGTCCCACCAGCCCCACCAGCCCCACAGTCCTCTCTCCTCACGTCCCACCCGCCCCACCAGCCCCGCGATTTCGGGATGATCCCGGAACTGTGGCTTCACCCCGGAATGTTTCCCGGGTGAAGCCACAGTTCCGGGGTGCCACGCTCCGGGGTGCCACGCTCGGGCGCGCCACGCTCGGGCGCGCCACGCCCGGTCAGCGACGCTGGAGGTGGACGAGAACCTCGGCGTGCTCACTCTGGGGGAACATGTCGAACAACCGTGCTCGTCGGGTACGCAGTGCCGGCATCTGGGCCAGATCCCGGGCGAGCGAGACCGGATGGCAGCTGGAGTACAGCACGTCGCGCACCCCGGATTCTTGGAGCCAGTGCGCCAGTTCAGGTCCAATGCCCCGCCGCGGCGGGTTGACGACCACCAGATCTGGGTGCGCCGGCGCGGACATCGCGTATGCCGTGGCGTCACCGACGACGAATCTCGCCTCCGCGCAGGTCCCGAGCGCCGCGACTGCCTCCTGAGTTTGGTTCAGTGCGGACCGGGCCGAGTGCACCGCACTGGGTGAGATCTCAACCCCGGTCACGTCCCGGCCGGTATCGAGCAGGTGCAGTGCGAACCCACCGACCCCGCAGTGCAGGTCCCACACCACCTCCGGCGCCGTCTGGTCGACCCACTCGCGCGCTTGGGCATAGAGCCCGACGGCCACCGCGGTGTTGGTCTGAAAGAAGCTCCCAGGACGGAGGTGCAGCAGCGCGCCGGGCAGACGCATCGGCAGCACCGCAGCGTCAGTGAGGATGATCTCGACTGCACCCTCGAGGACGGCCTTGTGCTCTGGCTGGAAGTTGACGCTCCCGACTCGCAGGCTCGGCAGCGCCGAGATCAGCTCCCCGAGGTGCTCGCGCACCCGGTCGAGCTGCCGGTCGCTGCGGAGAACGAGGCGCACCATGAGCTCGGCGTCAGGGTTGACGGTGGCCAGGACATGCTTGAGCTCGCCGCGGCCCTTGCGGACGTCATAGGGCAGCAGGCGCAGGTCGTCGAGGTATGCCGCAAGCACCGGTAGGGCTGTGCGCAGCGGTTCCTCATGGAGCCCGCACATGCGCAGATCCACACCGCGTCGCTGGCCGTCGAGGATGCCCAGCGTCAGCGCCCCAGGAACGCCGCCGATGGCGAGTTTGGCCTTGTTCCGGAAGCCTGCCTCCACACTGGGGAAGGGAGAGTGCCACGCTGATCTCGGAACGAACGGCGCGAGCACCTGCCTGGCTCGGGTGTCCTTGGCAGCGAGCTGCGCGGCATACGGGAGCCCCATGAGGGTGCACGAACGGCATTTCCCGGCGTCGAAGTAGTCGCACTGCATCACCGGCAACGGTAGGCCAGCGCACGCCGGTTGGTCCTGGATGGTCCACGCGGGGAATGCCGTTTCCGCCAGACGCCGTTGTCGCTCACAATGGAGTCGCCCCGGTCGATTGCCGGGCCATCGTCCGGTGAGGAGGTTCGATGCACGCCCTGCTGACGATCGGGCTCGGCGTGGCGGGGGCCGGACTCGTCGCGACCGGATGGTGGCGGCACCTGGTCCGGCGGCGCCGGGAGCGGGCCGGGGCCGCCAGGTTGCCGCGCTGGCCGGCGCGGACTGCCATGGCGGTCGGGGCGCTGCTCCTCCTTGTCCCGGATGTCCTCGCTGGGCTCGTCGTCCCAGCCCCGGTCGGGACAGGGGTCGGCGAGGCACTGGTGATCTTTCTCGGGGTCCTCTATCGGCTCGTGGTGCTCATTGGGCTCGGTGTCGTCGCGCTGAGCCTGGCGATGATGAGCGAGCACGTTCTGCGCCCCCTGGACCGGCTTCGCGCTCGCTGGATGCCCGGGCCTGAGGGCCGGGCGGCCCGGGCACTGCGACGCACGCCTGTGGGCCGGGGTCTGCCGCGGGACCAGCAGGCCCTGGTCACCTACGAACTCGCGCTGGGGGAGCACCTGCTGCACTACCAGCGTGACGCCGAGGCCGCATTCGACCGGCCTGCCCTGGCCGACCTGAGCGACCCGGTCACCGCCGCAGCCTGGCAGGCGCTCTTCCACGCCGAGTCGCTGCGCCCGCAGCGACCTCTCCCCACCTCCCGGGACGTGCTGTCCACCGACTACGGCAGGGCTGTCCTCGATCTCGCCCGAGCCGTCACCGAAGCGGAGAGGTATGCCGCCCATGCGGCCACGGCAGGCCTGAGCGACGATGAGCGGGTCGCGCTCGACGAGGCCGGGCGAGTGCTGGAGTTCATTCGGACCGAGGCGACTGGACCGGGAGAGCGGGCCGCGGCATACGAGGCGGTGATCAACGGCCTGACCGCAGCCAGACCCGCGGGCGCTACGACGTCCAGCGCCGGGGA
>JBDIAO010000172.1:0-4487 GCA_039812375.1 Phycicoccus sp. | reverse complement strand
CGCCTGACGGCATACCCCAGGCCTGACGGCAAGGCCCAGGCAGGACCGTAACCCGACCGGCCCCCATGCGGCGCGGCCGGCGCCACCCTCGTCAGGTGATGCCGGCCGCGTTGTCGGATGCTGTGTGCTGCTCAGGCGAAGCTGTCGCCGCAGGCGCAGGACGAGCCCGCATTGGGATTGTCAATCGTGAAGCCTTGCTTGTCGATCTGGTCGGCGAAGTCGATCGTCGCCCCTTCAAGATAGGGCCCCGACATGCGGTCGACGACGACCCGGACCCCGTCGAAGTCCCGGCTGAGGTCACCGTCGAGGGTGCGCTCGTCGAAGTACAGCTGGTAGATCAGGCCCGAGCAGCCGCCTGGCTGGACCCCCACCCGCAGCGCTAGGTCGTCGCGCCCCTCCTGGGCAAGCAGCGACTTGACCTTCGCAGCGGCGACCTCGGTGAGGACGACGCCGTGGGCGCCCTGGGCCGTCTCGGTGGTCGTGCTGTCGAGCTGGTTGCTCATGAAGTGCTCTCCTGGGCGTCGGTGGAGGCTGCGCCTCCGAGTTGCGGGGTACCGGGTGAAACCGTCGTGAGGGGCAATGTGTTCCTGGTCAGGATACGCCGTCCTGGGGATCCCCCGGCCGTGGCGACCAAGTCCGAGCAACCCGGGCCGCCCGCGCAGAGAGTGTGCCGACGGGGTCGGCCATCGCTTCGGCGACCTCTGTGGGGACCCGAGCAACCGCATACGAACCGCTCACCCCCAAGCTCATCGTCTCGCGGCGGCCCACGAGCACCTGGCCGGCGATGACGACCACCGGGATGGTGGCGGCCGCTGCACGCTCACTCACCCCGGCGACGACCTTGCCGCGCAGACTCTGCCAGTCGAAGCTGCCCTCACCCGTGATGACCAGATCCGCTCCGACGATCCGCTCGGCGAAATCGACGGCGTCCAGGACTGCGCCCACCCCGCTGACCCGCCGGGCCCCGAGCAGCGACAGCGCGTAGCCCAGGCCACCGGCAGCGCCCGCCCCCGCCTCACGGTCGAGCCGGCGTGGCTGCCCGGTGAGCAGGTCCAACTGTCTGGGCAGGGCCCGAGCGACGACCTCAGTGAACCGGCCGAGCGCCGCCTCCAGTGCCTGGGCGGTGGCCGGGTCGGCACCCTTCTGCGGGGAATACACGGCGCTGGCCCCCTTGAGGCCCAGCAGCGGGTTGTCGACGTCGGAGGCGACGACGAGGTCGATGTCGGCGAAGCGAGCTCGGGCACCGGCCAAACCGCCCAGAGCCCGGTCGGAGGCGCGCACGAGCTCGAGTCCACCACGGGCGAGCTCCTCGACCGGGCCGGCGCCGAGTGCAGCGAGCATCCCGGCCCCGGCGTCGTTGGTCCCGCTGCCGCCGATCCCGACGACGATCCGGCCGGGTTGCTGCTCCAGGGCGGCCTCGAGCAGCTCGCCGACGCCATAGGTCGAGGTCACCCCCGGTTTGCGTTCGTCTGCAGCGAGCAGGTGCAGACCGCAGGCACTGGCTGCCTCGACATAGACGGTCCGCTCCCCCGCCTCTTCGATGACGAGGACCGCAGCGGGAACCTGCCGACCCAGGGGATCGCTGACGTCGACGACGACCTCCTCCCCTCCGCGGGCAGCCTGGATGACATCGACGAAGCCCGGCCCGCCATCGCTGAGCGGAAGCAGGTCGAGATGGTCGTGGGGCGCGGAGCGGGCCCATCCGTCGGCGATGGCCCGCGCCGCCTGGGTCGCGGTGAGTGTGCCGCTGAAGCAGTCGGGGGCGATGAGGACGCGCACATCATTTAGAGTGACACAGGTTCCCGGGAGGATCATCCGAGCCGGCCAGGAGTGCGCCCAGTGGGGTATCCGTGCCCAGCGGGAGTCGCGCGGCCGGGTGACTCAGCGAGGCGCGAATCCGCTCAGCGAGCGACCGAGCCACGTGAGGCTGGCCGGGGTGTCTGGCACCCAGTTGGCGAATGCGTGCCCACCACTGCGAGCGATCAGGCTCGTCACCGACAGCGGCGCCCGAGCGTTCTGGATCAGCTTGGCCGTCGTCGGGTAGCTCATGGTGTCCCCTTTGCTCGACATGACCCACAGAGCGACCGGTGGCGGGTCCGTGGCGGCCAGGCGGGTGAGGTCGTATCTGCTCGAGCGCAGGGTCTGCTCGTCGTACGGGGCGTAGCCCGGGGAGAACGTCGGACGGAAATAGCCTCCGTAGACCAGTGCGGCGCCGAAGCGATCAGGGTGGTGCATCGTGATGAAGGCCGCACAGAAGCCGCCGGCAGAGTAGCCGGCGGTCGCCCACCCGAGGCGGTCCGGAGCGACCCGGAAGTGCGCGGCGATCCAGGTGGGCAAGTCCTGCGCGAGCCAGGTCTCGACCTGAGGGTCACCTGCCTGACCGTTGAGGCACTCGGTGTCGGTGCCATAGGGGAAGTTCACCTGGGGCATGACCAGGATGGGCGCCGCGATCCGGTGCTGTGCGACTGCGGCGTCGATACTGGCGCCGAACTCCATCGGCCCCAACCAAGCAGATGGTTCACCGGGGGTGCCGTGCAGTGCCACGATGACCGGGTAATGCACGTCCGCGGTTGGGTTGTACCCCTCGGGGAGCCGCACGATGACGTCGGCCCGCAACAGGGACTGCTGGCCCTGCACGACATACGGTTGGAGCCGACCTTGATGCGGCAGCGGCGGTAGCTGCCCACTCCCGGTCCCGGGCTCGCTCCCGGGCCCGGCCGGCACCCCCCCGATGGGAGCCTTGTTGACGGCCCTGGGGTCCGCACCGGCACGAGTCGAGGTCACCGGTGAGCGCACCCCGAGCAGATCGTTCCAGCTGAGGTAGAAGGCGTAGGTGTTGTTGAGCAGCACTCCGGACAGGGCCAGGACGAGAACACTGAGCCCCAAGGCCTCCCCGGTGCGGACCAGGCTGGCCGTGATCCGGTGCATCCTCGCCGGCGGTCCGATGATAATCGCGACGAGCACGACCAGGACGGCAGCAAGAAGCACGACGGGCAGCACCGGTCCGGTCAGTGACACGTCGGCCCCTTGGCGAGTTGGTGTGGCGAGTTGGTGTGGCGAGCGCACGATGGGGTGCTCTGAACTGTCGATGGGCATCCCACGCCGCACGTGGGTATCCCATAGGCACTGTGCACACTAGGAACCCCACCTGGACGTATGCCGTGTGCTGCCTGTGTGGGTGGGCCGTCTCGCACTCCACCCGCGCCCGGGTGGCCCTGAGCAGCTCATCCGGCCGTCGCGCGCATGGGAAGATGGGGCGATGAGCACCACCGCCGCCCCAACCCCGCTCCTCGTACTCGGCGCCGGCACCGACCTGCACACCGAGCGTGGGGTCGAGTGTCCAGGGATCCTTCCGGCTCCTTCGGACCCCACTCTCGTCGACCGCGCTCGAGCGGCGAAACAGACACTCGGTGAGAGAGTGTTCGTCCTGGGGCACCACTACCAGCGAGACGAGGTCATCGAGTTCGCCGACGTCACCGGCGACTCGTTCAAGCTGGCCAAGCAGGCAGCCGCCCGACCGGACGCACCGTGGATCGTCTTCTGCGGGGTGCACTTCATGGCCGAGTCCGCCGACATCCTCACCACCGACGAGCAGACCGTGATCCTGCCCGACCTCGCCGCTGGTTGCTCGATGGCCGACATGGCGGCCATCGCCCAGGTGGAGGACTGTTGGGACGAGCTCACCGAGGCCGGCCTCGCCGACCGGACCGTCCCGGTGACCTACATGAACTCCTCGGCGGCGATCAAGGCCTTCACTGGCCGCCACCGGGGCACAGTGTGCACTTCCTCGAACGCCCGCACCGCCCTGACCTGGGCCCTGGAGCGGGCTGGCGACGGCGGCAAGGTGCTCTTCCTGCCCGACCAGCACCTCGGGCGCAACACCTATGCCCGCGACCTCGGGCGGCCCCTGAGTGACTGCGTGGTCTGGGACCCGCACCGCCCGATGGGTGGGTTGACCAAGCAGGAGCTGGAGGCCGCGACGATGATCCTGTGGCGCGGGCACTGCTCGGTGCACGGCCGCTTCACCGTCGATGCCGTGCGGACCGCGCGTCACGACATCCCCGGGGTGAAGGTCATGGTGCATCCCGAGTGCCGCAACGAGGTCGTCCAGCTCGCCGACGAGGTTGGCTCGACCGAGAAGATCATCACGACAATCGCGGCCGCTCCGGCCGGTACCTCCTGGGTCGTCGGCACCGAGCTCAACCTCGTCAAGCGGCTCGCCGCGCAGTTCCCGGAGCAGCACATCGCCTTCCTGGAGAAGAACGTCTGCTACTGCTCGACGATGAACCGGATCGACCTGCCGCACCTGGTGTGGACACTGGAGTCGCTCGTCGAAGGACGAGTCGTCAACCCGATCCGGGTCGACGACGAGGTCGCCCGCTGGGCCAGAGTCGCGCTCGACCAGATGCTCGACCTGCCCGGCGAGACCCCGAAGGGCTGACCGGTACCTCTGGGTTCGTCGCTCACTGGCCGTTCGTCGCTCACTG
>JBDIAO010000171.1:0-4502 GCA_039812375.1 Phycicoccus sp. | reverse complement strand
GCCAGCGATCACCCTCACCCCAGCGAATCGGCCAGCCAGAGCCGCGTGGCTGGCAACAGCTGGGGGCCTGCCCTGCCGAGCACTCACAGCCCCGACGCGCGCAGCACCCGGGTCAGCGTGAACGCCGCTGTGCGCACCGCCGGACCCAATTGTCCGGGGTTGATGGACTTGGTCTCCCCGGTGATCGACAGCCCTGCCCGGATCCGCCGGTTCGAGCCGAACACCGGGGCGGCCACGCACGAGACCCCCAGGTGCGACTCCTCAAGGTCGAGCGCCATACCCACCGAGCGGATCTTGCGCAGGTCTGCGATGAGATCCGTCTCGGTGGACAGGGTGCGTGACGTGAGTCGAGGCAGTCCGGCGTCGATCCGGGCCCGCACGGTCGCCGCTGGCGAGTACGCGAGGATCACTTTGCCCACCCCGGTCGCGTGCGCCGGCAGTCGCCCGCCGACCCGGCTGGTCACCTTCGGCCCGCTGCGGCCGAGGATCTGCACGTAGACCACATCCACACCGTCGAGTACGGCGAGGTGGATGCGTTGGTGGGTCGCCTCACGCAGGTCCTCCATGATCGGCTCAGCGGCCTGGGCCAGGCTGCGGTGCGAAGGCACCATCTCGCCGAGCTCGAAGAGCCACGGCCCGAGCCGGTAGCCACCGTCGTTGTCGTCGTCCGGTTCACGTCGTTCCAGGACCTTGACCACGACCAGTTCGGCGCACATGCGGTGCACCGTCGACTTCGGCAACCCGGTGCGACGGGCGAGTTCGGAGACGCCGAGGACGGGCCGCTCGAGCGAGAAGCAGCGAACGATGGCAGCCGCTCGGCCCAGGACGGACACCGTCCCCGCCCCGGATGCCGTGCCCGTCCCCGCCCCGCGGAGCACCCGCTCTGCTTCGTCCACGCTCGCTCCCTTCGACCGCCCTGTTCCACTCAGTGGAACACGCCGATTGATCGCAGCACACCCCAGGGGGCATAGTCCAGACACGCACACACGCTTGAGCCGCCGGAGTGACCCGATGACGATCACCGAACCCGCCTGGTGCACCACCACGCCGAAGCGTCATGCTGCGGGGGCCGACAGCTCGGCCAGTGGAGGTCTGAAGTCGGTCGGGACGGCGCTTGATGTCCTGGAGTGCTTCGCCATTGACAGCGAACTCGGAGTATCCGACATAGCTCGTCGCCTGGGCGTCGCCAAGTCGACCGCGCACCGCTTGCTGACCACCCTGGCCTCTCGCGGCTTCGTGGAGCAGGACCAGAGCAGCGGTCTCTATCGGCTGGGCATCCACATCTACGAGCTCGGGCATCTTGCGCTGTCCAGAAACAGCTTGCGGCACACCGCACTCCCGATCCTCAGACAGGTGGCCCAAGCTACCGGGCTCACCGTCAACCTCGGCATACCCGACGGGCCCGACATCGTCTTCATCGAACGCCTGGAGAGCGCAGACTCGATGCGCTTCCTCGGACATGCCGGGCGCCGCTTGCCAGTCCACGTGACGAGCAGCGGCAAGGTCATCGCCGCCTTCAACATCGAGGCTGAGGAGGCCCGCCGCCGGGCAGGCTTCCCGCCGAGGGTCTCGCGCACGGTACGCACCGCGCAGGACTGGGACCGGGTCCTGGAGAACATCCGCAAGGTTGGGTATGCCGTCTCGACGAACGAATCCTTCGACGGCGCCTCCTCGGTGGCTGTCCCGGTGATCGTCCGTAAGGTCGCGATTGCCAGCGTGTCGGTCTTCGGCCCGAGCGAACTCGTCCTGCCCAAGGTCGACAAGCTCGTGCCCGTGGTCACGGCCGCCGCACGCCGGATCGGCCTGGCCTACTCGTCCTGACGGCACTCGTTCCAGAGAGCAGAACGAGCCCAGCCGGAAGCACGCCGCCGCCCCTAGGGTCGAGATGTCGGGTACCAGCCCCCCACCCGGCATCCGCCCCGAAGGGAGCCCCGCGTGGACCAGCAGACGCGAGCACAGGCCGCGGCCGACCTGCTCGCGGCATACCAGAGCCGCCAGCCCATCGAGCCCCTGACCACGACCCACCCCGGCATGGGCCTGGCGGACGCCTACGCCATCCAGCAGCTGCAGATCGAGCAGCTCACCGGTGCCGGGCGGAGCATCAAGGGCCACAAGGTCGGCCTGACCAGCGTCGCCATGCAGCGCATGCTCGGGGTCAGTGAGCCCGACTACGGCCACCTGCTCGACGACTTCTTCTATCTCGAGCACGCCCCGATCCCGACCGACCGTTTCCTCCAGCCGCGGGTCGAGCCCGAGGTCGCCTTCGTCCTCAAGAAGGCCCTGCGCGGCCCGGGGGTCACCGTGCACGAGGCGATCGCCGCCGTCGACTTCGTCCTGCCCGCGCTCGAGATCGTCGACTCGCGCATCCGTGACTGGAAGATCGGCCTGTTCGACACCATCGCCGACAATGCGAGCAGCGGTGCGGTCGTGCTCGGCTCGACCCCCACCGACCTGGCGGCCGTCGACCTGCGCCTGGCCGGAGCCGTCCTCACCCGCAACGGGCAGGTCGTCGGCACCGGCGCCGGCGGCGCGGTCCTCGGCTCGCCGATCACGAGCCTCGTGTGGCTGGCCAACACGGTCGGCGCGCTCGGGGTCACCCTCGAGGCCGGGCACGTCGTGCTGCCCGGCGCCGTGTGCGCGATGGTCCCGGTCGAGCCCGGGCAGAGCTTCACCGCCACCTTCGCCGGGCTGGGTTCCGTCACCGCCCGGTTCGTCTGAGGGTGCCGTGATGACCAGCCAGAATGCCGCCACCCCCGGAAGTGGCCCCAACCCCGGAAGTGGCACCAACCCCGAGATCGGCCGCTCGGTCGTCACCGGCACGCTGACGACGAACTACCACGACATCGGTTCTGGCGACCCGCTACTCCTGCTGCACGGCTCCGGCCCCGGCGTGAGCGCGTGGGCGAACTGGCGCCTGCCCATCGAGCACTTCGCCCCGCACCACCGCGTCCTCGCCCCGGACCTGGCCGGCTTCGGTTACACCCCGGCGCCGCTCGGGGTCCAGCTCACCACCGGGGTGTGGCTGCGCCAGATCGTCGACTTCCTCGACGCCCTGGGCGTCGAGCGCACCAGCGTCGTCGGCAACTCCTTCGGCGGCTCCATGGCCCTCGCCCTGGCGATCGCCCACCCGCAGCGGGTCGACAAGCTCGTGCTCATGGGGTCGGTTGGGGTCCCCTTCAAGCTCACCGAGGGCCTGGATGCCGTATGGGGCCACGAGCCCTCCATCGAGGCGATGGGCGCCCTCATGCGCGGGACCTTCGCCCACGACCCCTCGTTCATCACCGACGAACTCGTCGCCCTGCGCCACGAGGCGAGCATCCGGCCCGGGGCGCACGAGGCGTTCTCGTCGATGTTCCCCGCCCCTCGTCAGCGCTGGGTCGACGCGATGGCCCACCCCGAGGCCGACGTGCGCGGCATCCGCAACGAGACCCTCATCATCCACGGGCGGGACGACAAGGTCATCCCGCTGTCCACCTCGCTGACCCTGCTCGAGTGGATCGACGACAGCCAGCTGCACGTCTTCGGCCGCTGCGGGCACTGGACCCAGATCGAGCACACGCAGCCGTTCTGCCGGCTCGTCAACGACTTCCTACAGAAGGACCTGACATGACCACGACACGCACCGGGACGGCCGCCATCGTCGGGCCCGGCAACATCGGCACCGACCTCATGTTCAAGCTCATGCGCCGTAGCGAGCTCATCGAGCCCCGTTGGATGGTCGGGGTCGACCCGGCCTCCGACGGGTTGCGGCGCGCTGCCTCGCTGGGCCTGCAGGCCAGCCACGAGGGCGTCGACTGGCTGCTCGCCCAGGACGAGCTGCCCGACATCGTGTTCGAGTGCACCTCGGCCAAGGCGCACGAGGCGAACGCCCCCCGCTACGCGCAGGCCGGCATCCTCGCCGTCGACCTCACCCCGGCCGCGGTCGGCCCGTACATCTGCCCGCCGGTCAACCTCGAGTTCAACCTCGACGCGCCGAACGTCAACATGATCACCTGTGGCGGTCAGGCGACGACCCCCATGGTCAAGGCGGTCAGCTCCGTCGTCCCGGTGCCCTATGCCGAGATCGTCGCGTCGATCTCGAGCAGGTCAGCGGGGCCGGGCACCCGCGCCAACATCGACGAGTTCACCGAGACCACCGCCGCCGCCCTCGAGGTGGTCGGCGGGGCCGACAAGGGCAAGGCGATCATCATCCTCAACCCGGTCGAACCGCCGCTGATGATGCGCAATAGCGTCTTCTGCGCGATCCCGCCCGAGGCCGCCGAACCGGGCGCCACCCAGGACGCCATCGTCGCCTCGGTGCAAGCGATGGTCGAGACGATCCAGGACTACGTCCCCGGCTACCACCTGCGCGCCGACGTGCAGTTCGACCACGCGCGTGAGCTGTGGAAGGGCATGGGCCGGGTGTTCATCCCCATCGAGGTCAAGGGCCGGGGCGACTACCTGCCCGACTACGCCGGCAACCTCGACATCATCACCGCGGCCGCGGCCCGGGTCGGCGACCT
>JBDIAO010000170.1:0-4525 GCA_039812375.1 Phycicoccus sp. | reverse complement strand
CTTCCGCCAGAGTGCGACGTGTCGATCCGCCGGGGTTGGTTCTGGGCCGAGCACGATCAGGTCAAGCCGGTCGACCATCTGTTGGGCATCTACTACGGCTCGATCGGCATGGGAGCCAACCTGCTGCTCAATCTGCCGCCGGATCGCCGCGGGCTGATTCCCGATGCCGATCGCGACCAGGTGCGGCTGTGGCGGGCCGAACTGGGCCGCCGGTTTCGTGATCCGATCCCGGCTGCGGTGACCAAGGTCGATGGGTCCGCTGATTCTGCGACCTGGCGAGTTGACTTCGCGACCTCGGTCAGAATCGATCACCTTGAACTGGTCGAAGACTACAGCGACGGCCAGCGGGTGCGGGCCCATCGAGTCCGCGCCGGGAATCGACAAGTCACTGAGGGGCTGACGATCGGCAACAAGCGGATCCATGCATTCGAGACACTCAACACCGCTTCGCTGACGATAATCACGGATGGGCCGCAGCCGCGGCTGGTGGCGGTCCGCGGCTACCGAACGGGCGTCGAGTCGAGACCCGATATCGGCTACCGCACCTCCACCGAGACCCCGCCGGATCAGCACTTTCATCCAACCTTTTCGGGGCTCTCTCACCTGACATGAATGGAACGACTCAGGTGTGGTTGGGAGTTGGAGCTTGATCGGTCCGCAGGTGAGCATATGAAGGCGAGGGCGGCTTCGGCGGTGTGGAATCCGTAGGCGCGGTTGATCAGCGTGCGGATCTTGTGGGAGGCATTCGTGGCGTCCGTTGGCGAGACCGTGGGTGACGGCGGCCAGGCCAGGATCCCGGCCCGGTGTGTGGCGGATTGTCCAGGCTGTCTTGACTTGACGAACTCGGGGATCCGGCAGCGTTGCGCGCAGGCGCACCACCGCTGCAGCAGGTCCATCTCTCGGTCGGTCGGGTCGAGGTCGCTGGCGAACACCGCCCGCAGGGCTCTCGCCTCTGCTCGAGCACCTACATCAGTTTCACGATGACGCCGCAGGCGGAGGTGAGTGGATGCGGAGGCTGCTCGAGGGGCCGGCTCACCGCCTTCGGCCCAAGGCGCGGCTCACCGCCGAAGGTGATCATGGGAGGCACCGGCGACGAGATCACGCTGCTCTCGGAGGAGGTGGCCTGGTGCTCTCCCAGGAGCTCGTCGCCGGAGCATGACCTCCCGTAGCCCTCCCCAGCAGCGGCCTGCTCCCGCATCCCCGCCGCCCAGGCGCCCTCCAGAAATGACGGATTGACAGCGGCTCGTCCAGCAGGTCTGCCAGTGAGCCCGGGTGGGCCGATTGGGGTGAACATCGGGGGCGACGCCGATCCGTGTGGCCGTGACAGCCTGAGTTGGCCCCGGTGTGACGGTTGATCTGGCCACCTTGCGCGGCTCGCCGGTGCTGATTGTGACGGTTTGAGTTGGCCCCAGGTGACGGTGGTGATCGGTGTCGATCACGAGGGGGTCGAGGTGAAGTCACGGGTGGAGTTGTTCGCGGCGATCCGTCGGGACGCGCGGATGGAGGAACTGTCGATTCCCGAGTTGGCGGAGAGGCATCAGGTGCACCGGCGGACGGTCCGGCAGGCGTTGGCGTCGGCAATCCTGCCGCCACGCAAGGTCCCGGTGCGCACCGCTCGGGTGTTGGAGGAGCTCAAGCCGGTGACCGACGCGATGCTGCGGACGGATCTGGTCTGGAGGCGCCGCGCAAGCAGCGGCATCCCGCCCGTCGGGTGTGGCTCGGACTGCGGGACGTGATCCGCGCCGGCCGGCAGTATGGGGAAAGCGATCGGCTTCGGTTACCACGACGAATCCAGGGCGTCTGGGCCGACGGCGGACGGTTCGAGCTGACCGACCTGCTCGGCCGCCTCACCCTTCCGCCTGGTGGCCACCAGCGATGCCGACGGCAGCTGCGACGTCTCACCAAGGGTGACCCGCTGGGCCAGTTGGCGTACCTGCTGGACCGGCCGCGGTGACCAACGGCCCGGCCGGACTGGTGTCGAATGCGGTGGTGCCGATCAGATCTGAGAAGGCTGCCCAAGTTCGTCGGGCTTCTGCCATGCAGGAACGCGCAGACCGACGTCGTCTGGGGTGAGGCAGCTCAGACTGTCGCGGGTGGAAGCCGTCGAGGATGACCACTGGGGTGCCACCGACCCGGTCCAGCACCTCGTAAGACGCTGGGCCAACTGCTCCTGCAGCACTTGCTGGAGATCACGAACCCGTTGCCGGCCGGTCTCGCGGTCGCTGGCGGGAAGTGGCTTATCGACGGCGGCCCTGGACCTGATCTGCGGGCACCCCCTCGCAAGCCGACTGTGGACAGGCGTGCCACGGCACCCGGGTGACCCGAGTTCCACTTCAGGTGAGGTTTAGCAGCGGGCGGGTGCCGATCGTCAGGAGGATGTTCGCGTAGAGCCGTTGGTCGCCCGTCGCGATGAGGATGTCGACGTCCGGCGCGGTCGCGGCGGCATAGAACTCGTAGCGCGGCAGCTCATCGAAGGGAACCCCCGAGAGGGCGGCGCGGTAATCGTCGTGCGCGGGGATTGCCTCGGGCCGATGCTCGGGCAGCGCGTCCGGCTCGGGCGCCATGACTGCGGCGTGTTCGACGACGATGGCCTCCAGCAGCACCGAGAGAACGTCGGAGACACTGAGAATGCCGGGTGCGAGATTGAGCCACACCCGCGCCGCCCGCTCGGGCGCGCCGGTCGAGTGAGGGTAGTTCCCGTCGGCGAGCAGGATTTTGGCGCCGTGACCGGAGCGACCGAGGGCGGCAAGGAGCTCGGGATGAAGAAGGGTTCCGAGCAGCACAAGACACCTCCGAGATCAAGTCAGCGTAGTCGGGCCGTTCGTGGTCGGCGAATGATGTTGTCGCTGCCGCCGTCGACCGCGAGACAGACCCCGTTCGTCGATCCGGAGCGCGGGGAGGCGAGGTAGGCGGCCGCGCTGGCCACCTCGTGGGGGGTGACGAGCCGGCCGTGTGGCTGGCGGGCCTCTAGGGCGCTGCGCTCGGCCACCGGGTCGGGCGTGTCCGCGAGGAGTCGGCCCACCCACGGGGTGTCCGCAGTACCCGGGGCGACGGCGTTGACCCGGATTCCGTCGTCGAGGTGGTCGCAGGCCATCGCGCGGGTGAGGGCGTGCACGGCACCTTTGGTCGCCGAGTAGAGCGCCCGTTGGGGTAGGCCCTGGGTGGCCGCGATCGATCCGACGTTGACGACGGCCGCCGCTGGCGAACCCAAGAGGTGGGGCAGCGCCGCGGCGGTGACCCGCCGGATGCCGACGACGTTCACGTCGAAGACCCGGAGCCACTCCTCCGGCTCGTTGTCGCCGATCGCCCCAGCCACCCCGATGCCGGCGTTGTTGACAACGATGTCGAGTCGGTCGAAGTGTTCGACGGTCGCGGCGACGGCCGCCTCGACCGACGCCGTGTCCGAGACGTCGCACGTCCAGGCCCGCACCCGGTCAGTCTCGGGGACACCGGAGGTGTCTAGGTCGAGCACCGCGACGGCGGCCCCACGGGAAGCCAGCTCGGCGGCGATGGCGGCACCGAGGCCCGAGGCGCCGCCCGTGACGAGGGCGACGAGCCCCTCGAAGTCGTCCATCGGTCAGTCCTTTCCGGGCAGAGATGGGGTCAGGTCATGCGCTGGCGGGAAGAGCCGAGGCCCTCGACGTCGACCTCGACGACGTCGCCGACGGCAACGTAGGGGAAACGGCCCGACAAGCGACCCCTCGGGGGACCCGGTGAGGATCAAGTCGCCCGAGTCTAGAACGACGTACTGGCCTAGATCGTAGACGATGGTCGCGACGTCGAAGATCATGTCGCGTCGAGGAGTCCTGCCGAGGCTCCCCGTTCACCCAGGAGCGCAGGCGAAGGGAGCCGGAGTCGGCTCGCCCGCGGTGACGAACCACGGCCACACCGGAGTGAAGCCGGCACAACACTCGCCCTTGCTCGATTGGCCGCCGGACACCTCCAGCTGGAAAGAACGCTCGGAGAGGTCGTTGGCCGTGACGTAACCGGCGATGCAGGAGCGCGCCGCCTCCGCAGAGGTGAGATAGCTCGCGGTCCGACCGAGACGACCCCGAGCTCGACCTCCCAATCGGTCTTCCCCGAACCGCGCGGGACGGGCACGTCGTCGTAGGGACCGACCACGGTGTTGGGCGTCTTGAGGAACAACACCGGCCAGCGCGGCGGGGCCGAGCCGGATTCGGCCGCGTGCGCGGCGTAGTTCATGCCGATGCACCACACCGCGCCGGTCGCGCGATGGGGGCGCCGACGCGTACGCCGTCGGGAACGTCCGTCGGGCAGGGCGGGCAGGGCGGATGCGAACCGTCTGAGACCATCGGCGGCGCAGAAGGCGGGACCTAAATCCGCGGTTACGGAGCGGGGTCGGCCCAGCGGCCGGCGCAACTCGACCAGGGGACTCGGCGCCGAACGAGCCCAAACTTGCGTCATATCTGTTTCCGCTCCGAGATGGGACCTTTCAGGGAAGAGTCTCGCGCTTGCCGCCTTGACTCACCGTAATGACCCGATGTTTGATAGTGCAGGTCGTTCC